>JBIOYR010000021.1:0-10526 GCA_044870245.1 Aestuariivirgaceae bacterium | reverse complement strand
TTACGCTATATGAAAATAAACGAAATGCAAATGAAAACAGCCCTTGTCAATCCAGCGGCAGTTCCTGCTGTCCCTCGGGACCGGTGACGACCTCGACCTGAACCTCGCTTTTGCGGCAGGCGGTCGCCACCTGTTCCGGCAGCGCCCGGTCGGTGACGAAGATGTCGATCTCCGAAATATGGGCGATCCGGACCGGCGCCGAGCGGGTGAATTTGATGGAATCGGCTACCAGTATGACCTTGCGGGCGTTTTCGATGATCGCCTGAGCGGCGCGCACCTCGCGATAATCGAAATCGAGCAGCGCCCCTTCCTCGTCGATGGCAGAGACACCGATTACCGCGTGGTCGACCTTGAATTGGCGGATCAGGTCGATGGCCGCCTCGCCCACGATTCCGCCGTCGGCCCGGCGCAGCAGACCGCCGGCCAGGATCACTTCGATCCCCGGCGCGGGCATCAGGATGCTGGCGACATGGATATTGTTGGTGATGACCAGCAGACCCTCATGGCGGGTCAGGTGGCGCGCCACCTCCTCGGTGGTTGTGCCGATATTGATGAACAGCGAGGAATGGTTGGGAATGAGGGCGGCAGCGCGGGCGGCGATGCGCTGTTTTTCCGCTTCCGCCATCTTGCGGCGCGCTTCATAGGCGACATTTTCCACCCCCGATGCAAGAACGGCCCCGCCATGGGTGCGGGTCAGGATGCGCTGGTCGCACAGCTCGTTAAGGTCCTTGCGAATGGTCTGGGGGGTGACCCCATAGCGGGTGGCAAGCTCCTCGACGGTCACCCGCCCCAGCTGGCGCGCCAGCGAGATGATGTCCTGATGCCGGAAATTGATTGCCATTGGAGGTGTTCGCGTGGTGTTTTCGGGCCTAGAGCATCATGCTCCATTTTCAGGGAGAGGCGGGCTCCCATGTCAAGCAGGAGAGATCTCCATGGCGTTTGAGGAATTGAAGGCTCAGATCGGGGCGCTGCTCGCCGAGCTCGAGGATCAGCCCGAGGACAAGCATGAGCTCTACGAGCTCATCCGGGAGAAGCTGGCCCAGATGCGTGCCATGGGGATGCCGCTCCCCGACGACCTGGTGGAGCTCGAGGCAAGGCTCGAGCGGGAGTTTCAGAGCGGCGCGCCCGGTCCCAGGTCGCACTGAGCAGCCCGAAAGAGAGCCCGAGCAGCAGATAGAAATGGCGCCAGTGATCGGTGTCGATCTGCATGCCCTGGATGATGATCATGATGAGCGGCGCGGCGACGGCGATGGCATGGTTCCGCCATGGTGACGGCGTGAGCATGATTCTCCAGCAGGTGCTCAATGCCGCTGCAATGAGGAGGAAATAGGCAAGCCCCCCGAGCCAGCCGTAAGAGGCAAAGGCGTTGACATAGACATTGTGGGGGTCGCTGCCGAAGGTCAGATAGAAGCGCTGCGGACCAAGGCCATTTGGGCTTTCGAGGAGCATCGGGATGGCATTGAGCTGATTGGCGAAGCGTCCGGTCTCGCCGACATCATAGCTTTGATGGAGGCTCCAGCGCTCGACAAAGATCTCCCGGACCGGCTCGAGCGTCAGCGCAGCGGTGCAGAGCGCCACCACCGACATCGCGCCGATGATGGTCGAGATCAGGAGCCGGCTGCGCGACCTGAAATCGGGCGTGGTGATGAAGGTCACTCCGGCCATGACGAAAACCGAGCCGGCGGCGACCCCCCAGCCGCCGCGCGAGAAGGAGAGGAACAAGCCGGCAAGCAGGACGAGCAGCACCGCCCCCGGCAGGAGCGGTCGGCGCGCGGAGCCGATCATCAGCGACTGCATGAGAAAGACGATCGGCGGAGCGAGGAAGGTTGCATAGACGTTCGGGTCCTTGAAGGTGCCCTGGGCGCGGCCGATCGGCGCGAATTTGGCGGCCGTGCCGGCGATATCGAAATAGCCGAGGATCGCCGGCACCGAGGCGACGAGCGCGGCCATGATCCAGGCGCTGCGGATGATCCGCATACGGCGCTCCGTATCCTCTGCAACGAGTGCCGCGAAGAGAACGGCAGTGAGCGCCATGAAGAAGGAGATGGCGACGAACCGTTCGCCGACATCATCGCCGAGATAGGGGACGAGGCTTGCCGCGCCGCCGAGATTGTAGAGCAACAGGAAAACCACGAGCGGGGCTGCCGCGCCTGTCAGGCGCAGGCCGAACGGCAGGAACACGAGCACCAGCAGCGGAAACAGCATCTCATAGGGCGATGGCTCGATGGAAACGAGACAGCCCGCGGTGATGAACAGCCACAGCATCGCATGCTGCAGGAGCCGCAGCGGCATCGCGGCTTCGGCTTCAATATGCATTGTCGCCCTTGAGCAGCGCAAAGGGTGTCGCTGCGATGATGAAGAGGTCGAGCATCATCGACCAGTTCTCGATGTAGTAGAGGTCATGGTCGACGCGGCGGCTAAGCTTCTCCTCCGTGTCGGTTTCGCGGCGCCAGCCGTTGATCTGGGCCCAGCCGGTGATCCCGGGCTTGACCCGGTGGCGTGCGAAATAGCCATCGACCACCTCGGCATAGAGCCGGTCGCGCGCCTTGGCCTCGCGCGCATGCGGTCGTGGACCGACCAGCGAGAGGGTGCCGTTCAGCACGTTGAACAGTTGCGGCAGCTCGTCGATGCTCCATTTCCTGATGAAACGGCCGACTCGCGTCACTCGCTTGTCGTCGCGTGTCACCAGGCGAACGGCATCGGGATCCGAGCTTTCGACATGCATCGAGCGAAATTTGAAGATCTCGATCAGCTCGTTGTTGAAGCCGTAGCGCTTCTGGCGGAACAGCACCGGACCGCGGCTGTCGAGCTTGATCGCCAGCGCCGTCATCGCCATCAGCGGCGAGAGTCCGATCAGGGCGAGGCTGGCCAGGAGCTTGTCCTCGAAGCCCTTGACCAGCGAAGCCCAATTGGCGATCGGCTTGTCGGCAAGGTCGAGAAAGGGAACCGCGCCGACATAGGAATAGGCCCGCGGCCGAAAGCGCAGGCCCTGCATGTGAGCGCTCAGCCGGATATCCACCGGAAGGACCCGGAGCTGCCTCAGCACCTGCATGAGACGGGACTCGGCGGTGAGCGGAAAGGTGACGGCCAGAAGATCGACGCGTGAGCGGCGCGCAAACTCGACGAGCTCGGCAATCGTTCCAAGCTTTCGATGGCGGCCGATCGTCGCCGGCGAGCGGTGATCGTGGCGATCGTCGAACACGCCGACGATCTCGATGTCGGTGGCCGTGCTCTCCAGCGCTTCCACCAGGCGACGGGCCGGCTCGCCGCCACCAACCAGGGCGCAGCGGCGAAGCAGCTGCCCATTGTTTTTCAATCGCCGCAGGTGCCGCGCTGCCGCGAGGCGGTAGAGGATTGTCAGGGCAAGGCTGCTCGACAGCCATGATGCCAGCCAGAGGCGAGAGAAATGGGAGCCTGTCTTGCTGAGAAACATGACCCCGGCGAAGGCAGCAAATACTGCCATGAAGGTGGCGCTGAGACCGCCGACGACCCGCGCCGGCTTTAGCAACGCCTCGATGGTGTAGAGCCTTCGGATGTGGAACAGGAGCACAATGGCGGGCGTGCCGATGGCGAGCGCCGCGCCATAGGTCATGAGGGTGAAGCCGTCATCCGGCTGCACATGGGAAAGCAGCAGCGCGATGCCCACGCTGATGATCACGAAGCCCTCGCCGAAGGCGGCGAGACCTTGAACCACGCTGCGCGAGATCAGCGGCCCTCTGACTGGATCATGCACCAGCGGCGTGGCGGCGAGCCGCGGCTTGCCTGTGGTCTTCGACGGCAGGCCGTCGCGCCGCCGCTGTGGAAGGCTTGCGACCTTGCGGTGATTCTGTTGCGCCATCTGCGCTGGTCCCCGGCAGTCATTCTAATTGAGCCGGCCAGAGCAACTCTTGGGCCGCCCTGCCGCCGTATCATTTCAGGACAGGGTCAGGCGGCGGAGAGCGGTCCTATAGAGGCCGATGACCGCCTCGGTCATGCGGGATGCGTTGAAGCGCTGCGCCATGGCTTGCGCCTGCGACCGTGCCCTGGCTTCGCCCGAGGAGTCGCTGAGCGCGGCTTCGACAGCTGCAAGAAGGGCGCGGGAATCGCCGGGTGCCACCAGGCTGCAGGCTGGGACCAGCTCCGGAATACCCCCGGTCCGGCTGGCGATGAGCGGGCGTCCGGCAGCCATCGTCTCGAGCATTACATAAGGAAACGACT
This sequence comes from Aestuariivirgaceae bacterium, assembly GCA_044870245.1. GTDB lineage: Bacteria > Pseudomonadota > Alphaproteobacteria > Rhizobiales > Aestuariivirgaceae > DATAFF01. Next base: position 6,329 of record JBIOYR010000021.1, on the reverse strand, counting down.
CGGCGCGCGACGGCAGGACAACCAGGCGGCCACGTTGCAGAGCCTGCCGGACGGGCAGGGGGCCATGAAAGCTGACGAGATGGTCGATGCCTCTCGTTTGGACCTGCTGGCGCAAGCTCTTCTCGTCACGGCCCGAGCCGATGATCGCCAGCCGGAGTCGGCGCTGCGGCGCCGCCAGCGCGACCGCCTCGACCAGCACATCGGTGCCCTTGAGCCATCGGAGCTCGCCGATGAACAGGAGATCGGCAGCGTCGCGATCTGGCACAACAGGGTCGAATTCCTCGGGCCACAAGCCGTTGTGGATGACCCGGCACGGCTGGTCGCCAAGACCGATCAAACCGTCAAAGACATCGCGCTCGTGGCAGCACACGAAGATGAGGCCGCTGGTGATGCCGCGCAACACCCGCTCGGTCCCGAGATAAGCCATTCCTTCGAGCGTTGACCATCGATAATGAAGGCTGCCGCCATGTGGGGTGTAGACCGTTGGCGTGGCGATGAGCCGCCCGGCGAGCCGGGCATGGAGCCCGCCCTTGGCGCCATGGCCATGAATGATGTCGGGCCGCAATCGTGCAAGCTGTCGGGCGATGCGCTGTACTGTCACCAGGTCGCCGGCGCCGGGCAGTCGCGTCATGGCAAGCCGATGAATGCCGAGGCGGCACCACTGGAACAGGAGATCCTCAGGCGGGATGACCGGTGTCGCGTCGCACATCACGCCGACCTCGTGACCGGCCTCTGCCTGGCCGCGTGCGAGATCGCGGACATGGCGGTAGAGCCCGCCCATCGCGGCGCGGAAGACATGGACGATCCGCAGAGGGTTCGTGCCGCGTCGGGTCATTCCTAGAACCAGCGTTCCCGGATGTAGATGGTGTCGCCGGGATAGACATAGGTCGTCACCGGGACGCGGAAGGTTCGGGTTCCGTCAGCCGATTTCCGGGTGACGAGCACCGCACCCTCATCGGCGCGCGGCGTGTAGCCGCCCGCGACGGCGATGGCATTCTGCACCGTCATGCCGGTCTGATAGGGAAAGCCGCCCGCCTGATTGACCTGCCCGAGAATGAAAAAGGGACGGGTGCCGACGATCTGCACCGCGACGCTCGGATTGCGCAGAAACCCGGCGCGCAGGCGCTCGGCAATAAGGCTTTCGATTGCCGAGGTGGTGAGGCCGCGGACCTGCAGATCACTGACCAGGGGCAGCGAGATTTTTCCGGTGCTGTCGACAATATGCTCGCCCGCCAGATCGGGTTGACCCAGCACCTTGACCGACAGGCGATCACCGGCGCCGACGCGGTAGCCGTTGAGGAACTCATAGGCCGCAGCTTCGCCGCTCGACCCGAATGGCGGAAGCGAGCCCGTCCGGTCGCCCGCTTTGGCGCTCGATGCGGCGGACACCGCTTGCGGCCCCTCCGCGAAAACCCCGCCGGACATCAACCCCGCGCCGCCCGGCGGCGCCGAGGGCATTGTCGTGTCCCAATCGCGGCGCAGCCGCCGAAAGCTGAAGACAGCATCACTGCCATGAGAAATCGACTATGCACCGCCCCGGCCCGATCATGTTCGACGGCGGATCGCATGTCCGCCCCGATCTGCCGCGACCTTAGGGTCGCATCGTTAACAACTTCCTTACCATGTCCGCACCAATGTCCGTCCGATGCTTGGGGGACGGCGATGAACAATTCCGAAATGCGATCCTTGGCAATCGGCGTCGCCTCGGCTGTCGATCTGCGCGATGTCTTGTCCGGCTTGGGGCGTCGCAAGCGTGCCATGGCGATCACCACCTTGACGGCGACTCTCATAGGCCTTGTCTTTGCCTTTGCGGCGACCCCGCGCTACACGGCGGAATCGCGGGTCATCGTCGACAAGTTCGACACTGCCTTTTCCCGCAGCGATCGGGCCGACGACAGCGCCCGCGATATTAGCGAGCAGCTGGTGACCAGCCAGGTCGAGGTGCTGCGGTCGCGCAACATCGCCAAGCAGGTCGTCGAAGGTCTCGACCTCGTCGACAATCCCGAATTCTCCGGCCGTGGTGTGCCGCTCTCGCCGATCACTCGGTTCCTTGCGGCACTCGGCTTCATCGGCGATCCCCGAAAAAAGACACCGGAGCAGCGCGCGATCGAATCCTATTACCGCAACCTCGTGGTCTATGTGATTCCGAAATCGCAGGTGATCGCCATCGAGTTCACTTCGCGCATCCCCGACATGGCAGCGAAACTCGCCAATGCGGTCGCCGACACTTATATCATCGAGACGCGCCAGGCCCAGACCGAGTCGACCGGGCGTGCCCGCGACTGGCTCGCCGGCCAGATCGAGGAACTGCGCGGCAGGGTCGTGGCCTCGGAAACCGCGGCAGAGGCGTTTCGTGCCAAGGCCGGGCTGCTCAAGGGCAGCACGGCAACGCTCGGCTCCCAGGAGCTGTCGGAGCTCAACAGCCAGATCATACTTGCCGAGTCGAACCGCTCCGAGGCGCAGGCCAAGGCCAAGGCGATACGCGAGCTCTTGGCACGCACCGGAACAGTCGATGCCTCGGTTGCAGTGCTCGATTCGCCGCTGGTGCAGCGTCTGCGCGAGCAACAGGTGGCGCTGATACGCAGCCGCGCCGAGCTTTCGACGATCTATCTCGGCAACCATCCGAGACTCATCGCGGTCAATCGCGAGCTTGCCGATCTCGACCGGCAGATCAGGGCCGAGGCACTGAAGATCGTCGATCGCCTCGATCAGGAGGCCAGGATTGCGGCGGCCCGCGAGACCTCGCTGCGCTCATCCCTGAACGGGCTCAAGACCCGGGCCTCGGAGACCAATGTCGACGAGGTCAAGCTCCGGGCATTGGAGCGTGAGGCGGCAGCCAACCGATCACTGCTCGAGACCTTTCTCAACCGCTACACCGATGCGCGGGCGCGCGACACGGTGAACGCCCAGCCGGGGCTTGCGCGGGTGATCTCGCGGGCTGATGTTCCAACCGATCCCTCCTACCCGAAACGCGGTCCGATCGTTCTGTTGTCGATGCTTGCCGGATGCGCCATTGCTCTCGGACTCGCCTTTCTCGCCGAGGTCATGTCGACCGTCGCTCGGATCGAGCGGCAGGCGATCGAGCCGCCCACGCTGATGGCCGGCAACCCCGAGCCGGCACAGGAGCCGGCGCCTATCCGTGCTTCGCCATCTTTCGATCTTGGCGCGGCAATCGCCCAGCCGGCGCTCTGCCACGGCCTCGACGGCGCCTCGCTGGCGATCATCGGTTCCTGGATCCAGAGTCAGCGCCAGACCCTTGGTGTCAAGCGCGTGTCGATCATGGTCCTCCCCCGCGAGGATGACGGCGCCGCTCTCCTCGCCGGCATCGGGCGGTGGCTGGCGCTTCAGGGCACCCGTGTCATGGCGGTCGATTGTGCTCTCCGAACCGACAGCCCGAACGAAATCAGCGCTCGTTCCGGATTGGCCGAGCTCCTGTCGGGAGCTGCCGCCTTCTCCAATGTCGTGGTGCTCGACACGGAGAGCCCGCTGCAGCTGATCACGGCAGGGGAGGCGAGAGCGACGGCTGGGCCTCTGCTCGCATCGGCGCGCTTCGATGCGGTGATCGAGGCATTGGAGCAGAACTACGAATTCGTGCTGATGAATTTCGGCGCTGCCAGCTCTGAAACCGTTCCGCTCGTGCTCAAGAGCCATGCGATGCTGCTCGTGGTCTCGGGCGATCGGATCCAGGATGCGGCACTGCTCTGTGGATCGCTGGCTGCCGCCGGCATCCGCGCTGCCCGATTCGTGATTGCCAGCGATGGAAAGCCGCCGATTGCGTTGAGTGCATGATCCGGCGAAGCACCCTCTATCGTGCCGGCCTCGACGCCATTCGAGTGAGCGGTGCTGCCAGGTTCCTGGCGCCGGCACTGCGCGGTCTCGGCGCCATCTTCATGCTCCATCATGTGCTGCCGGCCGATAAAGCGAAGGACGGCTTTACCCCCAATGCCGGGCTCGAGGTCACACCGGAGTTCCTCGATGCCGTGATCGGTCATGTGAAGCGGGTGGGTTATCGCCTGGCATCGCTCGACGAGGCGGTGGAAGTGGTGAAGCGGGGCACCGAGAAGCAGCCCCTTGCCGTGTTCACCCTCGATGACGGTTATCGCGATAATTATTTTCATGCCTGGCCAGTGTTCCGCGCTCATGATTGCCCTTTCACCATCTTCGTCGCGCCGGCGATCACCGACGGCATAGCGGAGCTGTGGTGGAAGACGCTCGAGCACATCATCGCTTCGAGCGATGTCGTCGACTCGCGCAGCCTGCTGCCCGGGGAGGTGATCAGACTGAGCTCCGACCGCGACAGACGCGCTGCCTGGCGTCGTCTCTACCGCACCATGCGAGCACTCGATCCCCACCGCCAGACTCGCGCCGTTCGGGCACTCTCGGTCGCTCATGGCGTCGATACCGGTCTTTTGTGCCGCGGCCTTGCCATGAACTGGAACGAGCTCCGTACCATCGCCAAAGATCCGCTGTGCAGCATCGGCGCTCACACGGTGCACCACTTCGCCTTGGCCCGGCTCGCTGCCGGTGAGGCCATCCAGGAAGCCGAGGCGTCACGCGACCGGATCGCCGCCGAGACCGGCAGGAGGCCCACGACCTTCGCCTATCCCTATGGCGATGCGTCGTCATGCGGCCCCAGGGATTTCGCGCTCATCGCCGATGCCGGCTTTGCCGCCGCAGTCACCACCCGCAAAGGCCTCCTCGGGGCGCGCCATGCCGGACGCCTGACGGCGCTGCCCCGCCTGTCGCTGAACGGATCTTACCAGGAGGTCCGGCATGTCGAGACGCTGCTGTCCGGCGTACCCTTCAGCCTGTGGAACCTCGTGACATCCAGCGGATGATTGCCATCGCCCCGGGCAGCCAGAGGAGCCCGAGAGCGATGAAGCCGATGAGCTCGACAGGGTGTGACTGGCCGACCAGCAGCGTGCCGCCGAGCACCATGGCCAAAAGGCTGTAGGCGACGAGGAACAGGACGACGGCCACGGTGCCGAGAAGCTTGCGCCAGCGCAGGGACATGGCTGTCCATGCGCGGCCGGGTGCGTCAGTGTCAAGCTTGCCGCGCCGGAGCGTTCCGGCTAAGTGCCGCCGCATGAACGCTTCCGTCACCGAGCGCCAGATTGCCGCACGCCCGTTTATCAGGCTCTGGCTCTATGCCGTTGCCATCCTGCTGGTCCTGATGGTGGTGGTTGGCGGCGCCACGCGGCTCACCGATTCCGGCCTGTCGATCACCGAATGGCAGCCGCTGCTCGGCGCCATCCCGCCCCTCAGCGACGAGGCCTGGCAGGAGGCTTTTGCCAAATATCGCGAGATTCCGGAGTACCACATCATCAATGCCGGCATGACGCTGGAGCAGTTCAAATACATCTATTGGTGGGAATGGGTTCACCGGTTCCTTGGCCGGTTCATCGGCGTGGCGTTTTTCCTACCGTTCCTCGGATTCGCCCTCGCGCGCAGCATCGAGCCGGGTCTGACCCCGCGCCTCCTGTCGCTTTTGGTGCTCGGGGGAGGCCAAGGGGCGCTCGGCTGGTACATGGTCAAGTCGGGATTGGTGGACCGGGTCGATGTCAGCCAGTACCGGCTGGCGGCGCATCTGAGCCTCGCGGTCGCGATCTTCGCTGCTTGTCTGTGGGTCGCCTGGGGGATCGGGCAGCCGCGGCGCGTCCTGTCATGGCGGCCGATGAGCATCGCGGCGGCGCTGATGGTCGTGCTGGTGTTCGTCCAGATTGCGGCCGGCGGCTTCGTTGCCGGCCTCGATGCCGGGATGGGCTACAACACCTGGCCGCTGATGGATGGCGCACTCATCCCCTCGGGGCTCGATGCCATGTCCCCCGGCTGGCGCAATCTCTTCGAGAACGCACTGACGGTGCAGTTCATTCATCGCGGCATCGCCTATGGGCTGCTCGTTGCCGCCCTGGCGAATCTGGTCGTCCTGCGGTGGGCGAACAGCGACCAGTGGCGCTCGGCGGCGCTCCTGCTGGTGGCGATCCTCGCCCAGATGGCGCTCGGCATCTGGACGCTTCTCGCCCAGGTGCCGGTGCCGCTCGGCCTTGCCCATCAAGCCGGCGCATTGATGGTGCTGGCCGCCTCCCTCTGGCACCTCGACCGGACGGTCAGCGTCCCATTGCCTGATCGAGATCGGCGATGATGTCCTTCGGATCCTCGAGGCCGATCGACAGGCGCACCACGTCCGGCCCGGCACCGGCCTTCACCAGCTGCTCCGGTGCAAGCTGGCTGTGGGTGGTCGACGCCGGGTGAATGATCAGCGAACGCGTGTCGCCGACATTGGCGAGATGCGAGATCAGCTTCACCGTCGACACCGTCCGCACGCCGGC
>JBIOYR010000020.1:0-29927 GCA_044870245.1 Aestuariivirgaceae bacterium | reverse complement strand
TGATGGGGATGGAACATGTAGAGGCCGGCCTCGTGGTTCTGATAGGTGAATTCGAGGATGCCGCGCTGAGCCTGGCACTGCATGATCAGATCGACGGTTGGCAGGGTCGGCGTCAGGGTTGTTCCCTGGTCGAAGTAGCTGAAGAAGTTGCCATGCAGATGGAACGAATTGATGGGGTCGAACTCGATGATGTTGACGAGATAGATACGGACCGGCCTGTTCCGCACCACCCTGATTGGTGTCTTGAGATAGCAGTGCGCAATGGTGTTGGCTGCATAGACCTCGTTCTCGCCATCGAAGTTGGTGTCGAAGGCGTTCATCATCATGACCATCTCCTGCCATTCGGCGTTCTCGGGCGTGCCCAGAAGCCGCGAACGAGCGACTTGCGCCTGCTCGGGATGGCGGGATGGATCGGGATCGACAATGAAGGTGCCGTACATGCCCTTGTGGAGGTGACGCTTCAGCGGCAACGCATGGCAATGGTAAAGATGACAACCAAACGGGCGTGCCTCGAATTCATAGACGAAGGTCTCGCCGGGATTGATCAGCCCGGCTCCCGGAACACCGTCCATGCGCGCGCCGTGAATACCGTGAAAGTGCATCGAATGGGGATGAGAGCCGAGATTGCGGAACTCGATCCGCAGCCGATCACCCTCGGTCGCTCGCAGCGTCGGGCCGGGAACACGCCCATTGTATGTCCAGGCGGGGAAGGTGATTCCGGGGGCAATCTCTATTTCCTTGTCCTCGGCCCAGACCTCGAACGTCCTCAACCGTTGGCCAGTAGGGAGCATCGTCACCGTCCCGGTGCTCCAATCGGTCAGGACCCGCATCGGGTCGAAGCCGTTCTTGGCGTCGTCGACGCGGCCGACGGTGACCATGTCGCCATGCGCAGAATGCACCGATGACGCACGGTCCGGAGTGTGGTTGTGATCGCTGGACTTCTGAGTTTGGACCGCCTGCGCCAGAGCCGCGGTCGATCCTCCTATCGCGATGCCGCTCGCAAGAAGCTGCCGCCTGCTCACAAGTGGACGCAACCATGGGCCGATCTCGAACATCGGGAAAAACCCCAATGCAATTGCGAATGATTTGCAATCTTATATCGAGAGCCCAGCGGTTGACAAGGCTTTACCTTGCTATGGCAACAATGGCGCGGTTTGCCCAGCGGGTTGTAATTCTCGCGTAATGCAATCTGTATTTTGACAGGCAGCATAGGAGGGCGTGTGCACCTTGCACGCCCTTCCCTACGGCCAGGCGTTCGCCAGTTTTCCAACGGCCCAGCCGGGCCGAACAGGCCTGCTTAACGTGCACTCAATCGTGAGATGGAGCGGTGGCTCAGCCAGCGTCGCACCCTCAGAATATCGTCGGCGACCGCCGGGATGACGAGCCATGCGATCGCGAACCCCAGCAAACCCAGAATGAGGGCGTTGCCTGGCCCGCTGATCTGCCTTTGAAGATAGACCACGCCGGCCCCGAAGGCCCCCGCAATAGCCATTTGCAGGAGAATCTTTCGATTGATACGCATTACCGATTTCCCCTTGATACCACCCGGCGAAATTATGGCCGATCGAGCCTGGTTCCGCAAGCAGAACGGTCTGCCGGCTGGCAGCGTATCATCGAGCGTCTCTACCAGTCGGGCCCCGGATCGCCGCCGCCTGCGACCACCGCCAATCGTTCGAAGTAATGGGCCCACCCCTTGTCGTGACTGGAACATTCATCGGCATCCGGTAGACCGGAATGGGTCATGCGCAGCAGCGTGGCACCGCCCTGATCGATCAGGTCGATCTCTATCAGACTCGACCCCGGCGGCGTCTTTTCGCGATCCTCCCAGCCGAAGCTGTAGGCAAGACGGTGGACCGGAATGACCTCGGTGAATCGGCCGCGCGCCTTGTGCTTTCCGCCGACATTGACGAGGTAGAGGCCGCCGGCATGCGGTTCCATGGCCGCATCGGTGCCCAGCCACCGCATGATCTTGTCGGGGTCGGTCAGAAAGGCGAAGACTGTCGCAGGCGGCGCCGCTATGTGGACTTCACGCCGGACCAGGAGCGGTTCATTCATCGGAATCCTCTTTCGGCAAAATCGGTCATGCCATTTCCTTGGAGTATACAGGCTCATGCACGAAATCTGCATCCCGCGGCAACAAGCCGATGACAGAGGCGGGCAGCCGCCCCATGATCCTTGAATGCGACTCCCGGCCGTCGTGACTTGGCTGATCGACGAAGGCGCCACCGTCGACGGCGCCGACCAGTTCCTGGCTGCGCTTGGCGCCGAGCTCATCGCGAATGGCTTGCCGCTGGCTGGTGGGGCACTGACGCTTGAGGCGGGGCATCCGATCATCGCCCGTCGCGTCTGGTTGTGGCGTGCAGAAACTGGCGTGGTGATCGAGGCGCTTGGCTTCGGAACCTTGAGCTTGGCCGAGCCCGCCAAGGGCCAGGTCGGCCGCGACTGGCTCTCCAAGCTGGGTGGCGGCCTGTTGCAGGATCATGTCGTGGGCTCTGGCGCTGACCGGCGGATGCCGAACGGGCCGGCATCGGGCAGCCCGATGCTCAGCTGGGCCCTGGTGAGGCCGCTCACCCAGGACGAATCCGCGCTGTTGCATGAGGTCGCGCGCTTTGCAGCCGCGCCGCTCGCCGTTCTTGCCGCACGGTCGACCCTTGCCGCACTGCTCGAAGCCTATCTCGGCCGGCGCAGCGCCGGGCAGGTGCTTGCAGGGCGGTTGCGGCGCGAGATCGGCGAGACGATCCGCGCGGTCCTGCTCTATGGCGACCTGCGCGGGTTTACCGCGCTGTCGGAGACGATGGAGCCCGAGGCGGTGATCGCAGCGCTCGACAGCTGGTTCGACAGGATCGCCGGTGCGGTTCACGCGTTCGGCGGGGAGGTCCTCAAATTCATTGGCGACGGTGTGCTGGCAATCTTTCCGATCGGTGAACGGTCGGCGTCCTCCGCCTGCGATGCAGCGCTCAATGCCGTCGGCGCAGCCCGCGCCGGCATGGCCCATCTCGATGCGATGCGACGGCAACAGGGGTTGCCGTCCCTGTCCTTCGGCATGGCCCTTCATCTCGGCGACATGCTGTGGGGCAATATCGGAACCGCCGATCGGCTTGACTTCACCGCGATCGGTCCGGCCGTGAACCTGGTCAGCCGGCTCGAGGGTCTGTGCAAGCTCTTGGGCCGCAGCGTCCTGATCTCCGGGGCGGTTGCCGCCGAAACGACGATGCCTTTGACCCCTCTGGGTGAGCATGTCCTGCGCGGTATCGCCACGCCTTGCGCGGTCTTCACCCTGCCCGAGGACTGATCCGGGCACCGCATATCAATCGGCGACGGTGATCCCGGCTGTTCCCAGCTCAACGCGTCCGATGATCCTTGCTCCCGAATAGCCAGCAGCGATGATCCGGCGCAGCAGCGCGGGCGCCTCATCGGCGGCACAGGACACCAGCAGGCCGCCCGATGTCTGAGGATCGGTGAGGATATGCCGTTGCCAATCCTCGATGGCGGCGATGAACTCCACTTCCGTGCCATAGCTCGCCCAGTTGCGATGGGAGGCGCCCGTCACCAACCTGTCGCGCGCCAATGCTGCGGCCTGCGACAGCATCGGCACATCCGCAAGCGAGATGATGAGGCGAAGGCCCGAGCCTCGCGCCATCTCCAACCCATGACCCAGCAGCCCGAAGCCGGTGACATCGGTCATCGCATGGACCGTGGGCTCTTGCGCCAGCTCAGCGCCGATCCGGTTGAGAAGCGTCGTCGTCGCCATCAACTCGGCATAGCCATCCGTAGACAGGGCTCCCTTCTTGATGGCCGCCGAATAGATGCCGACGCCGATCGGCTTGGTCAGGATCAACGCATCACCGGGAACGGCGGTGGAGTTGCGGCGAATATGACCGGGCCGGGCCGTGCCGATCACTGCGAGACCGTAGACCGGCTCGGGACAGTCGATCGAGTGGCCGCCGGCGACGGGCATCCCGACCGAAGCGCATACCGCCGCCCCGCCCGCGAGAATGGCCCGTACCACCTCGGTCGAGATCTTGTCGACCGGCATGCCCAATATGGCGAGCGCCATGATCGGTTTTCCGCCCATGGCATAGATGTCGGAGATCGCATTGCTGGCGGCGATCCGGCCGAAATCGTGAGGGTCGTCAACCATCGGCATGAAGAAGTCGGTGGTGGCGATGACGCAGGTGTCAGCATCGAGCTGCCAAACCGCCGCATCATCGCCGGTCTCGGTGCCGACCAGCAGCTCGCGCGAGAGCGGCGCCAGCGCCTGACCGGAAAGCAGCGCCTGCAGCACCGAGGGTGCGAGCTTGCACCCGCAGCCCCCGCCATGAGCGAGGGTCGTCAGGCGGATCACGCCGTCATTCATCCACTTTCTCCTTCCACGCGATTCTTGTAGCTCTCGCTCGCCAGCCAGGCGTCGAACGCCGGCCCGACCGCGGCGCCGGTGACAAGCCCGGTCTGCCAATCGAGGTCCTTCGGCTGAACATCGACGAGCCAGCCCCCGCCATAGGCATCCTCGCCCAAAAGCTCGGGTCTGCGGATCAGAGCCTCATTATGGGCACTGACCGTTCCATCGAAGGCGGCGCGGGCCGACCCGACCCATTTCCCCCCCTCGATCACGGCGAAAGACCGACCCTTCTCGAAATCGCGGCCGATCCGCTTGGGCGTGAACACCAGCACCTCGCCCATGAAGCTTACCGCCCAGCTGGTGAAGCCGGTGCGAATCCTGGCCCCGGCAATCGGCAGGTACCAGATCTGGTTGTCGATGTCGTACCATCGATCCTCGGGGAAGGCATGCTGGTCTCGCGTGATCATGAAGATCCTTCAGAAGGTGAGGACCCGACACGCGCCATCCATGATGTCGCTGATCATCGCCGCCGCTCCCATCAGCCCCTGACATTCCGGAACGAGGTCGTCCCTGCTCTTGCCGATGAGCTCGAGATTGGCCGGACAAGCCCAGAACCGGGCGCCATGCTCATGCGCCTCGCGGATCCAGTCGTAAACCGACTTGTTGTCGCCCGGCTTCACGAAGAGCTTGTCGGCCACGCCCTTGATCAGCAGCTTGCCGGCAGCTGCCGTGCACAACACATCCACCTCGTAATCCATCGCTGCCGCCACCGCGGCATAATAGAAGGGCGCGCCGAGCTCCTCGACGTTGCGGGGATCGGTATTGACCAGGACGATCAGCAATCGCCGGATCATTGGGCGGTGACCTCATCGATGCGCAAACGGCGTCCCCATTTGTCGAAGAAATGACCTTCATTCAGCACCAACCGATCGTCATCGAGCCGCATCTCGATATCGCGCAGCATGAGACGTGCCGATGGATTGTCCAGCGGTCCGCCGCTGCGGGCCGTCACCGGGAAGAAGGAGGCGCCGTCCCATTCGGCGCCTGCGCCGGCAAACAGAACAGTGATTTCACCCCAATCGACCTCGCTGCCGATGACATTGAAATAGGTCGAGCAGAGCGGCGTCACTCTGGTCTCGCCGATCTGAACCAGCACGGCAAAGGCCGTGAATGCCCCGCGCTCGACAAATTCGGCAGCGATCCAGCGATCGAAATCGGTGTCAGAAATCGACAACAGGCGTCTCCGGCATCTCGTAGTCGAACAGGGCCAAGAACGGTCCGGGATGGGTGTCGCCGTACCACTCCTCGAATCCTGCAAGGGTCGCGACGACATCGACGTCAGCCTCTTCGCGGCGATTGGCGAACATCGCGCGCGATACGGCTGCGAAGCGCAACAGCACCTCGCTGCGCGCTGGACTGTCATCCGGCCAGCCGAGCTTCAGCCGCAGCGCTGCATCTGCAGCAGCGACAGCGTCGTTCTCGTTGGCCGTCGCGGCGATGGCCTCGTCAATGCCCCGCATGAGATTGAGCCGACGCCAGGCAAAGGCCCGCTCGCGCTCCAAGCCGTTCATTCGCGCGGCAATCTCGCGCCGGAAGGACTCTTCGGCGTCGGAGGCCTGGTCGGCGGCGCATTGCAGCGCCTTAAGAAAGTCGCCCGTCACCGCGCACGCCTCAAATCTGGCGGAAGAGAGAGGGAGTCGAACCCACCAAGGACCGTCTCACGGCCCCTCCCGGATTTGAAGTCCGGACGCCCCACCGGGGACGAATCTCTTCCTGCATTCGGTTCTTCCTGGCTCGTCGCCGCGGTCTTGCGCCGAAACAGGTCGAGCCGATGCTTGTTGATGCGCCGCAGATCGCCTCGCCGCAGCGTCACGCCGTGCCGGTCGAAGAATTCGAGGATCTCGATCGCGACCTTTCGGCCATTGTTGACGCGGTCTCGGAAAGCCGTCGCAGCGAATTGGCCGTCCGGCGTCTTCTCGGCCAGATCGATCATGATCTCCACCATCTCGCTCACCGCACCCCGTAGAAAGAACCGATCATGGGCAATCTCGTCGAGCTGCCCCATGCGGCCAAGCACCTTGAACAAACGCCTCACCTCCGGCTCCGGCAGGTGCATGAGATTGGCGATGTCGCGCACCCGTGGCGGCCTGAACCGGTCGTCGCCGCCAAGATGCGGCCGGATCTCCTCCCAGGTCCTGGCATCGGTCGGTATGAGCCGCGCCTCGTGGCCGGGCAGGCGAACCCATGCCCCTTCGAGCGCAAGATCATGCGCCCGCGCCAGCCCCTGGATGATCGCGATGAACGATGCCCCCGGCATGCGTGGTGCGACAAGCAAACGCAGACGCTCCAGGCCGATGCCCTGGAGATCGGGGTTCTCGGCGTGAAATGTTTCCAGACTGGCGATGAGGCTTTGCCTGAGCTCTTGCCACGTCTCTCCGGAAAGGGCGAGCACCGAGTGCTGCGCCGCGATCCTTACGACGCCGAGACGATCGACGAGATCGTCGACCTCGCCGGCGCCGAGTGTGCGATCGCGGGCAAAGGTCGAAAGATCGGTCTGGAGCGATGCACATGCGAGCAGCGCCGCGAGCGCCTTGCCGGCATCGGGAAGACCATGGGCAGCCAGCTGGGCAAGCCGTTCCGGCGAGCGGCGGCGCCGCGCCGGCGCCCGCAGGTCGAGAAACACCCCGCCGCCCAAGGTGCGCTGGGCCGTGGTGTCGCGAATCACGAAGCGATCGCCGGCAGCAGCCGCAATGGGACGCTCGAGCACCAGTTGCACATAGCCGCTGCCGCCGGGAGGAATCGGTTCATCGCCAAGGAGGACGATGCGGCCGCCAATCTCGGCAGCGCCATGATGGAGCCGCACCGGCGTCCATTGGCCGACCGGCTTGCGCTCGCTGTCCAGCATGCGCAGGCGTGCGTCGATTCGATCGGTCGGTGCATGAAGCTCGGGATCGAGGACCACATCGCCGCGCCTGACGGAATCCTTGGTGATGCCCTCGCCGGCCAGGTTGAGGGCACAGCGTTGTCCTGCAAGCCCCTGCCCGGCGACCCGGTTCTGTGCGTGCAGGGAACGTACCCTTGCCTTCAAGCCCGATGGGCTGACCATTAAGCGATCGCCGACCGTCACCACACCTGAGAGGACCGTTCCGGTCACCACCGTGCCAGCGCCGGGAAGCGTGAAGGAGCGATCCACAGTCATTCGAAAGCAATTGCGGATGCTGTGCTCTCGCCGATCGCGCGCCGCGGTGATGAGTCGGTTGCGCAGCCAATCGATCCCCTCCCCCGTCACCGTCGAGACCGGAACGATCTCGGTATCCGCCAGTGCGGTCGCTGCCACGACATGCCGGATCTCGCCCTCGACCTTAATCCTGCGCTCGGCTTCGGCGAGATCCGCCTTGGTCATGACGACAATGCCGCGATCGATGCCAAGCAGCTCGACGATCGCCAGATGCTCCCGCGTCTGCGGCATCACGCCATCGTCGGCAGCGACGACGAGCATCACGAAATCGATGCCCGTCGCGCCGGCCAGCATGTTGTGAATGAACTTCTCATGCCCCGGGACGTCGACAAACCCCAGCACGGTTCCGTTCGGAGTCGGCAGATAGGCGAAACCAAGATCAATCGAGATACCGCGCGCCTTCTCCTCCTTCAGCCGGTCAGTGTCGACGCCGGTCAGAGCCTGCACCAGGCTGGTCTTGCCGTGATCGATATGACCCGCGGTGCCGATAATCATGGCAGCGGCTCCAGCGGCAGCAAGGCCCGCCGCTCGGCTTCAGCGAGCGCTTCCGGATCGAGCGCCGATCGCACCGCCGCCAGGAACTGACCGGCAAGGGCGCTCCGCCCCTGCTCGGCCCGAATCAGCCAGGCGCAGGCCTCGACCGGGTCGCGCGGCAGGCCGGCGCCCAAATGCAGAGCCGCACCGAGCATCGCCTGTCCATCGGCATCGCCGCCCTCGGCGCCACGACGCCACCACATCGCTGCCGTGACCGGATCGCGCTCGACGCCCAGCGCGTTGTGGTAGAGCATCCCCAACCGCGTCATCGCCTGGGGGGTGCCCTGCGCCGCAGCTGCTTCGGCAAATCGCCGCGCCTCGGCGTAATCCGGATCGGCGATCTCGCCTTCGAGCAGCATCCAGCTCAGCATCTCCTGGGCCGCGGCATCGCCGGCCTCCGCTGCCTGACGATAGAGCGCGGCGGCCCGGAGGCTGTCCTGCTCGACGCCCTCGCCCTTGAAATAGAGCGCCGCCAGATTGCGCTGCCCGACCTTGTCTCCGGCCTCGGCGGCAAGGCTCAGCCAGCGAAACGCCAGCGTGTCATCGCGCTCGACGCCAAGTCCTTCGGCGAAACAGGCACCGATATTGTTCTGAGCCCGGCCGACGCCGGCCCGCGCCAAGGGCTCCCAAATCCGCAGCGCCGTGGCATAGTCTCCCTGCTCCACTGCGTCGAGCGCTTCGACAAGCTGATCCGCGACACTCCGATCGGCGCCCATCATGGCCTCTCTACCTTCGCAAGCTCAGCGATTGCGCTGACGAAGCCGGCCTCATCCTCGAGACAGCGGAGATCGAGCAACAGCGCCTGGTCCTCGATGCGACCGATGATCGGAACAGGAAGCTGCCGCAGTCGCGCGCTGAGGGCGTCGACCGCCGTGCCTCGATGCTGGCGCCGAACCGGGCGGATCGCCAGCCCGGCGCTTGGCACCTGGTGGAGCGGCAGGGCACCCGAGCCGATCTGGCTGGTGCAGGCAACCGGCTCGACCTGATAATCCGGCCCGACGGCTCTGCCGACGACCGGTTGAAGGCGCTTCGCCATTGCTTCGATCGTCGCGGAAGGACGCGCCAGCAGCCTCAGCGTCGGCAGCCGCTCGGCGAGGCGATCGGGATCACGATAGAGCCGCAGCGTCGCTTCGAGCGCCGCGATCCGGATCTTGTCCAGCCTGAGCGCCCGCTTCATCGGATTGCGGTTGATGCGCTGGATGAGGTCCTTGCGGCCGACAATGAAGCCGGCCTGCGGTCCGCCGAGCAGCTTGTCGCCGGAAAAGGTCACGAGGTCGACCTTGTCGGCGACCGCCTCGGCGACGGTCGGTTCATGCTTGAGGTTGAAGCGGCCGAGGTCGACGAGGGTGCCGGAACCGAGATCGTGCATCACCAGGACCTTGGTCTCCTGTGCCAGCGCTGCAAGCTCGCGCGCCGCCACCTCCTTGGTGAAGCCTTCGATCCGGTAATTGGAGGTGTGGACCTTGAGGATCAGCCCGGTCTCGTCCGCGATCGCCGCAACATAGTCCTTTCGATGCGTTCGGTTGGTCGTGCCGACTTCGACGAGCCTGGCGCCCGCCTGGGCGACGATTTCCGGCATGCGGAAGGCGCCACCAATCTCGATCAGCTCGCCCCGGGACACGATCACCGGGCGGCCATTGGCCAGCGTGTTGACCACCAGGAGAACTGCCGCCGCGTTGTTGTTGACGACAGTGCCGTCCTCGGCCCCCGTCAGCTCGCGAAGAAGATGGCGCAGATGATCATCGCGCTCGCCTCGCTTGCCACTCCCGACATCGAACTCGAGCGCCATCGGCGATCGCATCGACTGCAGCGCTGCTTCGATTGCGGTTTCGGCGAGCAGCGCGCGCCCCAGATTGGTGTGGAGCACCGTTCCCGTCAGGTTGAACACCGGCCGGAGATTGGTTTGCGCCTCGGCGGTCAGATGCGCGAGAACAGCTGCCCCCACCTGACTGGCCGCACCCAGCGAAACCTGTGCTCGCCGTGCCTCGGCCAGCAGATCGCGCGCCACCTGCTTGACCATTGGGCGGCCGAAACGCGCAATCGCGTCACCGGCCTGTGATGTCTGCAGCACCTGATCGACGGACGGCAAGCGCCGCCGAGCACCGGATTTGGCGAGGGTCTCGTCCATCTCAATAGCCGACCAGAAACGGGTTGAACCCGCCGCGCCGAAAGCCTGTCTCGGTCACCAGCATGTCAAGCCCGACGCTCGCAACGTCATCCGCGATCGGCTCGAACTCCGGG
The DNA here is from genome assembly GCA_044870245.1 of Aestuariivirgaceae bacterium. Taxonomy (GTDB): domain Bacteria; phylum Pseudomonadota; class Alphaproteobacteria; order Rhizobiales; family Aestuariivirgaceae; genus DATAFF01. The sequence goes on along the minus strand of JBIOYR010000020.1, from coordinate 19,575 downwards.
TTCTTGAACTGCAGCATGATCTTCACGAAGCGCTGACAGGACGAGCAGGTCTCTGCCTTGATCGTGCCGGGACCACCTTCGATCTCCTGATAGGCGATGCCGCCGGTCGAGCCGCAGAGCACGCATTTGATCCGCACCGAATGCCACAGGGTGGCGCAAAGGGCGCAGGCACAGAACCTTGCACCATGGGCACCGGGCCAGCCGACGACAAGCGAGGAAGCCGGCGTGGAGCCGCAAGCCGGACACAGGGTTTCGCCGATCGGCACCAAGCGCGTGATGTCGAGCGTGGATGCTAGCCGTGCGAAATGGACCTGCAGCGCCGTCGTCAGAAAGAGGTGGGCGGCAATTCCATCGGGCGGGTCAACCTTGTCAAGCAGTTGCTCCGCCATTGCCCGGCGCTCGACGTCACTGGCCGTGGCGGCGAGCCGCAAGCCGGTCCGCGCGGCATCCGGCATCTCGACGTCGGCGAGCCTCGTCAGCAACAGGTCGGTCGTCGTCTCGAGAACCGGATCATCGAGCAAACGCCGCCTGTCGAGCGCCGGCATGGCGAATTGCCGGAACTGCTCGATCAACTCGCTCGGAGGCTTCTCTGGAACGGGAAGATCTCGCTGAACTTGGCCCTGCACCTCCGAGATCCGGCTCAGGAGGCGAAGATAGGGTGCAAGCTCATGGCGCTCTGCCAGGACCGCAAATCGACGGGCGCGCGCGCTGAAGAGTTGAACCGGATCGGGCAGACGAGCAAAAGGCGGCTTGGTGATGTCCCCGATTGGGATGGGATCGTGCCGCGGCGTGCCGCCTTTGCTCATTTCCTACCTCACGAACCGCACGGGCCACGTGACAGTCGATTACCGAACCAACCTTAGCCAGGACCCTTGCCGCTGACCAGCTCCCTCAGCCATTTGCGATGGTGGCGCCAAGCCCATCCGCCGGTGACCTGACCACGGGTCATGGCGTTGATCGTTCCCTTCACCCAGATCGCGGCATAGACGTGGACGATCCATACGCAGATGATGACCACGGCCGCGATGCTGTGGATGAGCACGGCGACCCGCTTCTGCTCGATCGTAGTATACTGACCGAAATAGACATCCCAGATGACGAAACCGCTCAAGATCAAGACGATGATCAGGAGCGACATCGACCAGAACACCACTTTCTGGCCGGCATTGTATTTATCGATTTCAGGCAGCTTGTCCTCTCGCGCCTTCAGCACGTCGTTGAGCCGCTTCATCCAAACGGTGTCGGTCCTGACCCACAGATTGGCGCGCCAGAAGCGGAGGAACAGGCCGAGGAAGCTGAAGAACAGCACCACCCCGATCCATGGGTGGAGCGCCCGGGTCGCCTGACCACCGCCGAACAGGCCAGTGAGGAAGAACAGGCTTGGATGGAACATCGCCAGCCCCGATAACGCCAACAGCACGAGGCTGATGGCGGTGATCCAGTGGTTAATGCGTGCGCCCGTGGTGTAGCGGTCGACAATCACCGGATCGCCGGGATGCACCTTGTCGCCAGGCTCAACGTCATACGCGGTCATGATCGGCCAGTTCCTTCGCTTGCTCCTCCTCTTCGGGCGTGACGCTATTGGCCCCATTCACCAGGTAATGCACAAAGCCAATCGCCGTCATCGCGCCGATCGCCACAAGTCCTGCATATTTGGTCACGCCCTTCCACAACTTCACGATCGAACTGATATGCGGGTCCTTCGGCAGGCCGGCATAGATCTGCGGCTGGTCGGCATGATGCAGGACATACATCACATGGGTTCCGCCGACGCCCGGCGGATCATAGAGGCCGGCATTGGCGAAGCCGCGCGATTTGAGGTCCTTGATGCGGGCCTCGGCGTGTTGCTTCATTTCATCCTTGGTGCCGAACACGATCGCATGGGTCGGGCACGCCTTGGCGCAGGCCGGCCCCTGGCCGACGGCCACCCGGTCGGAACACAGCGTGCACTTGTAGGCTGTGTTGTCGACCTTCGAGATGCGCGGGATGTTGAAAGGGCATCCCTTGATGCAATAGCCGCAGCCGATGCAGTTCTCATGGACGAAATCGACGAGGCCGTTCGAGTACTGCACGATGGCGCCGGGAGCCGGGCATGCCTTGAGGCAACCCGGATCGGCGCAATGCATGCAGCCGTCCTTGCGGATGAGCCACTCCAGATTGTTGGTATCCGGATTGATCCATTCGGTGAAGCGCATCACCGTGAGGCTTTGCGGCGTCAGGTCCAGGGGATTGTTATAGCTTCCGTGGTTGTAGCCGATCGGCTGGCGCAGGTCGTTCCATTCGAGGCATGCCGCCTGGCATGCCTTGCAGCCGATGCATTTCGACACGTCGATGAGCTTGGCCACCGGCGTGAGTTGGTTTTGCGGCGCCGGCACGGACGATGCCGACCGTCTTACAAGGTCGCCAGGACCGAGCTTCGTCTCGATGTTCTCAGTCGGCGGGTTGGGAAGCTCAAATTCGAATGCCATGGCTCACCTCCCTACGCCACCGGCCCCGAGATGGGCTCGATATCGACAAGGAACGCCTTGTACTCGGGAGTCTCGATATTGGCATCGCCGACATAGGGGGTAAGCGAGTTCGGCCCAAATCCCTTGCGCGCGACACCGGTGAACCCCCAATGCAGCGGGATGCCGACAATATGCACCGGCTTGCCATCGCAGGTGAGCGGGGTGATGCGCTTGGTCACCACCGCCTTGGCCTTGACCGAACCGCGGTTGGACCACACCCTGACCCAGCCGCCCGATGTGATGCCTTTCTCCTTGGCCAGCGCTTCGCCGATCTCGACGAAGAACTCCGGCTGGAGCGAGGCATTCACCTGGTTGTGCTTGGTCCAGAAGTGGAAATGCTCGGTGAGCCGATAGGATGTCGCCGCATAGGGAAAGTCCTTGGCATCGCCGAACTGCTCCATATCGCCCTTGAACACCCGTGCGGCAGGATTTCCCTTCACCTTCGGAGCGATCGGATTGGCGATTGGCGATTCGAAAGGCTCGTAGTGGACGGGGAAGGGACCATCACGCATCATGGTGCGGGTGAAAAACCGCGCCGTGCCTTCCGGATTCATGATGAACGGACCGACGACTCCCGGCTTTGACGGCGGGGCGATATCGGGAACATCAAGGCCGGTCCATTTGGCACCGTCCCACCACAGGAGCTTGCGGCTCGGGTCCCAGGGCTGGCCGTTCATGTCGGCGGAGGCGCGGTTGTAAAGGATGCGCCGATTGGCCGGCCACGACCACGCCCACTTCGAATAGATGCCGGCATCCTCCGGGTCCGCCGAATCCCGACGGGCCATGTTGTTGCCCGCCTCGGTATAGCTGCCGGCATAGATCCAACAGCCGCTCGTGGTCGAACCGTCGTCGCGCAGCGCCGCGAAGCCCGGAAGCTGCTTGCCCTTCGGTACGAGCACCTTGGTCGGATCATTGGGGTCCATGACATCGGCGAGCGCGGTGCCATTGACCTCTCTCGCCAGCTCGTCGGCCGTGGGATTCCCTGGGTCCTTGTAGTTCCAGCTCAGATTGACGATCGGCTCCGGAACCGGCCCGCCCTCCTTCTGATAGAGCGCCTTCAGCCGCAGATAGAGTTGCGCCATGATCCAGGTATCGCGCTTGGCCTCGCCGGGAGGCGTGCCGCCTGCCCAGTGCCATTGCAACCAGCGGCCGGAGTTGACCAGCGATCCGTCATCCTCGGCAAAGCAGGTCGCCGGCAGCTGGATCACCTCGGTCTGGATGGTCGAGGAGTCAACCTCGTTGAACTCGCCATGGCTCTCCCAGAACCGTGCCGTCTCGGTGTCGAGCGGGTCCATGGTGACGAGGAATTTCAGCTTCGACAACGCCGCGGTGATCTTCTTCCGGTTGGGAAACGCGAGCAGCGGGTTGAAGCCCTGGCAGAAATAGCCGTTGACCTTGCCCTGATGCATCAGCTCGAAGATGCGCAGCACGTCGTAGGACGGCAGGTCGAGCTTCGGCAGATAATCATAGGCAAAGCTGTTCTCGGGCGTCGCTGCCGCTCCCCACATCGCCTTCTGGAAGCTGACCATGAACTTCCGGTAGTTCTGCCAGTAACTCATCTGGTCGGGGCGAAGCGGCTTGAAGCCACGGGTCGACATATAGACGTCGAATGTCGGCTCCTTCTCCGTCGGGATCGTCAGATAGCCCGGAATCAGGTTCGACATCAGACCGAGATCAGTCAGTCCCTGAATGTTGGAATGACCGCGCAAGGCGTTCATCCCACCGCCCCGGACTCCGATATTGCCGAGGACCAGCTGCAGCATCGCCATGGCTCGGATGTTCTGCGAGCCCTTGGAATGCTGCGTCCAGCCAAGCGCATACATCGAGGTCATCGTCTTGGTCTTGGACGAACACTCGGCGACCATCTCGGCCACTTTCAGGAACTTGTCCTTCGGCGTGCCGCAGATGCGCTCCACCATTTCAGGGGTGTAAACCGCCACATGCTGCTTCAACAGCGCCCAGACCGAGCGTGGGTTCTGGAGCGTATCATCGGCAACGACAAAGCCGTCGGGACCGAGCTCATATTCCCAACTTGCCCGGTCGTACTGCCGCTTGGCCTCGTCATAGCCGGAGAACAGACCGTCCTGATAGGTAAAGCCTGCCTTGACCAGATAGGGCGCGTTGGTGAACGACTTCACATAGTCCCACTGCACCTTGTCATTGGTGATGCAGTAATTGATGAGCCCGAGCAGGAATGCGATATCGGTGCCCTGGCGAATCGGCGCGTAGACGTCTGCGACCGATGCCGATCGCGTATAGCGCGGATCGACGACGATCAGCCGGGCGCCGCGATTGGCCTTCGCCTCGGTCACCCATTTGAACCCGCAGGGATGCGCCTCCGCGGCATTCCCGCCCATGATGACGACGAGATCCGTATTCCGGATGTCGGTCCAGGAGTTCGTCATTGCACCACGACCAAAAGTTGGGGCCAAACTGGCCACCGTTGGGCCGTGTCAAACGCGAGCCTGGTTGTCGAACGCCAGAATCCCGAGACTGCGCACGACCTTGTATGTCGCCCACGCCGTCTCGTTGGTGGTTGCCGAGGCTGCAAGGAACCCCGTGGTGAGCCAGCGATTGACCGTCACGCCATCGCTGTTCTTGGCGAGGAAGTTCTTGTCGCGATCGTCCTTCATGAGCCGTGCGATCCGGTCGAGCGCCTCGTCCCACGAGACTTTCTCGAACTTGTCCGATCCGGGCTTGCGGTGCATTGGAAATTTCAGCCGCGTGTCGGAATGAACAAAGTCGAGAAGCGCTGCGCCCTTCGGGCAGAGCGTGCCGCGATTGGTCGGATGGTCGACATCGCCCTCGATATGAACGATCTCCGCCGTCTCGCCCTTGGCCAGATTGCCCTTGGAATACATGATGATGCCGCACGCCACCGAGCAATAGGGGCAGGTGTTGCGGGTTTGCGTCGTGCTCGCGAGCTTGAAGGGCCGGATCGCCGCTGCATGGGCTGACTCGACATCAGCGAACCCCCATGCACCAAGCGCCGTACCTGCAACACCCGCGCTGGCGCCAGCTATGAACTGGCGCCGCGAGAGTTCCATGTTCACGGTCATCTCCTGAGCATCAAGTCCCCACCGGGGGACACTCCCGGGTGCCCGTTGTTGCCGGGCTACCCACCGACAATTTCCCTGCAGAAAAGGTTATTTTGAAAAGATCTAAGTGTCAAATTATCGGGCAATTCTGGTGGGTGAAAGCCATGTCCGAAACTACGCTCGATTTGCGCGGATTGAACTGCCCACTTCCCGTGCTGCGTGCAAAAAAGGCGCTTGCCACCATTCCCGTCGGCGGGATTCTGGTCCTGGAATGCACCGATCCGTTGACGGCGATCGATGTGCCGCATTTTACGCGCCAGACCGGCCATGAGCTTGCCAGTCACGAGCAACGGGGATCGATCTACATTTTCCGTATCGTCAAGCGGCATTGAAGGAGCGCCATCGAGCCTGAGGCCCAGGATCCCGTCATCCAGTCGCCGACCTCCGGGTGTTGGCACTGACGGCCCATGCCAGGCATCCAACCCAGGCGATCACCGTCCAACCGAAAAACAGGTTCAGGATGAAAATGGGTGCCGCTTGGACATGTTTGCGGGCAAAGGCGACGATGCTCGGGAGGAAGTAGATGAACAGGCTGACCAACAACATGACAAGGAAAGAGAGCCCGTTCCAATTCCAATAGTAGTGCCACTCCATGGGCGGATCTCCATGCCGTCCGAGCGGGATGCTAGCGGCGAGCGCCGACTTCGTCGATATGATTGAGAAGATCCGCCGGATCGTCATAGACCCGGTAGGCACCGGCGCGTTCGAGCTCATCCCGGCTGTAGCCGCCTGAAAGGAGACCCACGCCCAACGCGCGGGCGCGCTGAGCGGCCAACATGTCCCAGACACTGTCGCCCACTACGGTCGATCTCTCCACAGGCACACCCAGTCGGACAGCGGCAGCGAGGAACAGATCCGGATCAGGTTTGGCAAACTTCACTTGGTCCCGCGTCACGATCGGGGTCTGATCGATGTCGACGCCGAGCGTTTCGAGGGTCGGTCTTGCACTTTCCATCCGCCCGCTGGTCGCGATCGCCCAGGGGATCGAGGCTCCAGTCAAATAGTGAAGGAGCTCGCGAGCGCCCGGCAGCAGGCGGATTTCACCCGAGCGGCGACGAAAGGCCTCGGCATGGAGGCGGCGCAACCGTTCTCTCCGACCCGGATCGATGTGGAACCCGGTCTCGCGCAGCAGCATGTTGGTGAACAGACCGCCGCTCATTCCGATCTTGCGATGGATCCGCCAGACCGAAACCTCGATCCCTTCGGTCTCGAGCGCTTCTCGCCAGGCCAAAACATGCTGATAGACGCTGTCTACCAGAGTCCCATCGAGATCGAACAAGAATGCCGGCTTCCGACTGGTCTCTTCCATGTGATTCTCTCCAGGCCCAACCCGGCCGTTTACAACTCAATTGTGCCCGACCGCACTCGAATATTTGTCGTAAAACGGAGTTGCGAGCTCCTGCCAACGCGGTGCCAGATTGTGCCAGCCCGAGTAGCTGTGCGGGTTTGGAATAAGTCCCGCGGCAACAGGCTCCTGAAAGCTGACAGGAACGATCGAGGGAAGCCAGCCTTTGTCAGCGCGAATTTTGAGACCCTCTGATGCCAGAAGCTCGCAGATCAGCCAGCTGAAGAAAATGCAATCGCTGCTTAGCTCGGACAGCGCGTTGATCAGATACGGATAGGTCTTGTCGATAAAGCCGTCTTTTCTGGCCAAGCCAAAATACAACGCCAGCCGGTCGGGTTGATCCATCAGGTTCATTGTACGGATCAGCTCGTTCCGCTGCGACATACAGCTGTTCAGAACGCTGTTCCGATGAGCAAGGATCGAGACAAGCCGAATAATGACAGAGGCGGAGGGGATTTTGAAGACAAGTTCCTGCAGGGCCGAGCATTGAACCACGAGGACGGTCGATTCCATCAAGCTCAGGCTGATTTCACGTGCTCCCGTTTGCTGGGCTCCCTTCGCCTCGTCATTGGTCGTCACCTCACTGCGATAGGCGTTAGCCAGGCGATCAATGAGCCCCTCCTTGTGCGTTATATAAGCTTCACAAGCGCTGTAAGCGATCGATATTGCCGCATTTATCTCATTGACCTTGTGCTCCAGGTTATCGCGCATCTCCTGGCGAGCGGCAAATCTGCTTGCTGCGACAGCACCAGCAAATGCCCCGGCAAGTGCAGCCCAGAAGTTCGAATTGAACACACCCCAAAGCGAGCTCAGAAAGACATAGAATTGAGGGTCCATTCACCAGCCCTCCGAGATGCTAGGGTCGTTCCGTTTGGGTGCTCGTGGGGCGGCTTTCCTTAGCCCCTATAGTAACCGACACCGCAAATCTGATCGCCCGCCTTCGTGTAGAAGGTCGTCTTCTCGACCGGCACGTCCGAATTCGGACGTGGCCACCAATAGGTGATTTCTCTGATCGTATCGTCGGCCTTGTCCATGATCTCTTGTCCGAATGGAGAGCCCTTCTTTCCGACAATATCGCGCAGCTCCTTGCCCTTGTTGGTGGGATGCGCCGTGAGGACGCCGTCGGAAACATTGGCGCAGAAGACATAAAGATCGCGATCCTTGAAGCCATCATCGCCAGTGTTGAACATTTGGAGAGCCTTTGCCTTGTCGTCCTTTACGGCGGCCACCGCCTTGCTGAGCAAGGCTTTGGCCTCCTCCGCGGTCCCAAATTCGGCCGCCGGCACCGCGATGGCCGCCGCCGACAGCAGGATGGCAGCACAGGTCACGACGTGTACAGCGTTGCGATACATGGCATCCTCCATCGAACCCGATCGCGCTGGACTGTAAACCTCGAAGGTTCGAGCACAAAGGGGACCTGACCGGATCCTTGAGCCCCGGCAATCTCGGTTCCAGCCCTCCTCGCCAATCGTTTTTGGATCCTCTGTGGCAAAGACCACAGTCCCTTGATGGCATTCCTGCTTGATTGAGCCATGAAGAACCCCTTCGGCAGGAGCCGACAATGTTTCAAGCCGTCCTCCCCAATCTGGCACTTCTGTTCACCCCGAAAGAGCTGGCAATGGAAGCGTGCCCGGCACCGTCCACGCGCTACCGCAAGAGGATGATCCGACAGGCGCTGCACGACCATGGCCACTGGCTCGACCAGGACACCCTGGCTCGCATGTTGAAGGAGCTGGAAGATGGACCCGGGCAGCGTGGCCTGAAGCTATAGGGATCACCGTCGCCGACGCCACTCGTCAGGAGACGCGCCAACACTTTCCTTGAATGCTCGACTGTGTGATGTCGGTAAATTGAGCGTGCTCGGAGGTCCGGGCCTTCATTCGGATGGGATGCTGTGGGCCGCAAACCGCGCCCGCAATGTCAATTTCGAGATCTTCCCTGTCGCGGTATGCGGGATCTCGTCAACGAACACCACATCGTCCGGTATCCACCATTTCGCTATCTTGCCCTGGAAGTGTGCCAGAACGCTCTCTCGCGAGACCGCGACGTCGCTCTTGGCCACCACCACGAGAAGGGGGCGCTCGTCCCATTTGGGATGCGGAAGGCCGATTGCAGCCGCTTCGGCGATTCCCGGACAGCCGAGCGCGAGATTCTCGAGCTCGATCGAGGAGATCCATTCACCACCTGATTTGATGACATCCTTTGCCCGATCGACGATCTGCATATAGCCATGCGGATCGATCGTCGCCACGTCGCCGGTATCGAGCCAGCCATCGGGGTCGAAAGCCGATGTTCCCTCGTTCTTCAAGTAGGCCGAGGCGATCGCCGGACCTTTCACCTTGAGCCTGCCGAACGTCTTGCCGTCCCTCGGAAGATCACAATCCTGATCATCGGTGATCTTCATCTGGACGCCATAGGGCGGGCGCCCCTGCTTCAGCTTCTGCTGCCAGAGCTCGTTCTGGCTCAGATGGTCCAGCCCTCCCTTGAGAGTTCCGATCGATCCGGTGGGGCTCATTTCAGTCATTCCCCAACCATGAACGACATCGACGCCATGGCGCTCGACGAACGCGCGCATCATCGTTTCGGGGCAAGCAGATCCGCCGATCACAACCCGTTTCAGATGATTCAATTTCAGATCGGGATGGTTTTCCAGATGTTGCAGCAGCCCGAGCCAAATGGTCGGCACGGCAGCCGTGAAGGTGACGCCTTCGCCATCAAGGAGCTCGTAAAGGGACGCGCCGTCGAGCTTCGGTCCGGGGAGCACCAGCTTCGCGCCGGCCATTGGCCCGGAAAAGACCTGCGCCCAGGCATTGGCATGGAACATCGGCACGACTGGCATGAGCGTGTCGCGGCTGGAGAAACCGAAGGCATCGCCGCCGCAGTGAGTCAAAGCGTGCAGAACGTTGGATCGGTGCGAATATACCACACCCTTGGGATGACCGGTGGTACCCGAGGTATAACACATTCCGGCAGCACGATTTTCATCGAAGCGCGGCCATTGAAATGTCGGATCTCCGTCAGCGATCAGCGTCTCGTAGCAGATGACATTCGCCAGGGTCGTCGATGCCGGCATGTGCGCTGCGTCGGTCATGAGAATGTATCCCCTGACATTGGGCAGCTGCGGCTGAAGGGCCTCGAGGATCGCGACGAAACTCAGGTCCAGAAAGAGCCAGCGATCTTCGGCATGGTTCACGATGTAGGCGAGCTGATCGACGAAAAGCCGGGGATTGAGCGTGTGGACGATCGCGCCGATACCCATGAGCCCATACCAGATCTCGAAATGGCGATAGCCGTTCCAAGCCATGGTCCCGGCCACGTCTCCCAGGCCAATGCCGAGATGCTTGGAAACCGCGCTCGCCAACATCCGGGCGCGACGGTCGAGATCGCAATAGGAACATCGATGAACGGGGCCTTCGACAGTGCGGGAAACGATTTCGCGCGATCCGTGCCAGCTTGCGGCATGATCAAGGATCGTGTGGACCAGCAACGGCCAATCCTGCATCAGACCACGCATGTGCGGCCGGGAATCTGAGCCAGTGTCGAGGGCGTGATCTTAACGAAATGGGCGGAAAGAAGGAACGGCCCAAAGTTGCCGGCGAGCAATCTACGACCGGCGATTTTCTCTTATGTTTTCCGCAGGCTAAGGCCTCGGCGCGAGGCGGCACAACTTGCCACAATTGAACGGTTGCCCGCCGCGCAAACTGCCGAATTCCGCCTTGCTTTGGGTATTTACCAAGGCGGGGTTGAAGCGATGGGGAGACTCATGCGGGACACGATCAAATGCGCCGTTCTCCTTCTCCTTGTGCTCGTTTTGGGAGCGGCTGCACCGGCGAATCCGCAGCCGGACGAAAAGCGCATCGCCTTGGTCGTCGGCAATGGCGATTACCAGTCGGGCAAGCTGCAGACGCCGGCCAATGACGCCGGCCTGATTGCCCAGACCCTGCAGGCAGCGGGGTTCGACGTGGTGGGCGCCCGCGACCTCGACCAGGAGTCGCTCAGGCGGAGCTTCAAGGACTTCCTCGAAAAGGCCACCTCATCCGGGCCCAACACGATCGCCTTCATCTATCTCAGCGGCTACGGCCTGCAGCTGGAGGGCGAGAATTACTTCGTCCCGATCGATGCCAGGATCGACCGCGACCTCGACGTGCCGACCCAGGCGGTGCGCCTCTCCGACTATACGCGACCGCTCAATACCCTGAACCTCAAGGCCACGATTCTCGTCCTTGACGCGGCACGCCAGAACCCGTTCGCAAAGGCGGGAACGCCGCTCGCCAGCGGCCTGGCCCTGGTCGATCCGCAGCCCAATGCGATGGTCGCCTTCTCCGCCGCGCCGGGAACGATCGCGCCCGAGGCGAAGCAGGGATCCTATGGACCCTATGCCCAGGCGGTGACCGAGATGATGCGCGAGGGCGGGCTCAAGCTCGACGAGCTCTTCGAGAGGGTCCGGCTCAGGGTCAACGCAACGACAAAGGGCGCGCAGGTGCCGTGGAACGCGTCCAATATCGAGGCGCCCTTCGTGTTCTTCGAGCGCACGGCCGACGCCCCGGCCGAGACGGCAACCGCCGAGGAAAAGGCGCCGTCAATCAGCCAGGAGCCGATCGCCGAGCTCGGGCCACAGGAAGCCTATATCGCGGCGGTGAACCGGGACACCATCGAGGGCTATCAGGAGTTCATCGCCGCTTACCCCGAGAATCCCTTGGCAAAGCGGGCCCGGGCACTTGTCGCCGCGCGCCGCGAGGCGGTCACCTGGCGACGGACCCGGACGAGCGACACACCGGCGGCCTATTGGTCCTACCTCAAGCGCTATCCCAAAGGTCCGCACGCTGGCGATTGCCGCCGCCGGCTCGACTATCTGTCGGCCGAGCTCGAGGCCCCGGAGTCTTTCGACGAGATCGAGTATGACGTGCCGCCGCCGCCGCCCGAGGAGTACGCCTATATCGAGCGACCGGTGATCGTCTTCGATGATCCCGAATTTGCGTTCGTTCCACCGCCGCCGCCACCGATCTATTGGCTGCCGCCAGTGCCGGTCTATATCGTGGAGCTGCCGCCACCACCGCCGCCGATCGCAGTATTCGTTCTACCTGCTCCAGTATTCGTGCCGATCCCAATCTATGTTACCCCGCCGATCTATGTGATTCCGCCGCCGCGGAATATCTATTACGAGAACATCCACAATGAGGTCGTGATCAACAACGTGACCAATGTTGTGATCATCAAGGATCGCTACGGGAAGGTCAGCAAGTTCGAGCGCGACCGCGACGATTTCCGGAAGGATCGCCGAGCGATTGCTTATGAGCCGTCACTGCCGCCTTCGGTCGAGAAGCGAGCACGAGGGCTGAGATCCGATGGCCAACCGGGCCGCCAGGACCAGTTCGACGCGCTGAACAAGCGGGGACGCGACGACATGCGCGGCAACCGGCAGGAGCTCCTCGATCGGGTCGACAAGGACACGAAACGAGACGATGGCCGGGAACGGTTCAAGGAGGGAAAAGGCGAAGAATTCCAGTCGCGTGACCGGTTGAACCGGATGCGCTCGGAGGCCCGCCGGCAGAGGCTCAAGGAGCGGACAGCCAATCGCGGCGAGGACGCGTTGCAACGTGACCAGTCGCTCGACGAGAATGGACAGCAACGGGGCCGGGGCGAGCGGTACAAGCGCAGGCGCGACCGGGATGAAGCCCGCCAGCAGTTCCTCGACGAGGGCGGACAACAGGGAAGCATCGAGAAGTACCGCCGCAAGCGCGACCGCGACGAGCAGCAATACCAGCCGCGACGCCGCAATCGGGATTCCGACATGGCGGAAGAGCAAGGCTTCGACCAGTTCGGCGGCCGGCCCAACCGGGGCGAATCGAGACGGGAGCGGCGAGGCGAATTTCGCCGCGGCCAGGAGATGGGCGGCGAGCGCCAGGACGACCGTCGCGGCCGGAAGCGGGAACGCCGATCCGAGCAGGGTTGCGAACGCGCGGAGGGAGGTTGCGGCGACTGAAAAGAGTGCAAGAAAATGCTCTTAAACGCGCCTTGGATGCACCAAAAAGCACCGAAAATGCATGAAGTGGAAAATTATCTACCCAAATCTTAGTGCCGATCAGCCATAAGAATATTTGACGCAGGAACGCAATCCCGACCCCGGATGTTGTCCCGTCGGGCGGGCATGGTGAATCCTGTTCCATGAATAATCAAAATCATGGTGGCACCAAACCGATCGAGGATTACGGTCTGATCGGCAATCTGGTGACGGCGGCCCTGGTCGGGCGCGACGGCTCGATCGACTGGCTCTGCCTGCCACGCTTCGACTCGCCGGCCTGCTTCGCCGCCCTGCTCGGCACGCCGGAGAATGGCCGTTGGCTGATCGCCCCGCGGCAAGCGGAGGGAGCCCCCTGCCGCATCTCGCGACGCTATCTCCCCAACACGGCTGTGCTCGAGACCTGCTTCAAGACCGAGACCGCCGAGGCGCTGCTCATCGACTTCATGCCGCTGACCGAAGAAGAGGAGAAGGTCGACCTGGTGCGCATCGTCCGCGGCGTCAAAGGTCGCATGACCTTCGACATGGAGCTGGTGCTGCGCTTCGCCTATGGGCAGGTCATTCCCTGGGTGCGCCGGCGCGATTACGGGTTGAGCGCGATTGCAGGGCCCGATGCAGTCGAGCTGCACACGGCGGTGCCGCTCGAAGGCAGGGACATGAGAACGCTGGCAAGCTTCGAGGTCGCCGAAGGCGACTCGGTGCCGTTCTCGCTGTCCTATCACCGCTCGCACAAGCACGCGCATTTCGTTCCCGACCGCGCCGAGAGCCTCGAGAAGACCGCCTCATGGTGGCGGGAATGGTCGAACCACTGTCACTTCGACCACGACAATCAGGCGTGGTGCGAGGCCGTCATCCGATCGGTCATCACGCTCAAGCTCCTGACCTATGCCAAGACCGGCGGCATCATCGCGGCGCCGACGACGTCGCTGCCGGAGGCGATCGGCGGCCTGCGCAACTGGGACTACCGCTATTGCTGGATCCGCGATTCGGTCTTCACCCTCTATGCGCTGCTCAATGCCGGCTATCGCGAGGAGGCGCAGGCCTGGCGCCATTGGCTGATGCGCGCCGCCGCCGGCAACCCGGCGCAACTGCAGATCATGTATGGAATCTCGGGCGAACGATGGCTGCCGGAGAACACGGTGCCGTGGCTTGAAGGTTATGCCGGCAGCACGCCGGTCAGGGTCGGCAACAAGGCCGCCGAGCAGCGGCAGCTCGACGTCTATGGCGAGCTCATCGATGCGCTGCAGACGTCGCGCGAGGCCGAGCTTCAGCCGCTCGAGGAGGGATGGCCGTTCCAGAAGCTGCTGCTCGCCCATGTCGAGAAGGTGTGGCAGGAGCCCGATCATGGCATCTGGGAGATGCGGGGCGAACCCCGCGCATTCACCCATTCGCGGCTGATGTGCTGGGTTGCCTTCGACCGCGCCATCAAGGGCTGCGCCCGCTACGGACTCGAGGGAACGCCCGACCATTGGCGCAGCATCGCCGACACGATCCATGCCGACATTTGCGACAACGGCTTCGATCAGCGGCGCAACTGCTTCGTCCAGCATTATGGCGGCGATGAGCTCGATGCCGCGCTGCTGCTGATGCCGCAGGTCGGGTTCCTGCCGGTCGGCGATCGGCGAATCCAAGGCACCATCAAGGCGATCGAAGCGGAGCTCAAGGTCGACGGGTTCGTCCGGCGCTATTCGACAGCTGCGGTCGATGACGGGGTGGGCGGCCACGAAGGCGCGTTCCTCGCCTGCTCGTTCTGGCTCGCCGATGCATACTGCATGCAGGATCGCTATGACGAGGCAACCGAGCTGCTCGAGCGGCTGCTCGCCATCCGCAACGATCTCGGCCTGATCGCGGAGGAGTACGACCCGAGAGCGCGCCGGCTGCTCGGCAATTTTCCGCAAGGGTTCTCCCATGTCGGCCTGATCAATACGACGTATAATCTGATCAAGGCGCATGGGCCGGCACGGCAGCATTCCGAGGGACGGGCCCCGAGCCAGCTGAAGCAGCGATGAAAGGCATGAGCGACATGCAGATCGGGTTGATCGGGCTCGGACGGATGGGCAGCAACATCGTCCGCCGACTGGTGCGGGCAGGCCACCGCTGCGTGGTGTTCGACCGCGACAAAAATGCCGTCAAGGGGTTGCAGGGACAGAACGTCGCTGGTGCCGGCGATCTCAAGGCGCTGGTCAAGCAGCTCGAGATCCCGCGGGCGGTGTGGGTGATGGTGCCGGCGGGCGCGCCGACCGAGGAGACCGTCGCACGATTGGGAGAGCTGCTCGAGGCGGGCGACATCATCATCGACGGCGGCAACTCCTTCTACAAGGACGACATCCGCCGCGCCAAGGCGCTCGGCGCCCGCGGCATCCGTTATGTCGATTGCGGCACCAGCGGCGGCATATGGGGGCTCGAGCGCGGCTACTGCCTGATGATCGGGGGGACCCGCGAAACGGTCGAGCATCTCGATCCGATCTTCGCTGCGCTCGCCCCCGGCTCGGGCGACATTCCGCGCACGGTCGGACGCGACAGGCGCGATCAGCGGGTCGAGCGGGGCTATCTCCATTGCGGCGGAAGCGGCGCCGGCCACTTCGTGAAGATGATCCACAATGCAATCGAATATGGGCTGATGCAGGCCTATGCGGAGGGGTTCAACATCCTCAAAGGCGCTGCCGAGCGGCCGGATCACGATGAGCGCTACGAGTTCGACCTTGCCGACATTGCCGAGCTGTGGCGGCGCGGCAGCGTCATCGGCTCGTGGCTCCTCGACCTCACCGCCAAGGCGCTCGCGGAGGACGAGGCACTCGCGCGCTATTCCGGCGTGGTCGAGGATTCCGGCGAAGGCCGCTGGGCGATCGACACGGCGGTCGAGGAGGCGGTGCCGGCGCATGTGCTGGCGGCGGCGCTGTTCGCCCGCTTCCGGTCGCGCGAGACGTCGAGCTTCGCCGATCGGCTGCTGTCGGCTCTCCGGCATGAATTCGGCGGCCACCGGGAGGCGCAAAGGCAGTCGGCAAATAGGCAGTAGGCAGCAGGCAAGAGCGAATAGTGAGTCGTGAGTAGTGAATGCCCCTCATCCGCCCCTCCGGGGCACCTTCTCCCCGTAAAAATGGGGAGAAGGGAGTAAGGAGCGGTGCCCCTCTTTTACTCCCCTCGCCCCGCGACAGCGGGGAGAGGGTGGCGCGAAGCGCCGGGTGAGGGGCTATTGCGGCAGGAGACAGCATTGCGATGAGTCGTTCGTCCATGACCGCACATTCCAAAGCGGCCGATCCCTGCATCCTGGTGATCTTCGGCGCCGCCGGCGATCTCACCAGGCGGCTGCTGGTGCCGGCACTCTACAATCTGAAGCGGGACGGATTGCTGCCCGACGAATTCGCCATGGTCGGGGTGGCGCGCACCGACAAGGATGACGAGAGCTTCCGCCGGGACCTCGGTGACAGCCTTCGCCGGTTCAAGAAGAGCCCGGTCAAGAAGCAGGACTGGCAGTGGCTCGGCGAGCGCTTCAGCTATCTGCGCGGCGAATTGCACGACCCTTCAGTGTACGGAGAGCTCGAGCGGCGGCTGGCCGGGATCGATGCCGCCCGCCGGACGCAGGGCAACTACCTGTTCTATCTGGCGACGCCACCGCAAATGTTCGCGCCGATCGTGCGCCAGCTCGGCGAGGCCGGCCTCACCCGGGAGGAGGACGGGCATTGGCGGCGGGTGATCGTCGAGAAGCCGTTCGGCACCGATCTCGCATCGGCGCGCGCGCTCAATCGCCAGCTTCGCGAAGTGCTCGAGGAGCATCAGATCTACCGCATCGATCATTATCTCGGAAAGGAGACCGTCCAGAACATACTGGTGTTCCGCTTCGCCAATGGCATGTTCGAGCCGTTGTGGAACCGCAACCATATCGATCACGTCCAGATCACCGTTGCGGAGACCGTCGGGGTCGAGACGCGCGGAAAGTTCTACGATGCGACCGGCGCGTTGCGCGACATGGTGCCGAGCCATCTCTTCCAGCTCCTCGCCCTCACCGCCATGGAGCCGCCGAGCTGCTTCGACGCCGATGCCGTGCGCTCGGAAAAGGTGAAGGTGCTGGACGCCGTCCATCATTTCGGCCGCGACTGGCTGTCCAATGTGGTGCGCGGACAATATGGCGCCGGGACCATCGAGGGGCGGACCGTCGCCGCCTATCGCGAGGCCGCCAATGTCAGCCCGCGCTCGATGACGGAAACCTATATCGCGATGAAGCTGACGATCGACAATTGGCGGTGGGCCGGGGTGCCGATCTATCTCAGGACCGGCAAGAGCCTCAGCCGGCGGCAGACGCAGGTGGTGATCCAGTTCAAGCAGGCGCCGCTCACCCTGTTCCGCGCCACGCCGGTCGAGCGACTGGCGCCGAACGATCTGACCCTGCACATCCAGCCCGAGGAAAGCGTCACGCTGCAATTCGACGCCAAGATCCCGGGGCCCGACATGCAGATCGGCGCGGTGAAGATGAAATTCGACTATCGCGACTATTTCCAGGTGGCGCCGAACACCGGCTACGAGACGCTGATCCATGACTGCATGACCGGCGATGCGACGCTGTTCATGCGGGCCGACGAGGTCGAGGCCGGCTGGCGGGTCATCGAGCCGCTGCTCGATGGCTGGCGCAACGAGCGCTCGGCATCGGTGTCGATCTATCCGGCGGGGAGCAGCGGGCCGGAGGAAGCGGCGGTGCTGCTGACCCGCGACGGGCGGCGGTGGCGGGCGCTGGAGGGATGAAAGGCAGTGGGCAGTAGGCAGTGGGCAGTGGGCAGTGGGCAGTGGGCAGTAGGCAGTAGGCAGTAGAGAAGGACTCCGCTCACTGCCTAATGCCTAATGCCTAATGCCTTGAACGGCGGAGCGGTCAAATCGATGATCATCCTCCTCATGGGCGTCTCGGGATCGGGGAAGTCGACGATCGGCGCCCTGCTGGCGGAGCGCCTCGCTGGCGAATTTCAGGATGGCGACCGCTTCCACCCGCCCTCCAATGTCGAGAAGATGCAAAAGGGCATTCCGTTGAGCGATGCCGACCGCCTGCCCTGGCTCGAGGCGATCGCCGCCTGGATCGACGAGGCCCGGGCCACCGGCAGGCAGGCGGTGGTCGCATGCTCGGCGCTCAAGCGGCACTATCGGGAGATCCTGATCGGCAGACGTCCCGATGTGCGGCTCGTCTATCTCAAGGGCGACGAAGCGCTCATTGCGGGGCGCCTCGTGAAGAGAAAGGGCCACTTCATGCCGCAGGGGCTCCTCAAGAGCCAGTTCGTAGCGCTCGAGGAGCCGGGTGCGGCGGAGAAACCGATCATTGTCGAGATCGATCGGTCGCCGGCGGAGATTGTCGAGGAGATCGTGGCGTCGCTGCGGGACGAGGCAGCGGGCCCTTGAAACTACGGCAACTTGCCGCTATATTGTACGGCATATTGCCGGAATGGAGTTCGCAAATGGCAGTGGTCGAAGAGGTTGCCCGGAAGCTCGGCGGGGAAGCCGTGCTCGGCAAAAGCGTTCGGTCGCTCGCGGATCTGGCGCTGGCGGTGCGCCGGCGCCTGCCGCTGGTGGTCCTCAAGGGCCTCCTCGCCGCCGGTCTCACCGAGCAGGAAATCGAGCGCTTCGTCATCCCGCAGCGCACGCGCCGCCATCGCGCCGAGAAGAAGCAGCCGCTGACCATCGAGGAGTCCGACCGGGCCGTCCGGCTGCTGCGCATCCAGACGCTGACCGAGGAGACATTCGGCGCCCGAGACAAAGCCAGCCGCTGGCTGCGCCGCCCGCTCGCCGAACTCCATGGCGAGACGCCGCTCGACCTCGCCCAGACCGAAGCCGGGGCGCGCGTCATCGAAGCCATTCTCGCCAAAATCGCCTGGGGTGCCGCCGCCTAGAGCACCATGCCCATGATGCTTTGGCGGCTATCGGGCGCACAGCATGCCCGCTCGCTGGACGGCGGCTATGGTCTCGCCCATGACGGGCGGTGGAACACGGCGGGGCGCGCGGTCACCTATTGTGCGACCTCCCCTTCGCTGTGCGTCCTCGAAAAGCTCGTCCATGTCGAGGATCCCGACCTGCTGCCGCCTCTCGTCATGGTGCGTTACGACGTTCCAGACGCATTGGGGATGGAGACCCTCGCCGTCGCCGCCCTGCCCGCCGGTTGGCGGGTCCGGGAGAGCTGGACGCAGCAGCGCGGCGACCAATGGCAAGCAACGCTCGCGACCCCGCTCCTCGGCGTGCCTTCGGTGATCGTCCCGCTCGAGGGCTCGCCCGACATGAATGTCCTGATCAATCACCGGCACGAAGCAGCAGGCGCGATCCGGATCATCTCGGCCGAGCCCTTCGTGCTGGATGTGCGGTTGTTTTAGGCGGATAGGCGCTCGGCCTTCGGAGAGGCTTTGGGAGGATCGAGGTGCCCGCCGTAACCTATCTGGCACCTCGTCCCGCCCCCGTCGCCGTCTGGATCATATTGCTATCAGGACCGTCCTGAAGGATTTCTGAAGGGGCGATTTAGCTGGCGTTCATCTTTGGGCAATAGGCAGTCGGCAGCAGGCGGACTACACTCACCCCATGCGGGTGACACGGCCCACCGTCTTCTGGGTTGCGATCGCGGTCGTCGGGATCGTCATGCTC
>JBIOYR010000019.1:0-26021 GCA_044870245.1 Aestuariivirgaceae bacterium | reverse complement strand
CGGCGCTTCGCGCCACCCTCTCCCACGCTGGCGCGGGGAGAGGGGAGAAAAGGAGGCGGTGCACCACCTTTACTCCCTTCTCCCCGTTTTTACGGGGAGAAGGTGCCCCGAAGGGGCGGATGAGGGGTTCTATGCCGGCTCGGGCTTGCGGCTCGCCGTCTTGCCCGGCTTCTTGGGCGGGCGGCGTCTCGCGTCGCCATCCGGATCGCTGTCGCTCGCCCGCGGCAGCGCCTTGCGCTCGGGCGGACGCGGCAGCGCCTTCTCCTCGTCGCGGCTCAGATAACGGAAGCCGAGCTTCTCCTCGCCGGTCGCCGGATCGACCTCGAGCATGATGCGGACGGTGCCGCCGCTCTGCAGCTTGCCGAACAGCACCTCGTCGGCCAGCGGCTTCTTGATGCTCTCCTGGATGACCCGCGCCATGGGCCTCGCCCCCATCGCCTCGTCATAGCCCTGGCGCACCAGCCAGCCGGCGGCGTCGTCGGACAGCTCGATATTGACCTGGCGCTCGGCGAGCTGGGCCTCGAGCTGGAGGACGAATTTCTGCACCACCTGGCGGACGACCTCCGGTGGTAGATGAGCGAAGGCAACGACCGCATCGAGGCGGTTGCGGAACTCCGGCGAGAACATGCGGTTGACCGCCTCCTGATCGTCGCCCTCGCGCTTGGTGCGGGTGAAGCCGTAGGCGGCGCCGGCCAGCTGCTGGGCCCCGGCATTGGTGGTCATGATCAGGATGACATTGCGGAAGTCGACCGACTTGCCATTGTGGTCGGTCAGCTTGCCGTGGTCCATCACCTGCAGCAGGATGTTGAACAGGTCGGGATGAGCCTTCTCGATCTCGTCGAGCAGCAGCACGGTGTGCGGGTGCTGGTCGATGCCGTCGGTCAGGAGGCCGCCCTGGTCGAAGCCGACATAGCCGGGCGGGGCGCCGATGAGCCGCGACACCGAATGGCGCTCCATATATTCCGACATGTCGAAGCGGAGCATGTGAATGCCCATGACCTCGGCGAGGCGTCTTGCGACCTCGGTCTTGCCGACGCCGGTCGGACCGGAGAACAGATAGCAGCCGATCGGCCTCTCGGGCTCGCGCAGGCCGGCCCGCGACAGCTTGATCGCGGAGGCGAGCGCATCGATCGCCCGGTCCTGGCCGAACACCACGCGCTTCAGCTCGGTCGAGAGGTTGCGCAGCACCTCGGCATCATCGCGCGACACGCTCTTGGGCGGGATCCGCGCCATGGTGGCGATCGTCTCCTCGATCTCCTTGACGCCGATGACGCGGCGGCGGCGCGCTTCCGGCAGCAGCATCTGCGATGCGCCGGATTCGTCGATCACGTCGATCGCCTTGTCGGGGAGCTTGCGGTCGTTCATGTAGCGGGCCGACAGCTCGACGGCGAGCTTGATCGCCTCGTTGGTGAAGCGGACCTTGTGGAAGTCCTCGAAATATGGCTTGAGGCCGCCCAGGATCTTGATGGCATCGGGCACCGAGGGCTCGTTGACATCGATCTTCTGGAAGCGGCGGACGAGCGCGCGGTCCTTCTCGAAATGCTGCCGGTACTCCTTGTAGGTGGTCGAGCCGATGCAGCGCAGATTGCCGCCGGCGAGCGACGGCTTCAGCAGGTTGGACGCGTCCATCGCGCCGCCGCTGGTGGCGCCGGCGCCGATCACCGTGTGGATCTCGTCGATGAACATGATGGCGCCGGGATAGGCCTCGATCTCCTTGATGACGGCCTTGAGACGCTCCTCGAAGTCGCCGCGATAGCGGGTGCCGGCGAGGAGCGCCCCCATGTCAAGCTGAAAGATCGTGCAGTCCTTGAGGACCTCGGGCACCTCGCCGCCGACGATCTTGCGGGCCAGGCCCTCGACGATGGCGGTCTTGCCGACGCCGGGATCGCCGACGAAGAGCGGGTTGTTCTTCTGGCGGCGGCACAGCACCTGGATGGTGCGCTTGACCTCGGGGTCGCGGCCGATCAGCGGATCGATGCGCCCGTCAACCGCCTTCTTGTTGAGGTTGATGCAATAGGCCTCGAGCGCATCGCCGGACGGCTTCTTGCGCCCGTCGCCATCGCCGTCGCGATCCTCGCCGTTATCCTGCTCGACGCCGCGGACGGTCCTCGTCTCCGACGAGCCCGGCCGCTTGGCGATGCCGTGCGAGATGAAGTTGACCGCGTCGTAGCGCGTCATGTCCTGCTCCTGCAGGAAATAGGCGGCGTGGCTCTCGCGCTCGGCGAAGATCGCCACCAGCACATTGGCACCCGTCACCTCGTCGCGGCCCGACGACTGGACATGGATCACCGCGCGCTGGATGACGCGCTGGAACCCGGCGGTCGGCTTGGAGTCGTCGCCATTGTCGACCACCAGGCTCGCGAGCTCGTTGTCGATATAGTTCTCGAGGCTGCGCCGCAGGACGTCGAGATCGACGCTGCAGGCGCGCATGACGGCTGCCGCATCCTTGTCGTCCATCAGAGCGAGCAGCAGGTGCTCGAGCGTGGCATATTCGTGGCTGCGCTCATTGGCGAGCGCCAGCGCCCGGTGGAGGGCTTGTTCCAGACTGCGCGAGAATGTTGGCACGAGGTGAGACTACTCCTTTTCCATGGTGCACTGTAGCGGATGCTGGTGCTGCCGTGCAAAGTCCATCACCTGGGTGACCTTCGTTTCCGCCACCTCATAGGTGTAAACGCCACAGACGCCAATGCCCCGCTGGTGCACATGGAGCATGATTCGTGTGGCCTCTTCTCGGCCCTTGTTGAAAAACCGCTCGAGAACGTGGACGACGAACTCCATGGGCGTGTAGTCGTCGTTGAGCAGCAGCACCTTGTACAGGCTGGGCTTCTTGGTCTTCGGCTCAGTCCTGGTGATGACGCCTGTCTGCCCGGCGTCCTTCGGGCGCCCCGACTTTCCAGCCATGCTCGGTCTGCCGCTCGTCATTCCCGTGTTCTCGGTCCGAGAGGCAATTATATAGGTGCTAACGGTGCAGAGGGGAGACGGTTTTCACCAAATGGCGCGCAGGACTCGTCATATAAGCGCTTAAAAATGCACCAACGCCCGGCCGGAGTTCATCCCAGCCGGGCGTCGTCAAGCGTCATCAAGCGTTTATGGGGGCGGTTACTTCGGCCCGCCAACCTTGTTGGTGAACTGGGCAATCTGCGCCTCGAACGGCTTGTAGGCCTCCTTGGCAGCCGCTGCGTAAAGCTCGCCGAACTTGTTCAGCTGACCGACGAAGCCCTCATAGGCCTCCTTGGCGAAGCCCTGCTGAACGGCCAACGCCCGGTCAAGCGACTTGGCAGCCATGATCTCCTGGAGAGCTGCCGTGCCCTTCTCGAATGACTTCTTCGAGTATTCGGCAGTCTCGGCGGCCACAGCCTGGAAGCCCTTGGTCATTGCGGTGGCTGAAGCCATCCACGCCTCGAAGCCCTGCTTGCCGTAGTCCTGCACGTCCTCGAACGACTTAATCATCGTCACAATCTCCTGCTGGGGGCAGACCGGATACCATCCTCCGCGTCTGCGAGGGATATAATGCGTTGCACAAATTTTCGTCAAGGCATTTTTTGCAGTGCACAATAAGACCGGAATGCGACGATGTCGCACCCAGAAGTCACAGCGATGAAGAAAAAAGAGAAATTCCGGCTCAAGCACCTGCCCCTGATCGTCGAATCATTGCAAGAAGTAATTCGAAACTCGGCTGACATTTATTGGCCAAGGTTTTTACGTCTTGTTAGGAATCAGTTGCGAAGCTGATTTGCAGGACAGAGCGGGAGGCTGTCCTCGAGATTGGGCCGTCGTCTGTCGCGTGCTGACCGGGTGTAACCGACTGTCCAGCGCTCAGGGGTGATGGTCGCGACGTCTGCGCCTCGCTCGGGATACGAGGCCATGAGGGGACCAGAAGGAATCTTGTGGTGCTGGTGAAGGTGTGCGCGTCTTCAGGGCGCTCGGGGGCATGGCGTTTCGCCGGCACACTCGGGATCATCCCTGCCTTGCTGCTGGCCGCCGGTCTCATGGCCGAGCCTGCCCAGGCGAAAAAGCGGTCGGCGGGCCCTGCTTACAGACCCGCATTCTCCGCCATGGCGATCGATGCCTATTCGGGCAAGGCGCTTTACGAGCGCTCCCCCGACGAGCCGCGCTATCCGGCCTCGCTCACCAAGATGATGACGCTCTATCTGGTGTTCCAGGATTTGCAGGCCGGCAAGATCAACAAGAACTCGCGCTTCACCGTTTCGGCCTATGCCGCCTCGCGCGCCCCTTCCAAGCTCGGCCTCAGGCCCGGTCAGACCATCCGGGTCGAGGACGCGATACTCGCGCTGGTGACCAAGTCGGCGAACGATGCCGCGGCCACGATCGGGGAGAATCTTGGTGGCTCGGAAGCCAAGTTCGCCGAGCGCATGACGCGGACCGCCCGCTCGATCGGCATGACACGGACGACCTTCCGCAATGCATCGGGGCTGCCCGACGAGCAGCAGCGCACCACGGCGCGCGACATGGCGACCCTGGGCTTGCGGCTTCAGCGCGACTTCCCCAAGGAGTTCGCCTATTTCTCGCGACCCTCCTTCACCTTTGCCGGGCGGGTGGTCCGCACCCATAACCGGCTGCTTGGCCGCATGCGGGGGGTCGACGGCATCAAGACAGGCTACACCCGTGCCTCCGGTTTCAACCTTGTCACCTCGGCCGGTCGCGACGGGAGGCGGCTGGTCGGCGTGGTGATGGGCGGCGCCTCGGGCGGGGCGCGCAATCGCTATATGGCGGCGATGTTGGAGACGGCCTTCCCGAAAGCCGGCAAGGGCAAGGTCATTGCACTGGCCGCCGGCCGCCCGCCAGGTTTCAATGCCTTCGCAGCCGCCGCAGCGACAAGCGACACGACACCGGAGAAAACGCGGCTGGCAGCGGTTCCGGTGCCACGACCGAAACCGGAGACCGAGGAACCGGACATGGCGCTGGTGCCGGCCGAGGTGGCGGCCGATTCCGGCGAGGACGAGGAGGCGGTTGCCCAGGAGTCGGCCCAGGTTGCCGATCAGCAAGGGGGCGATGCGGCAAGCCGACCCTCGGAGACGCCTCCCAAGTCGTTGGAGCTGGCAGCCGTCCCGCCCGCGGAGCCGCCGCCAGCAGCGGCGGAAGCGGAGGCACCGCCATCCGAGTCGTCGGCGCAGGGCGACTTCGGCAGTGCCGGCCTCAATCCGATCGATCCCAGTGAAGATGCGGTGTCGGTCGGCAAGAGCGACAGCCTGTTCGTCATGCGCCAGGCAGTGCCGGCACCCGGCAGGACGATCACCACGGTCAAGCCGGCCAGGGCATCGCTGGCGGCGGCACCGACAATCGAGGCGGCGAGCCTCACACCCGGCCCGGGGGAGGATCTTTCGGCCCATTCAGCCACCTGGAACATCCAAATCGGCGCATTTCCCTCCTCCAGCGCGGCGCAGGAGCGCATCGATGCCGCCCAGTCGGCGGCTGCGGATCTCCTGCGTGGCAAGATCCCCTTCACGATGCCGGTGAGCCGGGGCAACGACACGATCTTCCGCGCGCGGTTCTCGGGTTTCGACGAGACCGGGGCGCGGGAGGCCTGCAAGCGGCTGAGCCGCAAAGGCGTCGGCTGCTTCCCGCTGGCGCCGCACAGCTGAGCGACCGTCAAGCGCCGAGCAGGACGTCCTTGGCCTGATTGATCTTGGCGGCGAGGTAGTCCGAGCCGCCGTGGTCGGGGTGATAGTTCTTCATCATCCGCCGGTGGGCTGCCCTGATCTCATCCTCGGTCGCACCTTCGGAGAGGCCGAGCACCTGCAGGGCCTCCTCCCTTCCCATGGCGGTGCGGCCATTGCGGCTGCTGCGACCGCTGCCATTCGACGAGCGACCGGCACCATCGCCCTGCCCGGTCCCATGGCGGGCTGACCAGGCCTCCCGCCAGGAGGGGTCGCGGCGGTCGAGAAAAGCATCGAGCAGAACGCCGCTCTGATCGTTGAGGGCGAGCGCCTCCTCGCGCA
The DNA here is from genome assembly GCA_044870245.1 of Aestuariivirgaceae bacterium. Lineage (GTDB taxonomy): Bacteria > Pseudomonadota > Alphaproteobacteria > Rhizobiales > Aestuariivirgaceae > DATAFF01. The sequence goes on along the minus strand of JBIOYR010000019.1, from coordinate 20,061 downwards.
GATCAAGCAGTTCGCGAAGCTCCATGGTCCCGAGCTCGCGACCCTCGAACCGCCCCGAGAGGACGCGGCCATCCATGTTGCCGGAATCGTGATCGAGCTCCATGGCGAGCAGAGAGGTCGAGACCCGCGACTTCTGGCCCGGCGTCCGTTGCTGAAAGGCGAATGGGCGGATACCGAGAAGGCCAAGGCCGAGCAGGAACAGCGGAATGGCGATCGGCAGAAAGCCTCGGAGCGCCAGGAAACCCGAAGATCCGAGCAGCACCGTCGCCGCCGAGCGGCGCAGCACCAGCGCCAGCTGTCCCGGATTGAGCTTGGTGAAGGCGTTTCCGGCGGCGACCAGCAGAGCCAATCCGACAATAACGGCGAGGACGTAGGGCATCTTACTTCAACTGCTCCAACAGCAGGGCGCCACTGCCCGAGCGGCGCGAATAGTCGGTGAGGGCCTGGCGTCCGCCTGCGGCATAGACCGCGACGGCGGACAGCAATTCGCGCAACTGACGTGCCGAATTGGCGTCGAAGCGCGACCAGGCACCACGGGTCAGCCGCGAAATCTCCTTGAACGCCCGTTCAGCAGCGAGATCATGGCCTTCCTGGAAAGTGAAGACCGGCACACCGAGCAGGCCGATCTCGCCGGCCTTGGCGCATAGATCGTCGATACGCTCCTCCATCGCGTCGCCGACAAAGACCGCGGCATTGATCCGCTGCCCGCGGCCCTCCTTGAGGATATGGGCGAGGACGCGGGCAATCTGGGTGTTGCCGCCACGGCACTCGACCGACGTCATGAAGCGGGCCAGGCTGTCCGGCTCGCTGACCCATTTCGAGGCACGGCACTCGCCAAAACCGCGAAAATAGACGAGCTGCACGTCGAGACCACCAATGCGGGAAGTCTCGTGGAACATCTCCGACTGGATTTGGAGCGCCTTGTCCCAGGTGGGCTGGCGACTCATGGTGGCGTCCATGGCAAAGAGCAGACGTCCCCTGCCCTCGCCGCGCGGGACGGCCGGTTGCATGCTGCGAACGGTTTCGAGGAACTTCGAGACGTCCCCATCGCTCGACGGTGCCGTCGAGCCCGCTACGGGAACGTTGCGTTTGTCATCCGCCATCGACGATCCACCCTTCCAAGGACGACGGGCATATAGATGAGATCGGGCAAGCGCTCCGAAAAGATGATCGGCAAAGAATTTGACAAGTCTCTCCTAGCGCCCGGCATCGCCTTCCATGGACATTAGCGCGGCATTGCCGCCGGAGGCAGTGGTGTCCACCGAAACCACCCTCTCGGTGGCAAATCGATAGAGATAATGCGGACCGCCGGCTTTGGGTCCGGTGCCCGACAGGCCCTCGCCGCCAAAGGGCTGGGCCCCGACAACGGCGCCGATCTGGTTGCGATTGACATAGACGTTGCCCACCCGCACTCGGCTGCGCACCTCCTCGACGGTCGACTCGATCCGGGTATGGATGCCGAGGGTCAGTCCGTAGCCGGTGCGGTTGATGGCTTCGCAGACCTCGGCGAGCCGATCGGCGCGGTAGCGGATGACATGCAGGATGGGTCCGAACACCTCCCGCTCAAGGATGTCGAGCCGCGGCAGTTCGAAGGCAGCAGGTGCAACAAAGGTGCCCCGTTCGCATTCCGGCGCGAGGGTCAGGTCGGCAATGGTGCGGTATGAGGCGCGCATCCGCGCCTTATGGGTCTCGAGGGCCACCCGCGCCTCCTCGTCGATGACCGGACCGACATCGGTCGAATAGTCGAGCGGATTGCCGATCGAGAGTTCGTGCATCGCACCGGCCAGCATGGGCACGAGCCGGTCGGCGATGTCCTCCTGGACGAAGAGGATGCGGGCGGCGGAGCAACGCTGACCGGCGCTGTCAAAGGCGGAGGCCAGGACGTCGCGCACCGCCTGCTCCGGCAAGGCCGAGGAATCGACGATCATGGCATTCATGCCGCCGGTCTCGGCAATGAAGGGGATGATCGGGCCGCGACGCTCGGCCAGGGAACGGTTGATCAGATTGGCGGTCTCGTTGGAGCCGGTGAAGGCAACGCCGTTGATTCGCGGGTCGGCCAGGAGCTGGCGACCGATGCGCCCGCCATCGCCAGGAAGGAGCGCCAGCGCCTCGGGAGGGATGCCCGCGCCGTGCAGCAGGCTCACGGCCCGATAGGCGACGAGCGGCGTCTGCTCCGCCGGCTTGGCGATCACCGCGTTGCCGGCAGCGAGGGCGGCAGCCAATTGGCCGGTGAAGATCGCCAGGGGAAAGTTCCACGGGCTGATGCAGGCGAAGACTCCGCGACCGGCAAGGCTCAGCTGGTTGCGCTCGCCGGTCGGACCGGGGAGCGGCATCGGCGCGGCGAACTGGGCGCGGGCCTGTTCGGCATAATAGCGCAGGAAATCGACAGCTTCCCGTAGGTCAGCCATGGCGTTTTCCAGGGTCTTGCCGGCCTCGCGGACCAGCAGGCCGACCAGTCGGTCGGTGTCCTGCTCATAGAGGTCGGAGGCTTTCTCGAGGATCGAGGCGCGCGCTAGCCCGCCTCGCCTGTCCCAGTCGGCGGCGGCGCCGGTGGCGGCGACGAGAGCGGCCTCGACCGCGGCCTCATTGGCTTCGGCGGCTTCGCCCACCACCACGGAGCGGTCATAGGGGGAGGTGACCCGGCGCCGCGCCATGCCGGGCATCGCCTCGCCGGCGACCAGAGGTCCTGCCGTCGGCCGATCGGATTTGGCGAGCTTCGCGATGGCGGCGGTCAGCCGATCGCGGGTCGGGCGATCCCAGAGCGGCAGCCCGCGGCTGTTGCGGCGCGGGGCGAAGATGGCGCTTGGGAGCGGAATGCGGTGATGCGGGATCGAGGTGAGCCGCCTCACCTGCACGACCGGGTCGGCGACGATCTCATGGATCGGCGCCCTGTCGTCGGCCAGCCGGTTCACGAAGGAGGTGTTGGCGCCGTTTTCGAGGAGCCGCCGCACCAGATAGGCGAGCAGATCCTCATGGCTGCCGACGGGAGCGTAGATCCGGCAGGGCTGGTCCATTCCTTCCGGCCCGACAATCTCGTCGTAGAGCGCCTGGCCCATGCCGTGAAGACGCTGGAACTCGAAGCGGCGGTCATTGCCGGCCAGCACCGCGATGGCGGCGACCGTGTGGGCATTGTGGGTGGCGAATTGCGGATAGAAGACGTCGCGCCGCTCGAGCATGAGCCTGGCGCAGGCGAGGTAGGAAACGTCAGTCGAGACCTTGCGGGTGAACAGCGGATAGCCGTCATAGCCGGCATCCTGGGCGCGTTTGACCTCGGTGTCCCAATAGGCGCCCTTGACCAGCCTGAGCGGGAGGCGGCGACCGGTGGCGGTGGCGAGCTCGGCCAGCCACCCGACGACGGGGTAGGCCCGCTTGGAATAGGCCTGGACGGCGAGGCCAAGCCCGTCCCAGCCGGCGAGCGAGGGGGCCGCCGCCAGGCGCCCGAACAGCTCGAGGGAGAGATCGAGTCGATCCGCCTCCTCGGCATCGATGGTGAAACCGAGATTGCCGGCGCGGGCCTTGACCGCGAGGTCCTCGAGACGCGGCAGGAGCTCATGCAGAACCCGCAAGCGCTGCTTCTCGGCATAGCGGGGATGGAGCGCCGACAGCTTGACCGAGATCGAGGGCCGGGCAAAAACATCGCCCGCCGCGCGCTTGCCAGCTGCCTCGGCAATGGCATCGAGGGCGTCGCGGTAGCTCGCGGAATAGCGGTCGGCGTCCGCCATGGTCATCGCCGCCTCACCCAGCATGTCGTAGGAGAAGCGATAGCCGTCACGCTCGAGCGGGGCAGCGACCTGCAGCGCCTCGGCAATGGTGCGTCCCATGACGAATTGCTTGCCCATGATGCGCATGGCCTGACGCATGGCCTGGCGGATGATCGGCTCGCCGGAGCGCGACACCAGCCGGCGCAGATAGCTCGCAAGATCGGTCTTGGTGTCGTCGCCGAGCTCGATCATGCGCCCGGTGAGCATCAGACCCCAGGCAGAAGCATTGACGAACAGCGACTCCGATTGGCCGAGATGCCGGCTCCAGTCGCGACCACCGATCTTGTCGGCGATGAGCTTGTCGGCGGTATCGGCATCGGGGATCCGCAGGAGTGCCTCGGCAAGACACATGAGGACGACGCCCTCCTCGCTCGACAGCGAATATTCCTGCATGAACTCGTCGATGCCACCTTGTTGACGCCGGCCCTTGCGCACGGCCTGCACAAGCTTTCTGGCAAGCCGGTCGACCGATCCGGCCTGGTCATCGGAAAGCGTAGCACGGCGCGCCAGCTCGACAACGGTCGCCGCCTCGTCGGCCAGCAGCATGCGTTCGATCGCTTTTCGGTCAGGAAGAGAATGGGTGTTCACGTGCCAATTCCATTCATTGCTCGACTACGGGTGTGCTCCGTTTGCACAACCTATGCAAGCGATACTCTTCGGACAGCGACCAGCACTGTCCACGAGAAAGAGTTTGCTTCGACAATGGAGAGAAGGGAAGGTTGGCGGATTTTCGTCCCGGTGGGAGATCGCAATCGGTGGAGACCATCAACACCGTCGAGCAATTGCGCAGGACCGTTGCCAGCTGGCGGACGCAGGGAATGCGGACCGCGGTGGTGCCGACCATGGGAGCGCTGCATGAGGGGCATATTGCGCTGGTGCAGCATGGCATGCGGCTTGCCGACCGCGTCGTGGTGACGATCTTCGTCAATCCCAAGCAGTTCGCGGCCAATGAAGATCTGGGAAAGTATCCGCGTGATGAAGCCGGCGACCGCCGCAAGCTGAAACAGGCTGGCGCCCACCTGATCTACGCTCCAGCAACATTGGAGATGTATCCGGAGGGGTTTGCGACGGAGGTGGTGACCTCGGGACCGGCAAAGGTCGGTCTGGAAGACCGTTTCAGACCGCACTTCTTCAATGGCGTGGCGACGGCAGTCGCCAAGCTCTTCATCCAGGCCGGTTGCGACTACGCCATGTTCGGGGAGAAGGACTACCAGCAATTGAAGGTGGTCACACGAATGGCGAGCGATCTCGACATCCCGACCGTGGTCATCGGCGTGCCGACGATGCGCGAGACCGATGGCCTCGCCATGTCGTCGCGCAATCTCTATCTCAGCCGCGAGGAACGGGCACGGGCACCGCTCATTCACCAGGAGCTCGAAGCCGCCGCCGATGCAATCCGGAACGGAGCGGCACCGGCGCAGGCAGCGGCGGCAGCCGCACGGGCGCTGGTGCAGGCCGGCTTCCGGGTCGACTATGTCGAAGCGCGCAACGCCGACACGCTGGCCGAGCTCCATGCGATGAGCGATCCGGTGCGTCTGCTCGCCGCCGTCTGGCTCGGCAGCACCCGCCTCATCGACAATGTTGCGGTTTAAGGATGAATTCTCCGTCAGCTTTCAGAGCTGCTGCGTGACTCCGTCACAAAATCGATGGGAAATAGCTGCCGGAGAGCCGATCGAGCGTGTTCTGCAATCTTTCGTCATAGGTGTCGTCCGAACTCGTCAATGGGATGTTGGGAACGATCTCCTGCTGCCGCCTCCGATCGACCGGCGGGTCGAGATCGCCGGTCGCCAGTTTTTCGCGACCCTCCTCCTTGGGCACCGGCACCCAGGCACAATTGTTGTCCTGCAGGCGCACACCGATATGGGAGATCTTGGCCATGCCGAGAATGTCGAGCACGGTCAGCTCATCCCATTGGAACAGAAGCGGCATGATGTAAATGGCGACTGGCTCGAAACAACTGAGGTTCTTGGGATCCTTCATCTCTCGGATGCGTTTCTCATGAATGAAGAGCTCCAGGTCCAGGAGCCTGTATGCATCTTCCAGCTCTCTCTTCTTCTTGGAGTCGCGCTCGTCTTCGGCGCGGGCCTGCAATGTCTCCAGCATGCGCTGCTGCCTGATCATTGCGATTCGTCGCAGGCGGCGCCCGACCTCCTTCTTCACCTCCGGGCGCAGGGCCCATTCCATCAGGAATCCATCATTGTAACGGAGCATTTTGAGCAGCTTCTCGAGACCCTCGCGGAATATAACCTTGCTGCCGTTGTCGAGCGTGGTTTCCTTGTCGAGCAAGGGCTTCAGGCGCGCCGCCATATCCGGTCGCAACTGATCGAACGCTTCCTCAATCGATGTGACGCCACTCATGTCGATGGGACCCAGGTCGAGGGTGACGTCGAAGGTGCAGTCAATGCCGTCGTCATAGAGCGAGAGATTGCCATATTTCATGCCGACGACACTCGCCGAGACTCCGATGCCCAACTTCGCCGTTGCGGCGGCAGAAGCCACTTCCGCAATACCTGGGTCATATTTGTAACCGAAGCTTGCGCCAAGGCTGGCCGCGGCCGACAGGAAGTCCATGTCGGTCAATTTCCAATAGTCCGTAATGCCGTCTGCGTTCTGGTTTTTGCCCCCGCGGAAGCGACGCCGACTCTCGAGGCCGACACTCGCGCTGGCGCCGGCCGAAGCCGGGCCGAGAGGTGTCTCCATCGCAGGGCCGACCACCAGCTCGATATTGCCGGCCACCTTGGCATGCCCACCACTCTTGTCGCTCTCGTACCAGAGCGCGGCATTCTCGGCCATCCACTCGGTCGTCGGTAGATTGCCGGTGAGAAGCGCCCGCACATAGGTCTGAACCTTGGAAAAATCCTCCTGGCCGTGCTTGTCGAGGGGGATGGGGAAAGCCAGCGTGACTCCTGGGGTGACCCAACCGGCGCCGTTGAGGAAGGCGGCGCCGCCGACCTCTCCGACGCCAATCGCTTGCCCAACTCCGACGCCGGGCTGGACATAGCCGAACACGCCGCCAAGGCAGCGCACCAGCATATGGTCACCCTCGCGCTTGATGATCCAACCGTACTGGTCACCGGCTCCAGCAGCGACGGAAGTCCTGATCCCCATGCCGGCCGAAGCGGCAAAGCCGCCCTGCCCTATCGAGTGCACGCGCACCGAGACCTTGTCCATGTTGGCCATGGCGGGAAGAGAGAGCACGATTCTATCGATCAGCGCCGCATCCATCTTCCGGAATTTCTTTCCGGAGAAGTGCTCGACCACAACCGTCATCGCCTTCTTCGGAAGTTTCTCGAGGCGGGTTTTCATCGGAAGCTTCGGTGCGTTCTTGCCGCGCGTCGCAGGAGCCGGCGCCGCGAAGATTTCTTCCGGGTCGAGCTCCTTCTTCCATTGATCCAGCTTCTTCGCTGTGACCGTACCGGGAGCGAGGTCGCTGTCCTCGGCGCGGCTGAACGCGACGAGATCGATCAACACCTCGTAGCAGGCGATGTCCATGCCCCAGCTCTTCAGGATCCCATCGATCTCCTTGCGGTATCGGCTCGCCTCATAGACATCGATCGGGTCGTAATGCCTTTCGCCGGTCGTTCGGCGGGGACGAGCGGAGAGAACGGCGGCGCGTATCATAGCGTGGATGAATGCGCGCTGCCTCGGCGTGAACATCTGCTCGATCGCCAGCAGGTTCTTGTTTATCTCGTCGTGGCAATGGTGAATTTCCGCAATGCTGACGGCATCGGCCTCCGGGTCTTCGCCCAGCTTGGCAGCGACTTTCAGGATCTCATCACGCGAACTCCTGATGTTTTTGCTGGCGTGAGCGATCGCTTCCCGGTGGGAGCTGCCTGGTCCCATGACCTCGCCCCAGTGCTTCTCCAGCTTGGAGACGACCATGTCGTCCTTGGCACCGTGATTGAAGTTGTCGTGGTTGCCGGTCGCCGAGCTGAAGAAGAGATGGAGATATTCGGCTGCGAGCTGTCCCGTGGTGAGGCCGAATGCCGATCTCAGCGCCATGCGGCCAGCCCTGGTCTTGAAGACACGGTCCCGCATCCTGCGATGCATCTTGTGCTGGAACCTGACATCCTCGGCATTGCGGAATCTCAACTGACCGAGTTTGCGAATCACCTCGCGTTTTTCGTCGCTCCCCTCAGGCAGCTTCATGGCCTTCAGGTCGCCGGCGGTGAGTCCCAAACTGAGGAGCTCATCCACGGTCTTGCGATCCTCGATCGCCTGCTCGCTCCGTGCGCCGATGGATTCGTCGACCTCGCCTTCCTGAAAGGGGTAGCTGTAGGCCGGCACGAATGTCGATGGCTGACCATCCCTGTCCACACCCATCCCCGTTATCTTCGCCGCGAATTCCGACGGCTTCGTATTTCCGTCCGTGCCAGGGTGGCGGTTGTATCGTTGATCGAGCTTGGCAATCTCATGCTGGATCAGCGCCACGCGGGCCAGCATCAGCGCATTCCGCCGCCGCTGCTCAGGGTCCTTGTTGTCCAAGCCCTTGATGTAGAATTCGTCGACACGGACGCCGCGAATGTCGATGCCGACCGCACGCAAATTACGCTCGGCCTCCATCAGCTCGGCATGGAGCGCGGCGAGATCCATGCCGTGCTTCCGCAGGGCATCGATGTCGACCTCGAGCTGTTTCGGCTTCGGCAGGTCGCTCTCCCTTTCCTTGCCTTTTCCCTTGCCGTTGTCCTTGACTTCCATCTCGCGCTGCTTTGCGACCTTCCGCATTTGAGCGCGCTGGAGAAGTGCCAGGTTGATCGCATCGAACTCTCGGAAGCTCGAAATCACTTCTCGGGGCAGCTCACCCTTGTTGGCGAGCTGGGCCAGTGCGCGCACGCAGCCGGCGGCGTTGGCCCGGTCCTCGGGTATTGGCGATTGCGAGTCCTCTTCGACCCCGGGCCAGCCATGGGCCAAGGCCTCGATCAGGTCGCCAAATTGTTCGGCGTCGAGCACGCCCCAGCGATCGATGTCTGACAGCTCCTCGACCGCGATCTCCATCTCCAGCAGGCAGATCTCCTGGGGGAGCAAAATGAAGTGGTGCTGCTTAGCGATACCATCGACATTGCGCCCCTTGCGAACCAGGGCGAAAAGATCCTGATTGGCGGGATCCTTCGCATGCATCCTCTTCCATCTTGCCTCGAGATTGCGTCGCCAAAAGTCGGAGCGGTTTCTCCGAGATGGCTTCTCATACCATTTCCTGGCATCCTTGAGGATGTCACGACAGTGCTCGCAGCGCGCCTTCTCGCTTTCGGCATCGTCGATAAGGGCAGCGCTTGCACTTGTCTCCCTGAGCTTCTGAAGATCCTTTTCGAGCCTTTCGATACGTCTGTCAAAGCTCGCCTTCGCCTTCTCGACCCGCTCCTTGGTCGGACTGAGCCAATCTTCATGATCCGCTTCGAGGCCGGGCAGCGCGCGTAGAAGCATCTCCTTGATCAACTCGCGTGAGGATCCTTGCGCAATTGGCGTGGACTCGTCCATTGGCGACTCGACACGCACCTCCTTCGTGTTCACCGGGGGCATGGAAGAATTCGCCCGCTCGGATTTGGCACGCTTGCCCTTGCTGCGCTTCTGTCTGCTAAGCTGATACTTGTGATAGGCCTGATAATCGAAATATCCGCCAAGCTCGCGGTTCTTGAGAAGATGAAGGCTGCTGCCGGGCTTGAAGGCAACCGGGTCCTTGCGGCGGAAAAGCCGGTCGAACTTCTTCTGAACAAAGAGTGCCAACCAGTTCGTGCCCCTCGGGAGGCTGCCGGTATTCTTCTTGGTGTTGTGGTCACGGGAGGACGACATCACGTCCGTCGTATGCGTGTAGACCGGCCCGATGCTGATGCTACCGGTCGTCGCGCCCGCTCTGCCGGCCATGCTGAAAAAGCTCATTTGCAATTCCCCCCGTGTAAAATCGAATACAATTTTTGAATGTAAGATAAATCTAAACTGAAACATCACTGGTCGTTGTGCCAAACGGCACAATGATCTGGGTAGATTTGATCATAGTGAGCTCTAGACTCGGCGCAGCAGCAGGCGGCGGCCGTCACCTTGGAAATCGAGGGCTCGGTAGAAGCGGTCCAGCCCCTGGTCGGCGCCATGAGGAGTCACGGTCACTGCGACCGACTTGGCACCCTTGCCGCGGGCCCAGGCAATGCATTTCTCGACAAGATGCGAGGCGAGCCCCTGCCCGCGCGCCGAGGGCGCAACAAAAAGATCTCCGATCTCGGCCTGCCAACCGAACTCGATTCCGAAATCCATCGACAGGGTCGCCACCGCGACCGGCAGACCTTCGGCCCAGGCCAGCAGCATCAGGCAATGATCCTGCAGCTCATACATGCGACGGGCGTGCGCTGCCACCGTTTCGGGCGGGGTGTCGAACTGTTCCTCGCGAAAGAACTGCTGCAGCAGCTGACAGGCCGCTTCGAGATCATCCTCCCCCGCGACCGGGCGGATCACCGCCGGCGTCATAGCAGCCCGAGCGCCGCCAGCTCCGCCCGGAGCTTCGCCGGCAGCGCGGCATCGGCCGAGCCCTTGATGTCGGCCGGCGCATCGTCAGCCTCGAGATAGCGCCAGCCCTGAAAAGCGCGACGGGGTTGCGGCTGGACGGCAACCAGGACCGGATCGAAGACCAGCTTGCAGCGCTCGATCTCGTCGTCATCGACAAACGGCTCGATCGCGATGATGTGCTGGCGCACCAGGATCAGGCCGCGGATCACCCAATAGATCGAGCCGCCGGAGAGAATCTCGGCGGCGCGGCGCGGCATCATGCGGGTGACGTGATAAACCCGCTTCTTCTCCTTCAGGCGCCGCCGCTGCCAGTCGGCAAGCTCGGGAACCTCGACGACGCCGACACAGAGCTTCACCAGATGCAGGGTCAAACGGACTCCTCGTCGCTCGTCAGGGTGACCAGCACCCGGCCATCCTGGACCTGCTCGCCCTCGCTGACCAGCACCTTGTCCACAATGGCCGCCCGCGCCGCGGCGAGGGTATGCTCCATCTTCATGGCTTCGAGCACGATCAGCCGCTCGCCCTTTGCGACCTGCCTTCCCTCCGCGGTCAACACCCGGACGATCCGGCCCGGCATCGGCGCCTTGATGGACGAGCCGCCGGCCCACGCCTCGGCATCGCGGGCCGTCAGATCCTCCTCGATGAGCTCGATATGGCCTGCCGGGGAGGCGACCAGGATCCTGCCCTCGGACAGCGCCGTGTGACCGGCGAATGGCCCGGCGCTGCTGATGAAGCTGAGATGCCCGCTGTCGTGCCGGACATCCCCCACCGCAAGGTCCGCCGACATTTCGCCGTGGCGGAAGTGGTAGCGCCGATGGGCCGGACCGAGCCAGGTGATGTCGGCCAGGACCTTCTCGCCATTGACGATCAGATGAAGGCGGTCGCGGCGTTCGAGGCCGGCGAGCGCCCAGCCGCTGAGAGCGGCCCCTGCCCCGCTGGAGCCGACCCTGGCCTTCAAGGCGAGCCAGGCCTCGGCGCCGGCCGCCAGCAGCCGCCGGTCGAGTGCGCCGGTGACGAGCTCGGCAAGCTTGCGGCCGATGAAGCCGGTGTCGACGGCGTCGGCGACGAAGTCGGGATGGCGGATGAGCCGGGTGAGAAAGGCGCGGTTGCTGCGAATGCCGAGCAGCACCGTGTCGTCGAGCGCATTGGCGAGCTCGCGCAACGCCTCTCGCCGTGTCGGCGCTTGAACGATCAGCTTGGCGATCATCGGATCATAATGGGGAGTGATGACGTCCCCCTGCTCCACGCCGGTATCGATCCGCAGACCTGGCAACCCTTCGGGCCATGACAGCCGGCGAAGGCGGCCGGCCTGCGGCAGGAACTCGTGATCGGGATCCTCGGCATAGAGCCGCGCCTCGACCGCATGGCCAGCGATCGCCAGGTCGCTTTGGCGGAACGGCAGGATCTCGCCGGCGGCGACCTTGAACTGCAGCTCGACGAGATCGAGGCCGGTGATCGCCTCGGTGACCGGATGCTCGACCTGGAGGCGGGTGTTCATCTCCATGAAGAAGAAGCCGTCGGGCACGAGGCCGCGGCTCGAGTCGACAATGAACTCGACGGTGCCGGCACCCTGATAGCCGACCGCCCTTGCGGCCATCACCGCGGCCTTCCCCATTGCCTCGCGCATCTCGGGCGTCATGCCGGGCGCCGGCGCTTCCTCAATGACCTTCTGGTGGCGACGCTGCAGCGAGCAATCGCGCTCGAACAGATGGACGGCGTTGCCGTGAGAGTCGGCAAACACCTGGATCTCGATGTGGCGCGGCGCGCTGACAAAGCGCTCGATCAGCACCCGCGGGTCCCCGAAGGCGCTTTGCGCCTCGCGTTGACAGGCCTCCAGGGCCGGCAGGAAATCTCGCGGATCGGTAACGAGGCGCATGCCCTTGCCGCCGCCGCCGGCGACCGCCTTGATCAGCACCGGATAGCCGGTCTCCGCCGCCATGCGCTCGAGGAATTCGCCATCCTGCTCGGCACCCATGTAACCTGGCACCACCGGCACGCCGGCGTCACGCATCAGCGCCTTGGCGGCGTCCTTAAGGCCCATGGCGCGAATGGCATCGGGCGGCGGACCGACAAAGACTATGCCCGAAGCGGCGCACGCCTCGGCGAAGGCGACATTCTCCGACATGAAGCCATAGCCGGGGTGGATCGCTTCGGCACCGGTCCTGGCAGCCGCGTCGAGAATGCGATCGGGGCGGAGATAGCTCTCACGGACGCTGGCCGGGCCGATCGCCACAGCCTCGTCGGCGAGCTTGACATGCAGCGCATCGGCATCGGCCTCGGAATAGACGGCGATGACCCGCATGCCGAGCCGATGGGCGGTGCGGGTGATCCGGCAGGCGATCTCGCCGCGGTTGGCGATGAGGACGGAGGAGAACATCGCGCCTTTATGTCACCGGCTCTGCGGCAGGGCAACCAAGGGAGGTACGGCACATGGCGTACCTGCCCTCTCAGTTGCGGAAGAACAGATAATAGATGATGGCGAGCGCGACGGCGGCGAGAATGAGCCAGAGGACCAGATGGCCGCTCTGGTTGGTCGGAATGTCGGACAATTCGTCGCCGACATCCTCTCGTGACCGCTCGAGCCCCCGGGCTGCCGCAGCCGCGACCGGGGCGCTGCCATCAGGCGACAATCCTCCCCTTGCATTCTCGCCGCTCTCGACAATCGCGACAAAGCGCGAGAAGAAATCATCGGCCATCTTGCGGGCGGTGGAATCAATCAGCCGGTTGCCGATCTGGGCGAGCTTGCCGCCGACCTGCGCATCGACGTCATAGGCGATCAGCGTGGCCCCGCCCTTGTCCTCGAGACGGATGGCGGCGCCACCCCTGGCGAAGCCTGCCGCCCCACCCTTGCCTTGGCCGGTGATGCGGTAGCTGACGGGCGGGTTCAGGTCGGAGAGATGCACATCGCCCGTCATGGTGAGGCTCACCGGGCCGACCTTGGCTCGCACCTTGGCGGAGAAATCAGTGTCGGAAACCTTCTGCATCTCCTCGCAGCCCGGAATGCATTGCTTGAGCACGACGGGGTCGTTGAGCGCCTTCCACACATCCTGCTGAGGTGCCTGGATCAGTCTTTCGCCCTGCATTTTCATGACGTGGTTCCGCTCCCGGCCGGGGCTTCAAGGGTCAGTCTGCAACCACTCTGCCATAAGGCGATCACGATGGTCGATGAAGCGGCGTTCGGCAATGGCCTCACGGATCCCTGACATCAGCTCCTGATAATAGGCGAGATTGGCGATGGACAGGAGCATCATGCCGAGGATCTCGCCGGACTTGACCAGATGGTGGAGATAGGCTCGCGAGAAGCGCGAGGCGGCGGGGCATGCGCTTGTCTCGTCGAGCGGCCGCGGATCGTCGGCATGCTTGGCATTGCGGAGATTGAGCCGGCCGAAGCGGGTGAAGGCCTGGCCATGCCGGCCCGAGCGCGTCGGCATCACGCAGTCGAACATGTCGATGCCGCGCGCCACGGCCTGGATGATGTCGAGCGGCGTGCCGACGCCCATGAGATAGCGGGGCCGCTCCTCCGGCAGCAGCGGTGCGGTGACATCGATGGTGGCGAGCATCTGCGCCTGGGTCTCCCCGACTGCAAGCCCGCCAATGGCATAGCCGTCGAAATTCATCGCAGCGAGGCCCCGCGCAGACTCGCAGCGAAGCTTGGCGTGAATGCCGCCCTGAAGGATGCCGAAACAGGCATGGCCGGGCTGGCGATTGAAGGCCCTGAGCGAGCGCTCGCCCCAGCGCAGCGAGAGCTGCATGGCGCGGGCGCATTCGGCTTCGGAATGGGGGAAGGCGAGGCATTCGTCGAGCTGCATCTGAATGGTCGAGCCGAGGAGATGCTGGATCTCCATGGCGCGCTCGGGCGTCAGCTCGTGACGGCTGCCATCGACATGCGAGGCAAAGGTCACGCCATGCTCCTCGATGCGCCTCAGCCTGGCGAGCGACATCACCTGGAAGCCGCCCGAGTCGGTGAGGATCGGTCCCGGCCAGCCGATGAAGCTGTTGAGACCACCGAGCCGGGCGATCCGCTCGGCGCCGGGACGGAGCATCAAATGATAGGTATTGGCGAGAATGATGTCGGTGCCGACTGCGCGCAGCTGGTCGAGGTGAACCGCCTTCACCGTTCCGGCGGTACCGACCGGCATGAAGGCCGGGGTGCGGATTGCCCCCCGCGGCGTATCGATACGGCCGAGCCGTGCGCCGTCATCCCGCCCGAGCAGGCGAAAGCTGAAATCGGTTGTCGTCATGGCAAGCGGAATAGCAGGCTGGCATCGCCATAGGAATAGAACCGATAGCGCTCGGCGATGGCATGGGAATAGGCGCGCTTCATGGTGTCAAGACCGGAAAAGGCCGCCACCAGCATGAACAATGTCGAGCGCGGCAAGTGAAAATTGGTCATCAGCACATCGACGGCGCGGAAACGATAGCCTGGCGTGATGAAGAGCGCGGTATCGCCGCGAAAGGTCTCGATGCGGCCGCGCTCGTCGGCAGCGCTCTCGAGCAGCCGTAGCGCCGTGGTGCCGACAGCGACGATACGGCCGCCCTTTTGGCGGGCGTGGTTCAGCCGCTCGGCGGTCGCGCCATCGATCTCGCCCCATTCGGGAAGCATGAGATGCTGGAGCGTGTCCTCGGCGGTCACCGGCAGGAACGTGCCGGCGCCGACATGAAGCGTCACGAAGGCGCTGTCGATTCCTGAGCGCGCGATTTCTGCCAGCATCTCCGTCGTGAAATGGAGGCCGGCGGTGGGCGCGGCGATGGCGCCGTCATGGGCGGCATAGACCGTCTGATAGTCCTCTCGGTCGGTCGCTGCCGTGGCACGCCGGCCGACGATATAGGGCGGCAGCGGCACCTCCCCCAGCTGCTCGATCGCCTCGTCGAGCACTGCACCGCTCAGGCTGAAGGCAAGCTCGATCTCGCCGCGGTCGCGCTTGTCGACAACGGTTGCTTCGAGCGCGCCCAAGAGGCAGACGCGACCCTCTTCCCCGAAACGAATGAGGTCGCCTGGCTTGAGGCGCTTGGCCGGACGGGCGAATGCGAGCCAACGATGGGGACCGATCCGCCGGTTGAGCAGGACCTCGATCAGCGGCCGGTCGCCACGATTGATGCGGCGGCCGGCGAGCCGCGCCGGGATCACCCGGGTGTCGTTGAACACCAGCAGGTCGCCGGGGCGGAGCAGGCTTGGCAATGCAGCGACGCGGCTGTCCTCGAGCTCGCAGGGTGCTCCCGGGCGAACAATGAGTAGGCGCGCCGCATCGCGCGGGCGCGCCGGCTCCAACGCGATCAGCTCGTCGGGCAGCGCGAAATCGAAGGCATCGACCCGCATCAGGCGGCGTCGGCGGCCACCTGCATCTTGACGATACGGTCCGGGTTGCTGACCGGCTCGCCGCGTTTCAGGCGATCGACATGCTCCATGCCCTCCAACACCTGGCCCCAGACAGTGTATTGGCCGTCGAGAAAGTCGCAGGGCGCAAAGCAGATGAAGAACTGGCTGTTCGCCGAATTCGGATTCTGGGTGCGTGCCATCGAGCAGGCTCCGCGCTTGTGCGGCGCATCGGAGAACTCGGCCTTGAGATCGGGCTTGGACGAGCCGCCAGTGCCGGTGCCCGTCGGGTCGCCGCCTTGCGCCATGAAACCTTCGATGACGCGGTGGAACGGCACGCCGTCATAGAAGCCCTCGCGGGCCAGCTCCTTGATGCGGCGCACATGGCCGGGGGCGATGTCGGGCCTGAGCTCGATCACCACGCGCCCATGCGGCAGATCCATGTAGATGGTGTTCTCGGGGTCGCGGTCCGCCATCGGTCCTCCTATTTGATATCCTTCTGCACTTTCAGTTTCACGATCTTGTCGGGATTGGCCGGCGGCTCGCCCTTGTTGATCTGGTCGATACATTCCATGCCGCTGCGAACCTTGCCGAACACGGTGTAGTTGCCGTCAAGGAACCCGCCATCGGCGAACATGATGAAGAATTGAGAGTTGGCACTGTTGGGGTCGTTGGCGCGCGCCATGCCAAGCGTGCCGCGGGCAAAATGTTCCTTGGAGAACTCGGCCGGCAGATCGGGCTCCTGCGAGCCGCCTGTGCCGGTGCCGGTCGGGTCGCCGGTCTGCGCCATGAAGCCATCGATGACACGGTGGAAGACGATGCCGTCATAGAATCCCTGGCGGGTGAGCTTCTTGATCTGGGCGACATGCTTGGGCGCGAGGTCCGGAAGGAGGTCGATGACGACGTCGCCGCATTTCAGGGTCATCACCAGGGTGTTCTCGGGCTCACTCGCCGACAGTGCCGGGGCGACAAGGACGAAATTGAGCGCGAGCAAGACGGCAGCACGCGACAGGCTGACTTTCGGCAGCATTGGCTTCTCCCTGAATTGGATCAATTGGATGTCCCGAGCGCCCGGCGGATGGCCTTTTCCGCCTCCTCCGGCACGAACAGGCGAACGTCGCCGCCCATGCGCGCGATCTGCTTGACGAGCGAGGATGCGATCATTCGGGTCGCCGGGCTGGCGGCGAGAAAGACGGTCTCGATATCGGGTGCGAGCGCGGCATTCATCTGCCCCATCTGCACCTCGTAGTCGAAATCGGTGGCGTCGCGCAGGCCGCGCACGATCAGGCCGGCCTTGGCCTTGCGGGCGGCGTCGACCGCCAGGCCATCGAACACCACGATGTCGAGGGCAATGCCGGAATGGGCGGCAATCGGGGTCGCGATCTCGCGCAGCAGGCTGACCCGCTCCGGGGTTTCGATCAACGGCTGCTTGCCATGATGAGCGCCGACGCCCAGCACCAGCCGGTCGCAAATGCGGGCGGCGCGGGCAATGATGTCGAGATGGCCGAAAGTTACGGGATCGAAGCTTCCCGGGTAGAAGGCGGTGCGCGAGGTCACATCCGAGAGCCCTGTTGGTTACGGCGCCCCTTTAAGGACATCTAACGCCGGAAGGCAAGCCACAGCCCGCCGGCGATCAGGCAGCTGCCGGAAATCCGCTCCACCAGCCTGATCCGGGCGCGCGACAGCCAGGCCCCGGCCGACCCGGCGAGGAGCGCATAGGCGCCATCGAAGATCGCCGCCAGCACCATGAACACCACGACCAGGAAGATGAGCTGGCTCGCAAAGTCGCGCTCCGGCGCGATGAACTGCGGAATGAGGGCGCCGAACACCAGGAGCATCTTGGGGTTCGACAGGATCACCCAGAGGCCCTGGAGGAAGAAGCTGCCATGGGGGCGGGCCCGCTCGGCCGTGCGCAATTCGCCGCCGGAGCGCCAAAGGGCGATGCCGAGCCAGACGAGGTAGGCGGCACCGGCGATCCGCACGACGTCGAACCAGACGCCCATGGCCTGGATGGCTGCGGCGAGCCCAAGCACGGCAATGGCAAGCCAGATCAGCAGGCCGGCCTGGGTGCCGGCGACGTTCAGCATGCCGGCCCGCGAGCCATGACGCAGGCTGTTGGCGACGATCATGGTCACGGTCGGACCGGGCACGATGATGATCGCCACCGCAGCAATGCAGTAGGCGAGGAAGGCATTCAATTCCATGGTGCTAGACCTCCGGGCGGTGATGGGCCGCCGCCTCCTTGTTCATGGCGTTGACGAACTGGCGGCAGCGCTCCGAGCGCGGGCTGCCGAACACCCGCGACGGCGCCCCCTCCTCCTCGACCAGGCCGCGATGCAGGAACATGACATGCGAGGACACCTCGCGGGCAAAGGCCATCTCATGGGTGACGAGCAGCATCGTCCGGCCCTCCTCCGCAAGCGACCGGATGACCTTCAGCACCTCGCCGACGAGCTCGGGATCGAGCGCGGAAGTGGGCTCGTCGAACAGCATGACCTGCGGATCGACCGCCAGCGCTCTGGCAATGGCGGCACGTTGCTGCTGGCCGCCGGAGAGGAATGCCGGATATTGATCCTTCTTCTCATAGAGGCCGACGCGGTTGAGCAGCGCCTCGGCCTTCTCGATGGCGTCGGACTTGCGGACCTTGAGAACGTGGACCGGGGCCTCGATGACATTCTGCAGCACCGTCATGTGCTGCCACAGGTTGAAGCTCTGGAACACCATTCCAAGCCGGCTGCGGACGCGCTCGACCTGGCGATTGTCGACCGGCGCGAGATTACCCTCGCGGCCCGGCTTTAGCCTGACCTCCTCGCCAGAGACGAGGATGCGGCCCTGGGAGGGTAGCTCGAGCAGATTGACGCAGCGCAAGAGCGTGCTCTTGCCGGAGCCGGACGCGCCGATGATCGACAGGACGTCGCCCTCGCGGGCCGAGAGCGACACGCCGCGCAGCACCTCCAGCGGGCCAAAGCGCTTGTGAAGATCCTCGATGCGGATCGCCTCGGGGCGGACGGGCAAGGATTCGGCGGTGGCATTGGTCACGTGGGGGCTCCTCCCACGCCAGAATGGGCGGAAGCACCAGGCGATGGCAAGCGTTGGCGGCAGTGATGGTGCAGTGCGCTATTTTCCAAGCACATCGCAATCCCATATTCGGTATTCTGAGCCAGCCAAACGTCGCTCCCGAGATCTCTTTGCTGTGTACGCTTGTTCACTGCGTGCTTGTCGATGTTCACCTTTTGGTCTAATCCCGAGCAATCATGCCTGAGGCCAAGAAATACATTCGAATCCAGGGTGCACGCGAGCACAACCTGAAGAACGTCTCGGTCGACATACCCCGAGATAGCCTCATTGTTTTCACTGGTCTATCGGGATCAGGGAAGTCATCGCTCGCCTTCGACACCATCTATGCCGAGGGCCAGCGGCGCTATGTCGAGAGCCTCTCGGCCTATGCCCGGCAGTTCCTCGAAATGATGCAGAAGCCGGATGTCGACCAGATCGACGGGCTGTCGCCGGCCATCTCGATCGAGCAGAAGACGACCAGCCGCAATCCGCGCTCGACGGTCGGCACCGTCACCGAGATCTACGACTATATGCGGCTGCTGTTCGCCCGGGTCGGCGTCCCCTACTCGCCGGTGACCGGGTTGCCGATCGAGAGCCAGACGGTCACCCAGATGGTGGACCGGATTCTCGACCTGCCCCCGGGAATGCGGCTCTATCTGCTCGCGCCGATCGTGCGCGGTCGCAAGGGCGAGTACCGCAAGGAGCTGCAGGATCTCCAGAAAAAGGGCTTCCAGCGGGTCAAGGTCGACGGCAAGTTCCACGAGATCGATGCGGTGCCGGCGCTCGGCAAGAAGTTCAAGCACGATATCGATGTGGTGGTCGACCGCCTGGTGGTGAAACCCGACCTTGGCAACCGGCTTGCCGATTCGCTCGAGACAGCGCTCAGGCTGGCCGACGGGCTGGCGATCGCCGAATTCGCCGACCGGCCGCTGCCGGCGGCGGACACCTCGGCGGAGAGCGCCAACAAATCGAAGAACGAGACCCATGAGAGGATCATCTTCTCGGAGCGCTTCGCCTGCCCGGTGTCGGGGTTCACCATCGACGAGATCGAGCCGCGGCTGTTCTCGTTCAACAACCCGTTCGGCGCCTGCCCGAAATGCGATGGCCTCGGCACCGAGCTCAGGTTCGAGGCGGACCTCGTCGTTCCCGACAAGTCGTTGAGCCTGAAGAAGGGCGCGGTGGTGCCCTGGGCGAAGACCGGCAGCTCTTCGCCCTATTATCTCCAGAGCCTGGAGGCGCTGGTGAAGCAGTTCGGCGGCTCGATGAGCACGCCATGGGAGAAGCTCCCTGCGAAGTTCAGGGACGTCATCCTTCACGGCTCGGACGGCGAGCCGGTGACCTTCGTGTTCGACGACGGCATCAGGTCCTACAAGACGACGAAGCCCTTCGAAGGCGTGCTGGGCAATATCGAGCGGCGCTGGCGGGAGACGGATTCCG
>JBIOYR010000018.1:0-16662 GCA_044870245.1 Aestuariivirgaceae bacterium | reverse complement strand
CTTCATGTCCTCGGGCATAAAGGCCTCCGAGCCCTTGATGCCGTTGGCATAGCGGGCAAACGCCGAGATCATCGCCGCGTTCTTCGGGTCCATGATGAAGTTCTGGAACAGCTTTGCGTTGTCGGTGTTCTTGGCGTCCTTCAGGACCATGACGTTGTCCATCCAGATATTGTACCCCTCCTTGGGATAGCCATAGACGATCGCCGGGTTCTGCAGCCGTGCCCGGAAGGACGCGCCGTTCCAGTTCACTCCCGCCGCCACGTCGCCCTTGGCATATTTCTCGACATTTCCATAGTCCATCGACAGCCAGCTCGGCTTGGCGGCAATCAGCGCGTCACGCGCCTTCTTGAGCGCCGCCTTGTCGTTGGTGCACGGCTCGCTACCGACATACATCAGGGTCAAGTTGATGACGTCGACCATCTCCGGCACCACATTGACCTTGCCCTTGAGCTCGTCAGGCGGGTTGAGGAAGATCGACGATGTGTTGGGATCGCCCGGATAGACCTTGGTGTTGACGGTCACGCCGGTGGTGCCCCACTGCCATGGCACCGAATAATGCCGGCCGGGATCGAATGGAACATCGACCCACTTCGGATCCATGTTCTTGAAATTCTCCATCTGGTCGGGCCGCGTCTCCTGCACCAGCCCCTCGGCGATCCAGATCGGCACGAAGCTCGCCGACGGCACGACGATGTCGAAACCATGTCCGCCCGCCTTGATCTTTGCCAGTGCGGTGTCATTGGAATCATAGTCGGTGACCGTCACCTTGACCTTGTAGGTGTCCTCGAATTTCTTGATCAGCTCCGGGCTTGTGTAATTGCCCCAATTGTAGATGTTGAGCTGGCCCTCGGCCAGCGCGGCCGGGGTTCCGGCAAGAGCGGCGATGCTCATGGCCGCGATTGTGACTGTCCACTTCATGACTGTACCTCCCTGCGGTGAGTGGATTGCATCATGCCTAGGTGCTTCGACGGTTCAGGACGAAGAATATCGTCACGAGAGCGATGGAGATCGCCAGAAACACCGTCGAGATCGCATTCATTTCGGGATTAACCACCCGTCTGAGTTGCCCCAGCATATAGGTCGGCAAGGTGTCCTGTCCGCCCGACTTGACAAGCTCGGTGATCACCACGTCGTCGAGCGAGATGACGAAGGCCAGCATGATGCCGGCGATGATCCCGGGCCACAGCAGTGGCAGGGTGATCCGCCGAAAGGTCATCCATGGCGTCGCATAGAGATCGGCAGCCGCCCGCTCGAGCGACAGATCCATGCTTTCGAGCCGCGCCCGGATCGGCAGATAGGCGAAGGGGATGCAGAAGGCCGAATGCGCCGCGATCAGATAGGCGAGGCCCGAATAGCCGGTCACCACCTTGATCATCGCGAAGAAGATGAGGAGCGCCACCCCGGTGACGATCTCCGGCACCATCAGCGGTGTGTTGATCATCGCATAGACGGCGGTAAGCCCGCGATAGGGCCGCGTCCGGGTGGTGGCGAGCGCCGCCATGGTGGCGACGATGGTGGCGATCACCGCCGCGAAGCTTGCGATCACCAGCGAGCGGGTGGCGGCATCGCGGGCCTGGTCATTGGCCCAGGCCGATTGGTACCAGCGCCAGGAGAAACCTTCCCAGATCGCGATCGACACGCCGGCATTGAAGGAATAGACGACGAGCGTCGCGATCGGCAGATAGAGCATGATGAAGCACAGCACGGCGATTGCCGTGAAGCCGGTCTGACGGCGCACCGAGAAGGCCCTGCCGGTGCTCGCATGCGCCTCAGCCATGGCCGGTCGTGTCCGATCTTGCCGCGAAGCGCACATAGACGAGGAGCGCCACCATCACGATGGCGAGCAGCGTCATCGACAGCGCCGAGCCCAGCGGCCAGTTCCTTCCCTGGCCGAATTGCAGCTCGATCAGATTGCCGAGCATCATGTTCTTGCCGCCGCCGAGCACCCGCGGCGTCACATAGGCGCCGAGCGAGGGAATGAACACCAGGATCGAGCCGGCGATGATACCGGGCTTGACCAGCGGGATGATGACGCGCCGCAGCACCTGGAAGCGGTTGGCATAGAGATCATAGCCTGCCTCGATCAGCCGGAAATCGAGCTTCTCCATGCTTGCATAGAGCGGCAGCACCATCAGCGGCAGATAGACATAGAGCATCCCAGCGAGGATCGCTCCGTCGGTGAACATCAGCTGCAGCGGCTGCGTGATGACGCCGAGCTTGAGCATGATGGCGTTGATCAGCCCCTCATTGCGGATCACCTCCTGGATCGCGAAGGTGCGGATCAGGAGATTGGTCCAGAACGGAATGGTGATCAGGAACAGCCACAGGGTCCGGCTTCGCTCCGGCCGCGTGGCGATGAAATAGGCGGTCGGGAAGCCGACGATCAGGGCCATGATCGTGGTGGCGAAGGAGAGCTTGACCGACCGCCACAGGATCGTCAGATGCGCATCCTGGAATTTGAGGCTGTCGTCGAAAATGTCCCGCTGAAACAGCACCCGGAACCAGCCCTCGACGGATGGCGACCACACCACGCCGCCATAGGGCCCGGGTGTCAGGAACGAATAGACGAGCACGATGAAGAGCGGCCCGACCGCCGCGAACAGCAGGATCGCCAGCGAGGGAGCAAGCAGGCCGAAGCGGACCCGCGCCGCGCGTCTTTCCAGCTCCGCCGCGCCGGCCGCCGGCTTGGTGTCGCCAAGCTCGCCAAGGGCTGCATGGCTGATCGTCATCGGTCAATCCCTCAGGATCTGTGCCGCCGCATCGGCAAAGACGATGCCGGCCGGCGTTCCCGGCTCGAAGCCGGCCGCACTGCCTCTTCGGTTCTGGCGACGGACGATGAATTCGCGTCCCTCCGGCAGTGTCACGTGATAATGCGTGTCGGTGCCGAAATAGACCACATTCTCGACAATGCCACGCAACGGGGCGGCTGCGACATCCCGGGTGAGCTCGGCATGCTCCGGCCGGACCACGATGGTGACCTTCCCCGACGGCGTCGACCCCTTGGGTGGCGACGCCTCGACCACCGCCCCCGAGGTCAGCCGGACCGAGCCCTTGCCGTTGCTGGCGCCCAGAAATTCCGCTTCGAGAAAATTGGTGTCGCCGATGAAATTGGCGACGAACCGCTCGGCCGGGTGATCGTAGATGTCGCGAGGCGAGCCGATCTGCAGGATGCGCCCGCCGCTCATCACCGCGATCCGGTCCGACATGGTCAGCGCTTCCTCCTGATCATGAGTGACGAACACGAAGGTGATGCCGGTCTCATGCTGCAGCCGCTTCAGCTCGATCTGCATCTCCTTGCGCAGCTTGAGGTCGAGCGCCGACAGCGGCTCGTCGAGCAGCAGCACCTTGGGCCGCGGCGCCAGCGCCCGTGCCAGCGCCACCCGCTGCTGCTGACCCCCCGAGATCTGGCTGGTGCGCCGGTTCCTGAGCTCGCGCATCTTGACGAGCGCCAGCATGGCCTTGACCGTTTGATCGATTTCAGGCCTCGGCCGACCCAGCATCTCGAGCCCGAAAGCGATATTCCCCGCCACCGTCAGATGCGGAAACAGCGCGTAATTCTGGAACACCGTGTTGACCGGCCGCCGATAGGGAGGCAGCGGCGAGATATCCGACCCCTCGAGCAGGATGCGCCCGCGGGTCGGGTGCTCGAAGCCGGCGATCAGCCGGAGCAGCGTGGTCTTGCCGCAGCCGGAAGGGCCGAGCAGGGTGAAGAACTCGTTCTTGCGGATCGCGACACTAACCTCGTCAAGCGCGAGAACCTGGTCTTCGCCTGAACCGAAGATCTTGGAGACCCGCTCGACCTCGATTGCGGGGGAGGTTCCCATTGGCGCATCCAACGCGCGAACTCCCGTCTTCTTCGCTTGTTTCCCGCGATGATAGACAAAGCCGCATCAGATCGTCCAGCCGCCGTCGATGATAAAGGCCTGTCCGGTGACGAAAATCGCATCGTCGCTCGCGAGATAGGTGACGAGCCCGGCGATCTCCTCCGGCTGGCCCAGGCGTCCGGTCGGCTGGCGCGCCAGGAACTCGGCCCGGGCTTTGTCATAGTCGCCCCGCGCCCGCATCCGGGCGAGCAGGCTCGGGGTCTCGACCGTCCCCGGGCAGACCGCATTGGCGCGGATGCCACGGCCGACATAATCGGCGGCAAGCTGCTTGGTCAGCGCGATGACCGCTCCCTTGGTGGTGCCATAGAGGAAGCGGTTGGGCGCCCCCTTGATGGTCGAGACCACCGAGGCAATGTTGATGATGGCGCCGCCGCCGCGATCGAGCATCGCCGGAAGGTAGGCCCGGATCATCCGAAAATGCGCCCGGACGTTGAGGTCGAAGGAGAAGTCCCAATCGGTCTCGCTGACCTCCATGACCGTCCCGTGATGGACGAAGCCGGAGCAGTTGACGAGCACGTCCACCGGGCCGGTGCGTTCGGGGGTTGCACTGACCGTTCCGGCATCCGTGACATCGAGAACCAGCGTCTCGATCGCCTTGCTCTCGCCTTCGAGGCTGGCGAGCCCCTTCTCGTCGATATCGGCCGCGAACACCTTGGCGCCCTCGCGCGCCAATGACAGGGCCGAGGCCCGCCCGATGCCCGCCGCCGCCGCCGTCACGATGGCCGTCTTGCCTGCTAACCGACCCATTCCGATCTCCTCAGATGTCACGAAAGACTTGGCAGTTTGAGGCCGTTTTCACGGGCCGACTGGCGGGCGATCTCATAGCCGGCATCGGCGTGCCGCATCACCCCGCTCGCCGGATCGTTCCACAGCACCCGCTCGAGACGCCTGTCGGCCGCCTCGCTGCCATCGCACACGATCACCATGCCGGCATGCTGGGAGTAGCCGATGCCCACCCCGCCGCCATGATGGATCGATACCCAGGTCGCCCCCGATGCAGTGTTGAGCAGCGCATTGAGGAGCGGCCAGTCCGACACCGCATCCGAGCCGTCGAGCATCGCCTCGGTCTCCCGGTTGGGGCTCGCCACCGAGCCGGAATCGAGGTGATCGCGCCCGATCACCACCGGTGCCTCGAGCTCGCCGCGTCGCACCATTTCGTTGAAGGCGAGGCCGAGGCGGTGGCGCTGCCCAAGACCGACCCAGCAGATGCGCGCCGGCAGGCCCTGGAACGCGATTTTCTGGCGCGCCATGTCGAGCCAGTGATGCAGATGCGGATCGTCCGGAATGAGCTCCTTGACCTTCTGGTCGGTGCGGTAGATGTCCTCCGGATTGCCGGAGAGCGCCGCCCAGCGGAACGGTCCGATGCCGCGGCAGAACAGCGGCCGGATATAGGCGGGCACGAAGCCCGGAAAATCGAAGGCGTGTTCGAGCCCCATGTCGAATGCCATCTGGCGGATATTGTTGCCATAGTCGAGCGTCGGGACGCCCTCAGCGTGCAGCTTGAGCATGGCCGCGACATGGGTCCGCATCGACGCCTTGGCGGCGTCCGCCACCCCCGCCGGGTCGCTCTGCCGCCGCTCCTCCCACTGCGCCAGCGTCCACCCCGCCGGCAGATAGCCATTGACTGGATCATGCGCCGATGTCTGATCGGTCAGCACATCGGGGCGGATGCCGCGCTCCACCAGCTTCGGCAGCAGCTCGGCCGCATTGCCGAGCACCCCGACCGACACCGGCCTTCCCGCCGCATGCGCCCGCGACATGATTTCGAGCGCCTCGTCGATCGTTGTCGCCTGGGCGTCCAGATAACGGGTCTTGAGCCGCATCTCGATGCGCGACGGCTGGCATTCGATGGCGATCAGCGACGCGCCCGCCATGGTCGCGGCAAGCGGCTGGGCGCCGCCCATGCCGCCGAGCCCCGCTGTCAAGATCCATTTGCCTCTGAGATCGCCGCCATAATGCTGGCGACCGACCTCGGCGAAGGTCTCGTAAGTCCCCTGAACGATGCCCTGCGTGCCGATATAGATCCACGAGCCGGCGGTCATCTGGCCGTACATCATCAGGCCCTTGCGATCGAGCTCGTTGAACTTCTCCCAGCTTGCCCAATGCGGCACCAGATTGGAATTGGCGATCAGCACCCGCGGCGCATCCATGTGGGTTCGGAAGATGCCGACCGGCTTGCCGGACTGGACGAGCAGCGTTTCATCCTCCTCGAGCGACCTGAGCGACTGGACGATGCGGTCGAAATCGCCCCAGGTGCGCGCCGCCCGGCCGATGCCGCCATAGACCACCAGGTCCTCCGGCCGCTCCGCCACTTCGTGGTCGAGATTGTTCATCAGCATCCGCAACGGCGCCTCGGTGAGCCAGCTCTTGGCGCTCAGGCGCGTGCCGCGCGGGCTGCGGATGCGACGGGAATTGTCGTGGCGGGGATCGGCATTCACGGCGTGTGCTCTCCTTGCGGACTGACCCGGTGACGGCTGTGCAGCTCATAGCGGCTGGCCGGGAAGGTGAGCCGCGCCACCGTCAGCACGGCGCCGCCCGACCAGCTGCGTCGGGTGAGGATGAGGCAGGGCTCGCCGGCGCCGATCCCGAGCAGTCCCTGCTCGTCACGGCTCGGCATGGCCGCCTGCACCGTATGCTCGACCTCCTCGACGGGAAAGGTCTTCATGAGCCAGGCCGTCGGCGTCATAGCGCCGAAGTCCTGATCGAGAAAATCCGCTGCCAGCGCGGCATTGACGAGACGCTCCTCGAGCTGCACCGGCACCATGTCCTCGTCATGCACCATCACCAGGCGGAAGATCGGCTGTCCCGGTTCGATCGCGAAACTCTCCGCGACATCGCCGGCCGCCGCAAGCGCCTCGCGCGCGATGAGACGGGAACCGTGCCGATGACCGCGGCGCCGGATGTCCTGGGCGATGTCGCGGGGCGCGAGCAGGCTGCCGCGTGCCGGCGGCTGGCGCACGAAGCTGCCAACCCCCGGCCGGCGCTTGAGCCATCCATCGGCGGCCAGCTCGCGCAATGCCCGGTTCACCGTCATCCGGCTGAGACCGAAGCGCGACACCAGCTCGTTCTCCGACGGCACTCGGCTGCCCGGCCCGAATTCGCCGGAAGCGATTCGCGCCAGGATGTGCTCCTTGACCTTGAGATAGCGCGGCCCCTTTTCCTGCGGCTGGTCGCTCATCTGAGCTGCCCGCGCACGCAGTCGCCGGCAACGAGCCTCGCCCTGAGCGGATTGAGTCCGAGCGGATAGACGAGATCGACGGGGGCGCCGGTGTTCCAGACCGCCAGATCGGCCCGCAGGCCCCGGGCAATCCGGCCGCGATCGTGAAGCCCGAGCGCCAATGCCGCGACTCGCGTCACGCCGGCGAGCGACTCCTCGGGCGTCAGCCCGAACAGCACCGAGGCCATGTTCATGGTGGTCAGCAGCGAATGGACCGGCGAGCTGCCGGGATTGAGATCGCTTGCCACCGCAATGGGCACCTGCGCCGCCCGCAGCGTCTGGACCGGCGGCTTGCGGGTCTCGTTGAGATAGTAGAAGGCCCCCGGCAGAAGTGTCGCGACGGTGCCCGAGCCGGCGATTGCCGTGATCCCTTCCTCATCGAGATATTCCAGATGATCGACCGACAGCGCTCCAAAACGCGCCGCAACCCGCGCCCCGCCGAGATTCGACAGCTGCTCGGCATGAAGCTTGACCGGCAGCCCATGGGCCTGCGCCGCGGCAAAGATTTCGCTCGTCTCCTCGGCCGAGAAGGCGATGGTCTCGCAAAAGGCATCGACCGCATCGGCGAGGCCCTTGACCTTGGGCATCATCCCCTTGACCAGGCGGACATAGCCTTGGCGGTCCTCGCGAAATTCCGGCGGAATCGCATGCGCCCCGAGATAGGAGGTGACGACCGACACCGGCCGGCGGTCGCCCAGAGCCCGCGCCACCCGCAGCATCTTGAGCTCGGTCGCCTCGTCGAGCCCATAGCCCGACTTGATCTCGACGGTGGTCACGCCGTCCGCCAGCAGCGCATCGAGCCGCGGCAGGCTCTGCGCGATGAGGGCATCTTCATCGGCAGCGCGCGTCGCCCTGACGGTCGACAGGATCCCGCCGCCGGCCTTGGCGATCTCGGCATAGCTCTTGCCCTTGAGGCGCGCCTCGAATTCGTCGCTGCGCGAGCCGCCATGGACGAGATGGGTGTGGCAGTCGATCAGGCCCGGCGTGACCAGGCGTCCTTCGAGGTCGACGGTGTCGCCGGCCGCTGGCGCCTCCGCCGATGGACCGACCCAGGCGAGCCGTCCGCCTTCGACGAGCACCGCGCCATCGGCGATCAGCCCATAGGGCGTGGCGCCCCGCACCATGGTCGCGAGCGTTCCATGCTTGAGGAGCAGGGACATTTCGATTGAACCCTTATGGAGGGTGATCTAGAAGCTGTCTATACAGCATAGGCGGCACCATGACCCCACGCAAGCTGCATGTCTCTCAGGCCCTTCTCCCCGGCGGGGTGACTTCGGGCGTGACCATCACGATCGGGGCCGATGGCCTGATCGCCGCGGTGACGCGCGACGACGGGCAGGGTGCCGAGAAGGTTGGCGGCCTGGCACTACCGGGTATGGCCAATGTCCACAGCCATGCCCATCAGCGGGCGATCGCCGGCCTGACCGAGCGCTCGGGCGCCGACGATGACTCATTTTGGACTTGGCGCGACGCCATGTACCGCTTCGCGCTGAAGATGAATCCCGATGAATTTCAGGCCATTGCCACCCAGGCCTATGTCGAGATGGCGAAGGCGGGCTTCACCGCCGTCGGGGAGTTCCACTACCTCCACCACCAGCCCGACGGCACCCCTTACGACAATCCGGCCGAGATGGGGCTGCGCTGCCTCGCCGCCGCCGAGGCGAGCGGTATCGCGATCACGCTCCTGCCGACGCTCTACATGCCGGGCGGCTTTGGCGGTGCTCCGCCGCAGCCGGGCCAGCGCCGCTTCATCAATTCCCTGGACAGTTTTCACTTAGCTGGCGCTGCCCTGCCGCCGCCCGCCGGGCGGATGGTCCACGGCATCTCGCTCCATTCGCTGCGCGCCGTTTCGATCGCCGCCCTGAAGGAGGCGCTGGCCGTGTTCACCGCCGGTCCGGTCCACCTTCACATCGCCGAGCAGATCAAGGAGGTCGAGGATTGCCTCGCCGCCACCGGTCGCCGGCCGGTCGAGCTGCTGCTGGACCATATCGAGCTGACCCGCCGCTGGTGCCTCATCCACGGAACTCACCTGACGTTTACGGAAACGTTAAGTTTGTCGCGGTCGCCCGCAACAATCGGCCTGTGTCCGATCACCGAGGCCAATCTGGGCGACGGCATCTTCCCCGCCCGCGACCATTGCCGTGGTGGCGGCGCCATTGCCATCGGCAGCGACAGCAATGTCGAGGTCACCGTCGCCGGCGAGTTGCGCATGCTCGAATATTCCCAGCGGCTGCAGCACCGCGCCCGCAATGTCCTGGCCGGCGGGCCGCACCGCTCGAGCGGCCGCACCCTCTACGAGGCCGCTGCCTCCGGCGGCGCGACGGCGCTCGGCCAGCCGATGGGCGCGCTCGCCGTCGGCAACGCCGCCGACATCGTGATACTCGATCTCGAGCACCCGGCACTCATCGGTCGGGAGCGCGAGGCGATCATCGACAGCTTCATCTTCGCGGGTGGCAACGCGGCGGTCCGCGATGTCTTCGTGTCTGGCCGGCAGGTCGTCTTTGATGGACAGCACATTGGCGAGACCGCCGCCCGCGACCGCTTTCGCCGCGCCGTTTCGAGCCTTGCCGGGAGGGAGTGATGACCGACACCAAGCGGCCTTCGATCGTCATCGGTGCCGACGATCTCGATCTGGATGACATCCGCCATGCCCTTGCCGGGCCGGTCACCCTCGACATCGCTCCGACCGCCGTCGCCGCCATCGCCGAAAGCCATGCCCTGGTCGATGAGCTCCTCGCCACCGGCGAGCCGATCTATGGCGTCAACACCGGCTTCGGCAAGCTCGCCAAGGCGCGCATCGCCGATGCCGATCTGAAGCGCCTGCAGGTCAATCTGGTCCGTTCGCATGCCGCCGGCACCGGTGCGCCCCTGGCACCGGAGATCGTCCGGCTGATCCTGGTCCTCAAGATCAAGTCGCTGAGCCGCGGCCACTCCGGCATCGCCCCGGCAACCATGGACTTGCTGGCCGCGATGGTCGCCCGTGACATCCTCCCGGTCATCCCCTCGCAGGGCTCGGTCGGCGCCTCCGGCGATCTGGCGCCGCTCGCCCATCTCGCACTCGTCGCGATCGGCGAGGGCGAGGCGATGGTAGGCGGCGCGACTCTGGGCGGCGCCGCTGCTCTCGCCCGGTTCGGCCTCGAGCCGGTGGTGCTCGGCCCCAAGGAAGGTCTCGCATTGCTCAACGGCACCCAGGTATCGACCGCCATCGCCCTTGCCGCGCTCATCGGCGCCGAGCGGGTGATGCAGGCGGCGGTCGTCGCCGGGGCGCTGTCGACCGATGCGATCAAGGGCTCCGACACCCCGTTCGATCCGCGCATCCATGCCCTGCGGCCCCATCCGGGCCAGGTTCAGCTCGCGGCCCAATACCGCCGGCTGCTCGCCGGCAGCGAGATCCGTGCCTCGCATCTTGTCGGCGACGACAAGGTCCAGGACCCCTATTCCTTCCGCTGCCAGCCCCAGGTCATGGGTGCGGCGCTGGACGTTCTTCGATCGGCGGCCTCGAGCCTGATGATCGAAGCCAACGCCGTGAGCGACAATCCGCTGCTCTTTGCCGAGCATCGTGCCGTGCTGTCGGGCGGCAATTTCCATGCCGAGCCGGTCGCCTTCGCGGCCGACATGATGGCGCTCGCCATCGCCGAGATCGGCGCCATCGCCGAGCGCCGGGTGGCCGAGCTCACCGACACCACGATGAGCGAGCTGCCGGCCTTCCTGGTCGCCGAGCCGGGGCTCAATTCCGGCTATATGATCGCCCATGTCACCGCCGCGGCGCTGGTCGCCGAGAACCGCATGCTGAGCCACCCGGCGAGCACCGACTCGCTGCCGACCTCCGCCAATCAGGAGGACCATGTGTCGATGGCGACCCATGGCGCGCTCCGCCTCCACCGCATGCTCGCCAACACCGAGGCGGTGATCGCCATCGAGCTCCTGGCCGCCGCCGAAGGCATCGACTTCCGCCGGCCGATGCGGTCCTCTGAGCCGCTCGAAGCCGCCCACCGGGCGATCCGCGCCGAGGTGCCGCCGCGCCCTGTCGACCGCGCCTTCAGCGGGGATATCGCGACGATGCGCCGCCTGATCGCCGGCGCGCTCTTCGCCGGCCTCGTCGGACCGCTGCTCTAGGCCAGCTCTTTTTTGAGGAAACCGATGGTGCGCCCGAAGGCGAGGTCGGCCGCCTCCTTGTTGTAGCGCGCCGCATTGGTGTCGTTGTTGAAGGCGTGGTCCACCCCGTCATACATGAACAGCGTATAGGGGATGTTGGCCGCCTTGAGCGCCTCCTCATAAGCCGCGATCCCGGCATTGATCCGCTCGTCCTTGCCGGCATAGTGCAGCATCAGCCGAGCCTTGATCCTAGGCACGTCCTTGGGGTCGGGCTGCGGCCCGTAATAGGCGACCGCCGCAGTGAGATCCGGGGCATTGACCGCCAGCCGGTTGACAATTCCGCCGCCCCAGCAGAACCCGACCGCCCCGACCTTGCCGTTCGCATCCGGGTGCGATTTCAGATAGGCGACCGCCGCCACCCCGTCGGCCACTACCTTCATCGGATCAAGCGCTCCGATCATCTCGCGCGCCTTGTCCTCGTCCTTGGGCGTTCCGCCGGCCGGTGACAGGAAGTCGACAGCAAGCACCAGGAATCCTTCCAGCGCGACCCGTCGCGCAACGTCCTGGATATGCGGGTTGAGACCGCGATTCTCATGGACCACCACCACCGCCGGCAGCTTGCCGCTGGCATTGGCCGGCTTCACCAGATAGCCGCTGATCTCGCCATTCGGGCTTGGAAACTTGACCGATTCGGCCTGAATCCGCGGATCGTCCGCGGCAACCAGCGCGGCTTGGGCGTAATTGTTCTCCAGCACCGACAGGATTGCCCCGGCGGCAGCGCTCGATCCGGCGAGCGTGGTGAGTTTCGCAAGGAATCCGCGGCGGTCGAGGGTGACGTGGGTGTACTCGTCATAGAGGCGGATCATCTCCGGCGTGATCTTGGGCACGGTGGTCATGACGGCATCTCCGAGGCTGAAACGGCTCCCCCAAAGGCAAGGTAGGAGCCATCTGCCGCGGGGCAATACTGCCCCTGCCTATGAGCGGATGATTCTCCTATGATCCCTGCCAATGACGACTGCCACCGAGACCAAGCCGCGGCGTTCGATGCGGCGCCGGCTCAAATCCTTGCGCACCCCGATCGCAGCAGCCTTGGCGAGCGGCGCCGCCGTGGTGGTGCTGCTCGCCGTCGGCCTTGTCCTCGCCGTCAACCTGATCACCGGGGTGCGCAGCGCCACCGAGCTTTTGAGCGACAAGATCGAGCTCATTATCGGCCTGATCGAGAACGCGGTCGATGCCGAGCTGCAGCCGGCCCGCGAACAGACCGTGTATCTCGCCGAGATCCTGTCGGAGAAGCTGACCTCCCCGGATTCCGCCCCGACCGAGGACCTGCTGATCGGCGCCCTCGCCGCCACCCCCTCGATTGGCGGCGTGACTTTTGTCCGCGCCGACGGCACCCGTTTTCTCGCCATGCGGGATGATATCGGCGAAGGTCGCGTCGAAAAGTTTCCACCGCCACCCGATGCGACCTTTGCCAAGGCGCTGGCCACCGCCCGCGCCGGCGACGGGCCCGGCTGGTCGCGGCCAGTCTTCGTCACCGGCGCCAAGGCGACCTATGCCTCGGCCCATGCTCCGGTTTTTTCGGGCGGTGAGTTCCGCGGCGTCGTCATTGCCGGGGTCAGCATGGAGCGGCTGTCGGGGCTGGTCTCCAAGATCTCGGCCGAGGAGGGTCTCATCGCCTTCATCCTCTCGGGCAACGGCGTCCTTGCCCATCCCCTGCTGGTATCCGGTGCCGGCGATCTCAAGCCCGGCATGCCGCTGCCGACCATCGACCGTTTCGGCGATGAGGTGATCTCCGGCATCGACAAGGCCGAGAAGGTCGACCTCTTCAAATCCATGCGCGATCGCGACGTCATCGTCAGGATCCTCCAGAAGGTGCGCGGCGACGACTGGGTCATTATCGCCAAGCCGCTCCCCGCCTATGGTCCGCTGGCGCTGACCGCCGGCGCCTATGTCTCGCTCAATGCCGTCGATGCGCCCTTGTCGCGGCTCCTGGTCAGCGGCGTCGTCGGCCTGAGCGCCCTCATCGCCGCGCTCCTCCTTGCCATCTGGATGGGCCGCAAGCTCGGTCGTCCGATCAGCGACATGGCCGATGCCGCGGTTGCCGTGTCGAGCCTCGAGCTTGCTGCCGTCCCCGAAATGCGCCGCAGCCGCATCCGCGAGATGGACGAGCAGGCGCGCGCCTTCAACCGCATGATCGAGGCGCTGCGCTGGTTCGAGCGCTATGTGCCGAAGAGCCTGGTGCGCCGCTTCGTCGCCCAGGGCGCCCATGACATCCCCTCGGTCTACCGCATCGCCACCGTCTGCTTCACCGACATTGTCGGCTACACCCGCATCACCGAGCCGATGAACCCGAGCGACACCGCAGCGCTCCTCAACCGCCATTTCGAGGTCCTCGCCGCGGCGGTCGAGGCGACCGACGGCGTCGTCGACAAATATATGGGCGATGCCATGATGGCCTTTTGGCTGGCCGACGGCAGCGAGGACGACGGCGGCCGCACCTCGGCCCGCGCTGCCGCCCGTGCCGCCGAGCTGATGGCCGAAGGGATCGAGGGCGAGAACCGTGACCGGACCGCCGCCGGCCAACCCGGCATTGCGGTGCGGATCGGCCTCCACACCGGCCCGCTGCTGGTCGGCAATATCGGCGCGCCCGGCCGCATCAACTACACCGCCGTCGGCCGCACCGTGAACATCGCCCAGCGCATGGAGCAGGCCGCCCGCATGTTCTCCCCCGAGACCGCCGAGGTCCGGATCGCCGTCAGCCAGGAGACCGCCCGCCATCTCGACGGCTTCGACCTCGAGAATCTCGGCCCCCACCGCATCCGCGGCGTCGCCCGCCGCTTCAATCTGTATCGCCTCAATCCCCGCAAGAAGATTCAAGATGAACCTGTGCCAAACAGCACAGGTGACGCCTGACGATACGACTATACTGAGGAGGGCAAGAGAGTAATCGTCAGTAAGGGGGCAGTGATGACGAGTATTTTCAACAAGGTGACCGGTCTGTTTCGGCCTCACAAGCCGCTGGAGCAGACCAAGGCGCAGGTTTCTTTCGAGAGTCGAGCCAACCAGAGAAAAGAAAGCTCTACTCGCACGATCGCCCTTCAGGGCAAGTCTCTCAAGAGTTGGAAGGTCAGCAGCGCCAAACCGGAGCCTGCGAAACCGACCGAGGCGCCAACAGGACGATTGGCACAGAATAGGACACCGAAAACGCAGCAAATGCCTGTAGACATCGACAGACTTGAAAAGAAGTCTCAGGCCCATGAGAGGATGGTTGCGCTCGAAGCCAAATGGGGGAAATTGCCCACGCCTGCGCAAGGAAAGCTCTCACCATACAAGGGAATTCCGGATCTCGTACGGTCCTCGGCGGACGAACCTAGGCGAGTGATCGAAGAGAAGATGGATAGCCTAATGAAGGATCTCGCGTCCGACATCAGCGGGACGGCCGACTTCCAATCGTTGGGACGTGAAATTGATCGAGCCTTGAAGGAGATCGAGGACTCCCAAAAAACGCAGCCGACGAAAGGCGCGATGAGCGAGAGCCGAGAGGCCGCCTATGCAGATTTCGACGACCTTCTGAAACAGCATGCTGCTGAACAGCAGGAAGACATCAAGGGCGAAATCGAGTGGGAGCTATGGACGAGTGACCATCAACCGGCCGCCAATGCCGAGGCTGCCTATCTGGATGTCGAGCGAATGATCAATCCGGATGGGGTGCTCGAGCAGGGTCCGAAAGCGGTCCAAAAAGCCTCCTTCCGAGAGTTCCTCGAACAATTCGAAGCGATGCCGAAACTTCCCGAGAAATAACGACTGCGGACTGAGGAAGGCGAATTGTCGTCAGTAAGGGGCAAACATGTCGCGCATAATGGACTGGGCTCGATCACACAACATCCTCCCTGAGCGAAAATATCAAATACAGAGTAAAGATGCTCAACGCCCTATGGAGCCGCAGGCCAAGGCCATAAGATCCAAGTCTGTCAACTATCTTTCGACTGCGAGCAAGGCTCTGAGATCGCGATCGGTCAGCATCGGATTGAATCCGCGCAAGACCCCGTCAAATCAGACCGAGTCGCCAGAAGGTGCGCCATCGTCGAAGGAAGCCATGTCCAGGCAAGGGTTTTCCTGGGTTGAAGGCCACCCCAGTCTCTCGAAAACAAATGATCACCCGGTTGCTGAGCCAACGATGATGGGAAGCGAGGATTTTCTCGCCGGGTCGCCTCCTGACAGAATCATGGCAGGCGTCGGTCTTACACCTAAGCAGCCTGTTTCCGACGCGGAATTCCTTGCCAGCTTTTCTTTCGACAGAATCCTGGAAGACGTTGACAAGGAACTCCTTGCGAGCTTCTCACCAGACAGAATCATGGCAGATGCCGACAGGGAATTTGGCCAGCTTCCTCGCTCAGCTTTGGAGCCGACAGTTGCGACAGCTGGTACGACTGAGCAGGGCCACTCGACGGCTCCCGCGGGTAATCCGAAGCCGCGAGCGCTACGCAGGAGGCATCCGCCTCCAGAAAAGAGCAAATCCAGCCCTGTTCTTCCCGAGCAAAGGGGAATTGTTACGAGGAACCGTCCGAGCACCCCGCCAAGGACGCCTGAGAAATAGGCCCTCATCCGCCCCTCCGGGGCACCTTCTCCCCGCGCGGCGGGGAGAAGGGAGTAAGGTTGGTGAACCGCCCCTCATTGACTCCCCTCTCCCCGCGTCAGCGTGGGAGAGGGTGGCGCGAAGCGCCGGGTGAGGGCGAACTATTTCGCCACTCGCAATTTCGCTAGCTCGCCAGCCGCCCCGCCTGCTCGAGATGGGCGACGATGTCGCCCGCCGCGTCCTCGGCCGAGCGCTCGGCCGTGTCGATCCGGATTTCCGGATTCTCCGGCGCCTCATAGGGCGAGGAGATGCCGGTGAAATGGGCGATCTCGCCGCGCCGCGCCTTGGCATAGAGTCCCTTGGGATCGCGGGTCTCGGCGAGCGCCAGCGGCGTGTCGACGAACACCTCGACGAACTCGCCCGGCTCCACCAGCTCGCGCGCCATCAGCCGCTCCGAGCGGAACGGCGAGATGAACGACACCAGCACGATCAGCCCGGCATCGACCATCAGCCGTGCCAGCTCGGCGACCCGCCGGATGTTCTCCACCCGATCGGCATCGGTGAATCCGAGATCCTTGTTGAGCCCGTGGCGGACATTGTCGCCATCGAGCAGATAGGTCTGGTGGCCCATCGCATGGAGCCGCTTCTCCACCAGATTGGCGATTGTCGACTTGCCGGCGCCCGAAAGGCCGGTGAACCACAGCATGCATGGCTTCTGCCGCATCAGCGCCGCCCGCGCCCGCTTGTTGACGTCGAGCGCCTGCCAGTGAATGTTGTGCGACCGGCGCAGGGCGAAGCGGATCATGCCGGCCCCGACCGTGGCGTTGGTCAGGCGGTCGATGAGGATGAAGCTGCCAAGGTCCGGATTGGTGTCGTAGGGTTCGAACGCC
>JBIOYR010000017.1:0-19139 GCA_044870245.1 Aestuariivirgaceae bacterium | reverse complement strand
GGCTCGCCCGTCAGGTCGAGTTCCGCGTCGATGACGAGGGCCCCGGCATCAATCCCGATCAGATGGCGCGCATCTTCGACCGCTTCTACACCGATCGCCCGCCCGGCTATTTCGGCAAGAATTCGGGTCTCGGCCTTTCGATCTCGCGCCAGATCGTCGAGGCGCATGGCGGCAAGATCACCGCTGCCAACCGGCATGCCGCTGCTGCCGGCTCCGATCCGCCATCGGTGCTCGGCGCGCGATTCACCGTGCGGCTTCCCGCCGTTGAAGGCGATCGCACCACCGAGGGATGAGCCTATATGACGGCAAGCGAGACCCTGCACGCGACCTGCCTCTCCGTGCAGGGACGGGGGATTCTGCTGTGCGGCCCCTCGGGATGCGGCAAGTCCGACCTTGCCTTGCGCCTGATCACCACCCTCGATGCGCGGCTCGTCGCCGACGACCAGGTGACGGTGGAGCGCCGCGGCAGCATGCTGGTGGGCCTGGCGCCGGCCAATCTGCGCGGCTTGTTCGAGGTTCGCGGCCTCGGCATCGTCCGGATGGATTACGAGCATGAGGCCGGCCTTTCCATGCTGTTCCGTCTGAAGCCTCAGGCCACGATCGAGCGGATGCCGGAGCGGCCCGTGCGTCAATTCAGCATTCTTGGAATTTCGATCCCCGAGACCGATCTGGACCCGGCAGCGAGCTCTGCCCCGCAGCGGCTCCTGATGGCGATGGACGTGGCCTTCAACCCTTTGCGGCTGCAGGCCCCGGACTGACGGAAGAGCTTGGCAGGGGATAGGTTGACGCGCCCAGTTGCGCTCACCCGCCCGCTTGGACAATATGGCGCACCTTTGGGGACGCTGCCTGGGGACGTATTCTCAGCACGGAGTTGGACTGATGATTGGTATCGTGCTCGTGACGCATGGGCGTCTGGCCGACGAGCTGAGATCAGCCTTGGAGCACGTGGTCGGCACCCAGAGCCAGATTGAGGCAATTGCCATCGGTCCCGACGATGACATCACCCAACGCCGCGAGCAGATCATCCAATCGGTCCAGCACGTCGACAGCGGCGAGGGTGTCGTCGTGTTGACCGACATGTTCGGCGGCACCCCCTCAAATCTGGCCATCTCGGTCATGGAGCGCGGCCGGATCGAGGTTCTCGCCGGCGTCAATCTCCCCATGCTGGTCAAGTTGGCCAGCATCCGCCGCGATGCCAGCCTCGACACGGCCGTTCAGGCGGCGCAGGATGCCGGCCGGAAATACATCAACGTCGCGAGCCGACTCCTCTCGAAATAGGCTGTGAGGTCAATGTCGAGCCCTGAGCCCGACAAGATGCTTCGGTGTAAGCTCACCATCGTCAACAGCCGCGGGTTGCATGCCAGGGCGTCGGCCAAATTCGTCAAATGCGCCGACAGCTTCAATGCCGCCATCACCGTCAGTCGTGACGGCCAGTCGGCACCGGGCACCTCGATCATGGGTCTCATGATGTTGGCAGCTGGCGAAGGCTCGACCATTCTGGTCGAGGTGACCGGGCCTGACGCGGAAACGGCCCTAGCGGCCATCTCCGACCTGGTCGCCTCGGGCTTCGGAGAGCATGACTGACGGAGGACGGGGTGTTGCCTTCCGAAGTGGCGTGGCTGTCGCGGGAGAAATCGCAGCTTCCCGGCATCCTCCTCAAGATCGCCTCGACCTTCACCTTCACCTGCATGATTGCCTGCCTCAAGGCGGTGGCCGACGACGTTCCGGCTGGTGAGCAGGTCTTCTTCCGCTCGGCCTTCGCGCTCGTGCCCATCGCCATCATGATGATCATGATGAAGGGCGAGCGCCTGCGGCGCGTCTTCATCACGTCCAATTTCATCAGCCATTTGTGGCGCGGCGGGGTTGGGGCCCTGTCGATGATCGCCTGGTTCTTCGCCATAGCCCGCCTCGATCTTCCGGCGGCCATGGCCATCGGGTTCCTGTCGCCGCTCCTCGTGATCCTGCTCGCCAGCATCGTCCTTGGCGAAAAACTGACAGCGGCGCGAATCATTGCCGTGCTGCTGGGCTTCGTGGGAATCCTGTTCATCCTGTGGCCGCAGCTCAAGCTCATCGAGCATCTGCCGCTGGAGGCGCCGAAGCTCATCGGCGCCGCCGCTGCGCTTGCTTCGGCCTTCTTCGCCGCCTGCGCCATGATCCTGGTGCGCCGGCTGATCAAGTACGAGCCGACCACCACCATCGTGGTCTGGTTCTCGATCAACGCCTCGCTGATCGGCCTCGCCACCCTGCCGTTCGGCTGGGTATGGCCGAATGCCACCGAGCTCGGCCTGCTCGTGCTGTCTGGTCTGTTCGGCGGCGTCGGCCAGCTGCTGCTGACCCAGAGCTACCGCTACGCCGATGCTTCGACCATTGCGCCCTTCGACTACACGCAGATGATCTGGGTGCTCATCGTCGCCTGGCTCATCTTCGCCGAGCGTCCGTCCATCCATGTGCTGGTCGGCGCCACCATCGTCATTGCCGCCGGCCTGATGGTGATCCTCGAGCACCGTCCCAGGCGAGGCAATAGGCAGTAGGCAGTGCTCTTCCTACTGCCTATCTGCCTAATGCCTACTGCCCCTTTTCTGCCTCCCTTCCCAGGAGCGCGCTCGCCGCGCTCACCCCGCCGGCAACCTTGCCGATGCGCAATGCGGTGAGCCCTGCTTCCACCGAACCCAGGACGCCGAGGATCGAGGGCGCATTGATATGGCCCATATGGGCGATCCGAAAGCCCTTGCCCGCGAAGCTGCCGATGCCGGTGCCGAGCGACACGCCGCAGACGCTGTCGCACCAATTCTGCAGATCGAGCGGGTCGAAACCACGGGTGAGGATGGTCGTGACGGCATTGGACCGCTGCGCCGGCTCGATGATGTTGAAGTCGAGCGCCCCGCTTTCCGACCATACCGACAACGCCTCGCGCACCGCATCGGCGAGGAGCTGGTGCCGCCGGAAGGTCGCAGTCGGCCCTTCCTCCGCCAGCAGGTCGAGCGACTGCCGCAACCCGAAGATCAGATGCTCGGGCGCGGTGCCGCAATGCTTCATGTAGTTCTCCTCGCCATCACGGAACACCCAGTCCCAATAGCGCGTCGCGAGATCGGCCGACCGCCGCGCTTCCTTGGCTCGCCTTCCTGCCGCCACGAAGGCAAGCCCCGGCGGCAGCATCAGGCCTTTCTGCGCCGCGCCCAGTGCGACATCCACCCGCCAGTCGTCCATCGTGAACGGCATGGTGGCGAGCGACGCGATCGCATCGACCAGGAACAGCGCCGGA
Source organism: Aestuariivirgaceae bacterium (assembly GCA_044870245.1). Taxonomy (GTDB): domain Bacteria; phylum Pseudomonadota; class Alphaproteobacteria; order Rhizobiales; family Aestuariivirgaceae; genus DATAFF01. Next base: position 15,877 of record JBIOYR010000017.1, on the reverse strand, counting down.
TGGCCGGCGGCATCGATCGCCGCCCGGATCGCCGGGATATCGTTGACCACGCTCGAGGCGGTGTCGACCTGGACGACGAGGATAGCCTTGATGCGATGGTCGCGATCCGCCCGCAGCCGATCTTCCAGCGCCACCGGATCGACCGCCCGGCGCGGATCGCCGGGGAGAGTCTCGACATCGATGCCGAGCGCCCGGGCGAGATCCGCCCAGGCGGTGGCGAACAGGCCGCTTTCCAGCGCCAATGCCTTGTCGCCGCGCGACAGGATGTTGGTGAGAGCCGCCTCCCAGCAGCCATGGCCATTCGCCGTGTAGATGTAGACGCTCTCCCTGGTCCCGAACAGCGAGCGCAGATCGGCAAGGCAGCCTTGCGTGATGTCCTCCATCGCGCTGCCATAGAGGTCGATCGGCTGGCGGTGCATCGCCGACAACACCTCGTCCGGCAGGATCGTTGGCCCGGGCGTTGCCAGCACCGTGCGACCGCGGGAGACACTCATGAGCTTCCACCCTCGACAATTGCGCTGACCCGGGGACATCTCACAGCTTGCAGGTTGTGGCAAGGCGGCCGTCAGCACGCCTGCCATGAGCTGCCTTGTTCATTCCCCGAGATAGTCGGCAAGGCCTGGAAGGTCGCGCGCCGCGAAGAATTCCGCCGTCGGACGGAGCGCGATGATGCGGCCGCCCTCGACGAAGGCCGTGTGGGTGGCGGCCCGCTCGGCATCGCCGGGATTGTGGGTCACGAAAATGACCGTGAGGCCCCGCTCGTCGCGCAGGTCGCGGACCAGCTGCAGCATGTCGTGGCGCAGCGCCGGCCCGAGCGCCGCAAACGGCTCGTCGAGCAGGAGAACCGGCCGCCGGCGCACCAGCGCACGGGCGATGGCGGCGCGCTGGCGCTCGCCGCCCGACATTTCGCGCGGGCGCCGCCCCTCCATCCCGCTCAGGCCCACCCGCGCCAGCGCGGCGGCAACCGCGGCACGATCCTCATCGCCGAGCTTGAGCGATGGCGAGATGCCGAGCGCCACATTGGTGAAGACATCGAGATGGAAAAACAGATTGTTCTCCTGGAACAGCATGGTCACCGGCCGGTCCTGCGGCGGCGCGTCGGTATGATCGATGCCGTCCATCACGATTCGTCCCGACAGCGGCACCTCGAACCCGGCGATCAGATTGAGCAGCGACGACTTGCCGGCGCCGCTTGGCCCGATCACGCCCACAAACGCGCCCGCCGGAATCGCCGCGCTGAACAGCATGCGCATGTCGTCATAATCGAAGCGCACATCATCGAGCACGATGCCGGGCGGTATCACGGCGAACGCCTCTCTGTCGGCCGCGCCATCCGCTCTGCCGTCCAGATCAGCGCCAGGCACAAGCCGCCGAGGATCAGCGCCAGCCCCGCTGCGTCGGTGGTGCGATAGGTCCCCATGCGTTGCAGCAGCAGATAGGGCAGGGTGAGAAAGTCCTCCGATCCGAACAGCGTGATGATGCCGAGATCGCCGAGCGACATCGCCATCGCCAGCGCCGCCGCGAGCCCGGCGGGGCGGCCGAGCACCGGCCAGTCGATGAGGCGGAATCGCGTCAATCCCTGAAGACCGAGGCTCAACACCAGCCGATCATAGGCTTGCGCATGGCTGAGCATGGCCGGCTCGATGATCCTGACCGCGAAGGGCAGCGCCAGCAGCGCATTGCCGGCCACCACGGCGGCCGGTGCGATCGAGAACGGTCCTTCGAAACCGAGCGCCAGCACGAACCAGCCGGCGCCGAGCACGATTGGCGGCATCGCCAGCGTCAGGCCGGCGATCAGCCCGCCGACCTTGTCGAGGGTGACCCGCCAGGCCGGCGGATGCCGCATCCGCCGCGTGTCGCGCCGCGCCGCAGCCAGCGACCAGGCGGCGGCCATCGCCAGTGCGGTGGCGGCGAGCGCGACCGCAAGGCTGGTCGACGCCGCCTGCCACACCGCCGATTGCGTGAGCAGGCTCTTGAGCGGCGCCTCGAGCCCGGAGATCACGATGGCGCCGAGCGGCAGCGCGATGAAGGCACCCGCGATGGCGATCAGCAGCCAGTCGCCGGGCCTACGGCCGCCGCTGTGAAACGTCGGTCGCGCCCTCGCCCCGAGCGTCATGCCGGGATCGACGTCGGTGCCGAGCCGGGAGAGCAGCAGATAGCAGGAGGCGCAGAGCAGGAGTTGGAGCAGGGCCAGGACCACCGCCTGGCCGGGATCGAAGTCGAACCGCAGCGCCTGATAGATCGCCACTTCCAGCGTCGTTGCCGACGGCCCGCCACCCAGCGTCAGCACGATGGTGAAGCTCGCCGCGCACAGCATGAACACCAGGAGCAGCGTGCCGGGCAGCACCTGGCGCACCGCCGGCCATTCGACATGGCGCCAATGCTGCGCCGGCGTGAAGCCGAGCTGGGCGGACAACCGCTCGCTCTCATAGGGGATCGCCTCCAGTCCCGACAGCACCATGCGGGCGGCGAGCGGCATGTTGAAGAACACATGGGCGATGAGGATGCCGGTCAGCCCGTAGATCTCGAGGCGGCTGTCGAGACCGAGGCCCGCCATCAGCCCGTTGACCCAGCCGCGCTGCCCGAACACCTCGACGATGCCGAGCACCCCGACCAGCGCCGGCAGGCCGAGCGGCAGCGCCATCAGGCGCAGCAGCGTGCCGCGGAACATGAACTGCTGCTGATGCGCGAGCGCCCGGGCGAGCGGGATGGCGAACCCCACCGAAAGGAGGGTCGACAGCACGGCCTGCAGCAGGGTGAAGCGGGCGATCCGCAGCGTATAGCTCGCAGTCAGGACATCGAGAAGCGGCGCTCCTGCCTGTGCATGGCCGAGCAGCGGCACGAATGCCGCGGCGGTCAGCGCCGTCACCACGGCCACGACCGCGATGCCGGCCGCCGCCGCGCCCATCGATGAACGAAAGGCCGCCAATCAGCGGCTGGTGGCGGCGAGCCACTCCTCTGTCCACGCCTTGCGATTCCGTGCAACCTCTTCCGAGCTGAAGATCAGCGACTTGGCCGGCTTGACCAATGTGTCGAAGGCGCCGGGCAGCGGCTTTGATGTCGCGCCGGCGGGATACATCCAATTGGTCTCCGGCACCAGATCCTGGAACCCGGGGCTGATCATGAAGGCGAGGAACCGCCGCGCCAGCTCCTTGTTCCTGGCACTTTTGGTCATGCCGGCCACCTCGATCTGCATGTAATGGCCCTCGGCGAAGGCAAAGGCCTGATAGCGCTTCGTGTTCTCGGCGATCATGTGATAGGCCGGCGAGGTGGTGTAGGACAGAACCATCGGCGCTTCGCCCTTGGTAAAGAGGCCATAGGCTTCCGACCAGCCTGGCGTCACCGTCAGTATCCGCGGCTTGAGCTTCTCCCAGGCGTCCTTCGCCTGGTCGCCATAGACCGCCTTGATCCACAACAGCAGCCCGAGGCCCGGCGTTGCGGTCCGCGGGTCCTCGATCACGATCTTCTCCGGACCCGGCTTCTCGACGAAGTCCTTGAGGCTCTGGAATTGATCGGGCTTCAGCTTGTCGCTATCGAACACCACGGCGAAATAACCCCAGTCGAACGGCAGGAAGGTCTTGTCGCTCCAGCCGCCCGGCACGGCAAGGCCGGCGGCGTTCACCTCATGCGGCGTGAAAAGGCCGGTCGCTTCGGCTTCCGCCGTCAGATTGGTGTCGATCCCGAGCACGATGTCGGCTTTGGTGGCCGCACCCTCGAGCTTCAGCCGGTTGAGCAATGCCACGCCATCCGGCAGGGCGACGAAGTCGACCGTGCAGTCGCATTGCTGCTCGAAGGCTGCCTTCACCTTCGGCCCGGTGCCCCAATCCGAGGTGAAGCCGTCATAGGTGTAGATGGTCAGCGTGTCCTTTGCCTGTGCGAAGCTGGTAAGGGCGATGAGTGTCAGGGCGGCAGCGATCAGCCGGCGCATGCGATTGGTCCTTCCATTGCGGCTGCCGGATGAGTGGAAGGGGCCCTGTGACGAGGCTCCTCTCCCTCCGCCGGCATGACCCGGATCAGGTTCAGCGGGTTGGCGATGCTTTCGCCTCTCAGCCCGAAGCCGGGCACCCCGTAGAGCGAGCCGGAGCATATACGCCGCCGCGCTAGACTGGCAACCATTTGCACGCTACGGGACAGAAGGTGTAGAGCCGGGAAGCATGACCAATTTCACCGTGCTGCTCGCCGGCGACATTACGCCCACCGCGCGCCTCGCCGCCCAGATTGCCGGCACCCGCATCATTGCCGCCGACAGCGGCATGCGTCATGCCGCTGTGCTGGGGGTGGTCCCCGAGCTATGGCTAGGCGACTTCGATTCGGCGTCCGATCCGCTGCTCGCCGATCATGGCGAGGTGCCGCGGCTGGTGTTTCCCGCCGCCAAATCGATGACCGATGGCGAACTCGCCGTCGAGGAAGCGCTCCAGCGTGGCGCCACCGGCCTCGTCCTTGTCGGCGGTTTTGGTGGTCGCACCGATCATGTCATGGCCCATGCTCAGCTCGCCATCCGCCTCGCGCAAAATGGGGTCGCGACATTGATCACCAGCGGCAATGAGGAAGGCTACCCGCTTCTTCCCGGCAACCGGACCATCGATCTGCCGCAAGGCTCCCGCTTCTCCGTCGTGCCCGTCACCGATCTGGCCGGGCTGACGCTGACCGGCGTGCGCTGGCCGCTCGACCGGCGCTTCGTGCCGGCCGGCTCGACCTTGACCATCTCCAACGAGGCCTTCGGGCCGATCGGCATCGCGCTCGAAGCGGGTCTCGCCATGGTGATCGCGGAAGTGAGGCTGTAGGCAAGTGCCTATTGCCGACCGCGCTACTTTCAACTCATCGCCAGCGGCGTCCGCTTGCGTGGTGCCGGGAACGCCTTGTCGAGGCCCTGCAGCTCATAGACATTGAGCGTGAGGTCGAGAGCTTCGCGAAATTCCTTGACCCGCGCCTTCTTCGCGCTCTTCGGGATCGCGATCACCTGGTCCTGCCGCAGCACCCATGCCAGGGCCACCGTCGCCGGCGACACGTCGCGGCTCTGGGCGATCTCGTTGAGCGTCGTGTCGCTCAGGATGTCGCCGGCGCCGAGCGGCGAATAGGCCATCACCGGAATGCCCGACTGTTGCGCCGCCGGCAGCAGCTCGAACTCGATGCCGCGCGCTGCGAGATGATACATCACCTGGTTGCTGGCGCAGGATGGATCGAGCTCCTTGAGCTCCGCCATGTCGCCGACATCGAAGTTGCTCACCCCCCAATGGCGGATCTTGCCGGCCTTCTGCAACTGCCTGAAGGCCTCGACGGTCTCGCCAAGCGGCACGGCGCTGCGCCAATGCAAGAGATAGAGATCGATCCTGTCGCTCTTCAGGTGCCCGAGGCTGCGCTCGCAGGCGGCAATCGTGGCGGCGCGCCCGGCATTGCGCGGATGCACCTTGCTGACGATGAAGACCTCATTGCGCCGGCCTTCGACCGCTTCGCCCACCACCTCCTCGGCGCCGCCCTCGGCATACATTTCCGCCGTGTCGATCAGGGTCAGACCGAGGTCGATCGCCGTCCGCAGCGCCTCGGTCTCGGCTTTGCGGTTTCGCGCGTTTTCCCCCATCCGCCAGGTCCCGATGCCAAGGCATGGCACCTGCTCTCCATCCGGCAAGGTGACGTGTCGCATATGAATCTTCCATCTCACACTTCTGCTTGGCAGCTTGACCTCATGCCCGACTGCGGGGCAAGTGTAGATCCGGATGAGAGGCAAGCGTAGTACACCGGAAGAGTTCCATGACCTCGGTACAGCTTAAGTTTGAGCGCCGGGGGCAGGTACCGCATAAAGTGGCAGGGCCCGCGAGCGAGGCTGTCGGCGAGCGTCCGGTGGCTCCCGCCCTGCCGCTGCTGCTGCCGGTCGAGATCACCAGCCGCGAGCTCGATGCCAAGATTCTTCTCGGCCTGTTTGCCGCCGAGCGCGGCTACGATGTCATTGTCGGGCGCAACCAGCCGCTCAAATCGCCGCTGCTGCCTCGTTCCATCTTCCTGTGCAAGAGCGTGCGGCGCTTCCAATCCGTGAAACCGCCTTTCATTCTGGGCCATAGCGTGGTGGCCATGGATGAGGAAGGGCTGGTCCGCTTCCCCGACGAATTCCAGAGCATGCGGCTCGAGACCGAGGTCTTTAACGCCACCCGGGCGCTTCTCGCCTGGGGGCGGAGCAATGCCGAGCACTGGGCCCGGTTGCCCAATTATGACGGCACGCCGATCTTCGAGACCGGCAATCCGCGTGCCGACCTGCTGAGGCCTGAGCTGCGCGGGTTTCATGCCGCGGCCGCCGGTGAGCTTGCCGCCCGCTACGGGCCCTTCGTGCTCGTCAACACCAACTTCTCGATCGTCAACCACTTCACTCCGGGCTTCAACCCGGTGAAGCCCACCAAGAACGTGCCGCTCGCGGTGTTCCAGCAGGCCGCCAACGGCCTGGTGCAGCACAAGACCGCCTTGATGGCCGAGTTCCTTGGCCTCGTGCCGCGGCTCGCCGCCGCCATCGCCCCGCTCAAGCTGATCGTCCGGCCGCACCCTTCCGAGAATCGCCAGCCCTGGCATGACGTGGCGCGGGATCTTCCCAATGCCGAGGTGGTGTTCGAAGGTGCCGTCGTCCCCTGGCTGATGGCAGCGAGCGCGGTCGTCCACAATGGCTGCACCAGCGCTATCGAGGCCCGCGTCCTCGGCACGCCGGCGATTGCCTTCCGGCCGGTGCGCTCCGCCGCCTGCGATCTCGAGCTGCCCAATGCCGTCAGCATCGAATGCGACACGGTGGACCAGGTCATCGATTGCGCGCGCACCGCGCTCGCCGGCACTGATCCCAAGCTCGCCAAGGGCTTGCCCGTCCCGGAGCTCCTGCGCCATCACATTGCCAATCTCGACGGTCCCTTCGCCTGCGAACGCATCCTCGCTGCCCTGGACGAGAGCCACGAGGCGCTGCTCGCGCCACCGCCGCCGCGGCCGCTCAAGGACCGCAGCTTCCGCGTCCTCTCCTATGGGCTTGGCGAGCTCGGCCGACGCTTCCCGGTGACCGAGCGGCTGCAATATATCAAGCACGTTTTCCCCGGCATGCCGGCCGCCGAGATCTTCGACAAGGTGGCGCTGGTCCAGCGCCTGCTCGACAGGTTCCACGATATCGAGGTCAGCGCCCTTCGCGATGATGCGGTTCGTTTCCGCAAAGCTTCCCGGCACGATGGCTGAACGCCGGACGCTGCTGCTGCCGGTAGTCATCGGCAAGCGCGAGCTCGACGCCAATCTCCTGCTCGGGCTGCTCGCCTCGGAAGCCGGCTATCGCGTGCTCATCGGCCTCAGGCACAGCATCGACAACACGCCGCGCTATGGCGAGGCGCTCTACCTCGCCAAGAATGTCCGCCAGAACTTCGTCATGGACCGGCCCGTCGCCCAGGGCCACGCCGTCGTCGCCATGGACGAGGAGGGACTGGTGCGCTTCCCTGCCCATGTCCAGACGGTGCGCTACCAGGCGCGCTCCATGAGCCTGCCGCGGCTGCTCTTCGCCTGGGGCGACGACAATGCCGATTACTGGCGCCGCTCCCCCTATTATCGCGGCAGCCCGATCGTCCTCACCGGCAATCCGCGGGCCGACCTGCTCAGGCCCGAGCTTCGCGATTTCTATCGCGCCGAGGCCGAGGCGATCCGTCGCGAGTTCGGCTCCTTCGTCCTCTTCAACACCAATTTCTCGCTGGTCAACCATTTCCGGCCGCGGCATCGCTCCTTCCGCTCGCCGGGCTTGGGCCGCCGCGACTTCGACACGGTGTGGTCGGGCCTCGCGGCCCATAAGCATGCACTGATGCAGGGCTTCATCGGTCTCGTTCCGCGGCTCGCCCGGGCGATCGCCCCGAACCGGCTGGTGATCCGTCCCCACCCCTCGGAGAATGCCGCCGCCTGGCACGAGGCAGCCGCCTCGTCCGCCAACACTGCCGTGGTGCATCGCGGCGCCGTCGTGCCATGGCTCATGGCGAGCGCGGCGGTGCTCCACAATGGCTGCACCAGCGGCGTCGAGACGGCGCTTCTCGGGCGCCGCGCCTATGCCTACCAGCCGGTGCGCTCGACCGAGTTCGATCTCGACCTGCCCAATGCGGTGAGTAGCGCCTTCGACCGGGCCGACGATCTCATCGCCGCGATCAGCGACGGCCTCGGCACATGCCGGGGCACATCCTCGGGGCCAACGCCCGAAGCCCTGTCGCGCCATGTGGCGAGCCTGAACGGACCGCTTGCCAGCGAGCGGATCATTGCGGCGCTGCGCGATCACGCCGGGCTGCTCGAGGAGGATCGCCCGCCCCCCTGGCGCAGCCGCCTGGTCTCGGTCGGCAGCATCGTCCTCGATGCCGTGATCTCCCGCACCACCGAGCGCCGCTACAACGCCCATATTTTCCCTGATCTTGATCGCTCCGCAATCACGGCGCGCATCGCGAAAATCATGCAGCTGCTTGGCAAGACCTACAAAGTCCGGGTTGATCTGCTGTCGAACGAGGTGTTTCAGCTTCAGGTTGAAGGTTCTTGATCAGCTGATATCTATTCGACCGGCAGACTCATGGGGCAAATTCGCCCGAATTTGTTTACTTGTCGCGCAGGAGGGTTCAGAAATCGCTCTCGGGAGGTGAGGTCGCAACGCCTATATGGCGAGCGGCCGGGCGGTGGGCAGGGGAAGAGATGTTCCGCATCAAGATCGTCGGTGCCGGCTCGATCGGCAATCACATCGCTCATGCCGCGGTGAGCCGCGGCTGGCAGGTGACGCTCACCGATATCGATCCGCAAGCCCTCGAGCGCACCCGGTCCGCCACCTATCCCGGCCGCTATGGTGCCTGGAATGACGCCATCATCCTCAAGGACTCGCGTGCCGCCCTGGGCGACAAGGCCGACGTCGTGTTCATCGGCACCCCGCCCGACACCCATATAGCTCTGGCCAATGCCGCGCTTGATGCCGCCCCGCCGCGCGCCCTCCTGATCGAGAAGCCGCTGTGCGGCCCCGACCTCAAAGGTTGCGCGGCGCTCCTGGCACGAACCCGGCAATTGGGCATCTTCGCCGGCGTCGGCTACAACCATACCCTCACCGGCAACACGCTGCGAGCCGAGGAGCTTCTGCGGGCCGACGCGACCGGACCGGTCGTCGCCATCTCGGCCCGGACCCGCGAGCATTGGGGCGGCATCTTCAAGGCCCATCCCTGGCTCTCCGGCCCTGCCGACAGCTATCTCGGCTTTGCCGCGAGAGGCGGCGGGGCCGCCGGCGAGCATTCGCATGGCATCAACATCTGGCAGCACTTCGCCCATGCCGTCGGGGCCGGCAGAATCCATGAGGTGACCGGCCTGCTCGACATGGTCGAGGACGGCAAGGTCACTTACGACCGGCTGGTGCTGGCCGGCTTCAAGACCGTCGAGGGGCTGGTCGGCGAGGTGATCCAGGATGTGGTCACCGCGCCTCCCGAGAAGCTCTGCCGCATCCAGGGCCGCGACGGTTTCGTCGAATGGCGGGTCAATCACCAGCCGGGTTTCGACGCGGTGATCTCCGGCGATGGCGAGCGCTCCGAGGTGCAGCTTCTGGCCAAGACGCGCGCCGACGACTTCAAGACCGAGATCGAGCACCTCGAAGCGATCCTCGATGGCAGGCGCCAGGACTCGCCGATCGCTCTCGAGCGCGGCCTCGATACGATGCTCGTCATCGCAGCAATTTTCCGCTCGCATGCCAGCGGCCGCAAGGTCCGGATCGACTGGTCGGCGGGCCATGTCCCGGATGCGTTGCACTGAGGAGGCTTCCCGTGCTGGACAGACAAGGCTTCACCGACCTGTTCGTCTACGACCTCGCCAACAATCACCAGGGCGACCTTCCCTATGCCAAGGAGATCGTCGCCGCCGTCGGCAAGGTCAATCGCGATGCCGGTGTGCGCGGCGCCCTCAAATTCCAGTTCCGCCAGCTCGACACCTTCATCCATCCCGACTACCAGTCGCGCACCGACTTCAAATATGTGAAGCGCTTCAAGGAAACGAAGCTCGACATGACCGCCTTCGCCGATCTCGCGCAGTCGGTGCGCAAGGCGGGGCTCCTGACCATGTGCACGCCCTTCGACGAGGAATCGGTCGACATCATCTGCGACATGGGTCTTGACATCATCAAGGTCGCGAGCTGCTCGGCCGACGACCGGCCGCTGCTCGAAAAGGTCGTGACGTCGCGCAAGCCCGTGGTGGTGTCGACGGCGGGATTGCGCACCGACGAGATCGACTGGCTCGTCAACTTCCTGGAAAGCGAGCGCGTCGAGTTCGCCCTCATGCATTGCGTCGCGCTCTATCCGACTCCCGACGACAAGCTTCAGCTGAACCAGATCGGCCAGATGATCGAGCGCTACCGCAATGTGCCGATCGGCTGGTCGACCCATGAGAACCAGGACAATGTCGCCGCGATCCAGATCGCCTATGCCAAGGGCGCCCGGCTGTTCGAGCGCCATGTCGGCCTGAATGACGGCCGCTATCCGCTCAACGCCTATTCATCGACGCCCGACCAGCTCAAGTCCTGGATCGCCGCCTGGAAGGCGGCTCGCTCGATGCTCGGCAATGAGGAGCGCGCCCCCACCTCGCCGGCCGAGCGCCAGACCCTCACCGAGCTGAAGCGCGGCGCCTATGTCCGCCGCGGCGTCAAGGCTGGCGAGAGCATCACCGCTCGCGACGTGTTCTTCGCCATGCCGGTTCAGGAGGGCCAGCTGCTGAGCGGCAATTGGCGTCCAGGCCTTGTCGCCGACCGCGACTACCCCGGCAACGCGCCATTGTCGGCGAGCCTCGCCGGGCAGGGGGTCGGCGACGAGCAGCTCGTCTATCAGATCATGCTGCAGGTCCGCGGCATGCTGAACAAGGCCAACATCCACATCAACGAGAATGCCGAGATCGAGATCTCGCACCATTTCGGCCTGCGGCGCTTCCGCGAATATGGTGCCGTCATCGTCACCTGCATCAACCGGCAATATGCCAAGAAGCTGGTGATCCAGTTGCCGCGGCAGAAACATCCCTATCACTTCCACAAGCAGAAGGAGGAGACCTTCCAGCTCCTCGATGGCGATCTCGAGATCGTCAAGGACGGCGCCCGCACCTCGATGCGCGTCGGTGACACCTTCCTCGTTTCGCCAGGCGAATGGCACAAGTTCCACACTCTGGACGGCTGCGTCTTCGAGGAGATCTCGACCACCCATCACAACAACGATTCCTTCTATGAGGACCCGGAGATCGCCCGGCTCGACCGCAGTCATCGCAAGACCAAGGTCGACAACTGGCTCGCTTATTTCCGCGCCCGGCATGCCCTCTGAACGCCGCGTGAGCGGGTCGGGAGCGCTCGATGCTGGCTGACCGCCGCATCCTCGCCGTGGTGCCGGCCCGCGGCGGCTCGACCGGCATCAAGCTCAAGAACCTGCGCACCGTCGGCGGCGTGCCGCTGGTTGTGCTGGCGGCCCGCATCGCGCTCGAAACGCCGTTCATCGACCGGGCGGTCCTGTCGACCGACCATCCCGATATCGCCGCAGCGGGCGCCGAGGCCGGCCTCGCCGTGCCCTTCATGAGGCCGGAGGCGCTTTCCGGTCCGCGCGTTGCCGATTGGGACGTGCTGGTCCATGCCCTGACCGAGATGGAGCGCCAGGACGGCGTGCGCTACGACATCGTGGTGATGTTGCAGCCGACCTCCCCGGGTCGCCGTGTCGAGCATGTGCGGGCCACCGTCGAAAAGCTCGTCGAGGGCGGCCATGACGCGGTGTGGACCGTCAGCGAGACCGACAGCAAGGCCCATCCGCTCAAGCAGCTGACCATCGATCGTGAAGGCCGGCTCGACTATTACGACCCTGCCGGCGCCCGCATCGTCGCCCGCCAGCAGCTCGAGCCCGTCTATCACCGCAACGGCATCGCCTATGCCATCACCCGCCAGTGCCTGCTCGAGGAGAAATCCATCAAGGGCGCCCGGACCGGCGCCGTCATCGTCGAGGACAGGCTCGTCAACATCGATACCGAATTCGATCTCCTCCTCGCCAATTTCCTGGCAAAAGAGCTGAGCAAGAGTTAGAGACGGCCCTGGATTTCCACCGGAGGTTTACGATACATCCTCGAAACCCCGGCAGATTGCCGGCGAGGCGGCCGAGGAGACCAGGATGAGCAGGCAAACGGACAGTGACGCGCTTGATCGGCTGGAACGCCGCATCACCGCGCGCCAAGCGGTGGTCGGGGTGATCGGCCTCGGCTATGTCGGCCTGCCCCTCGCCGTTGCCGTTGCCCGCGCCGGATACACTGCCATCGGTCTCGATATCGACCCGGAAAAGCCGCAGCATGTAGCCGCCGGCCGATCCTATGTCGGCGCGGTGATGAGCGGTGACCTCAAGGCGCTGGTCGCCGCCGGCCGCCTCTCCGCCACCACCGATTTCGTCGCGCTCGAGCGCTGCGACGTGATCGTCATCTGCGTGCCGACGCCCCTCACGCGCCACCGGACCCCCGATCTCTCCTATATCGAGGCGACGGCCGAGACCATCGCCAGGCATTTGCAGCCGGGACAGCTCGTGGTCCTCGAATCCACCACCTACCCCGGAACGACCAGCGAGGTGGTTCGGCCGATCCTCGAAAGCCGCGGACTCGAGGCGGGCACGGATTTTCTTGTCGGCTATTCGCCCGAGCGCGAGGACCCCGGCAACCCGAGCTTCGAGACAGCATCGATTCCCAAGGTCGTCTCGGGACTTGATGGGCGGGCATCCGAGCTGGTCGCCGCCTTTTACGGCCGCGTCGTCGAGCGTGTCGTTCCGGTGCCGTCTTGCGAGACCGCCGAAGCAGTGAAGATAACCGAGAACATCTTTCGCGCGGTGAACATTGCGCTGGTCAATGAGCTCAAGATGATCTTCGACGCCATGGGAATAGATGTCTGGCAGGTCATCGATGCCGCCAGGACCAAGCCGTTCGGCTACATGCCATTCTACCCGGGGCCTGGCCTCGGCGGTCACTGCATCCCGATCGACCCCTATTACCTCGCCTGGAAATCGCGCGAGTTCGACGTCCCGACCCGCTTCATCGAGCTTGCCGGCGAGATCAACACCCACATGCCCTTCTATGTGGTGCGCCGACTCGAGGAGGCGCTCGACCGCACCGCCGGCACGACGCTCGGGACCGCACGCATCCTGTTGATCGGTCTCGCCTACAAGAAGAATGTTGCCGATATCCGCGAGAGCCCTTCGCTCAAGCTGGTCGAGCTGCTCGAGCGGCGCGGTGCAATCGTGTCCTACCACGATCCTCATGTTCCGACGGTGCCGGCGACGCGCGAGCATTCCGAGCTCGGGGGCCGCGCCAGCGTGCCGCTGGATGCTGCTGCGATAGCGGGCCATGATGCGGTGCTGGTGTCCACCGACCATGACAATATCGATTATCCGCTCATCGCCGCCCATGCACGCTTGATCGTCGACACGCGAAATGTCTTCGCGCGGCTCGGCCTGACGACCGGCAACATCGTGAAAGGTTAGGCGGTGACGATGAGAACGCTGGTTACGGGTGCTGCAGGCTTTATCGGCTTTCATCTCTGCGACCGGCTGTTGCGCGACGGTGTCGAGCTCGTCGGACTCGACGACCTCACTCCCTATTACGACGTCTCCCTCAAGCAGGCGCGCCGCCAATTGCTGAAGGAGCGCTATGGCGTCGACATCGAGATCGTCGATGTCGCGGACAAGCAAAGACTTCAGGCCGTCTGGCGGCAGGCGATGCCCGAGCAGGTGTTCCATCTCGCTGCCCAGGCCGGCGTCCGCTACAGCCTGGAAAATCCCGGCGCCTATGTCGAAAGCAATCTTCGCGGCTTCGCCAATGTGCTCGAATGCTGCCGTGAGCTCCCGCCGCAGCACCTCCTTTATGCGTCGTCGAGCTCGGTCTATGGCGCCAATCCGGTCCCCTGGTCCGAGCACCAGCCCGCCGACCATCCGGTGTCCTTCTATGCCGCCACCAAGAAGGCCAACGAGGTCATGGCCCACAGCTATGCCGCCCTTTTCGGATTTCCCGCGACCGGTCTGCGATTCTTCACCGTCTATGGCGAATGGGGGCGGCCCGACATGGCCTTCTTCAAATTCGCCGATGCCATCATGCGGGGCGCGGCTGTCGAGCTTTACAATGACGGCCGCTCGACCCGCGACTTCACCTATGTGAGCGATGCGGTGGAGGCGGTGGTGCGGATCGCTCAGGCGCCGCCATCGGCCGTCAGCGATCCTGTGGGCTTGATCGATCCCGCCCGGAGCCCGATAGCGCCGCATCGCGTGATCAACATCGCCTCCGGGCGGAGGATCACGCTCACCGAGTTTGTCGATACGATCGCCGCCGCGCTCGGACGACGTCCCGATATCCGCCTGCGTGAAATGATGCCGGGCGATGTCGCCGATACCTGGGGAGACGTGACGCTCCTCAAAGCCCTGACCGGCTATGTCCCGGACACCCCTTTGACCGTCGGGATCGAGCAATTCGCCCGCTGGTACAAGCAAACCTACGCAAGCTAGTATTGGCCGGAATCAAACGGCGGCAGAGGTTTGCAATGCGTATCGTCTATTCGGAGAATCATCGGCTTCACTTCCCGCAAGGGGAGCTCTATGGCGGAGAGCTGGTCACTCCTTTCGAGCGGCCCTCGCGCATCGAATATATCCTGCGGCGTCTGAAGGAGGTCGGCCTGACCGACATCACCCCGCCGGCCGAGCTGGACCGGCGGGCGCTCGGCACCGTTCACGACGCCCGTTTCCTCGAATTTCTCGAGACCGCCTGGCGCGAATGGACTGCCAACGGCAACCGCGGCGAGCTGATCCCGACCACCTTCCCGGGGCGTGGCATGCGTCAGCGGATCCCCGAGAGCATCGAGGGCAGGGCGGGCTACTACACCTTCGCTCTCGAGACGGCGATCGCCGCCGGCACCTGGCAGGCGGCGCTGTCCTCCGCGGCGGTGGCGCTCACGGCCGGGAGTTACGTCGCTGGCGGCGCCCGCACCGCCTTTGCCCTGTGCCGCCCCCCGGGCCATCACGCCCACCGCGACCTCTATGGCGGTTATTGCTTCCTCAACAATGCCGCCCTGGCAGCCCAGGGCTTCATCGCCGCCGGCGCCAAGCGCGTCGCCATCCTCGATGTCGATTTCCATCACGGGAACGGGACCCAGGATATCTTCTACAAGCGCAAGGACGTTCTGTTCTGCTCGCTCCACGGCCAGCCGCAGGAGGCCTTCCCGTATTTTCTCGGCTTTGCCGACGAGATCGGCCATGGCGAAGGTGAAGGCTTCAACTTCAACTATCCGATGCCGCCCGGCACGGCCTACGCCAAATGGCGGGTCGGCCTCGATGATGCCTTGCGGCGGATCCGCGACTATGGCCCCGATGTCGTCGTGATCTCGCTCGGCGTCGACACCTACAAGGACGACCCGATCAGCTTCTTCAAGCTCGAGTCAGCGGATTTCACCGACTATGGCCGGCGCATCGCCGAGCTCGACCTTCCGACCCTGTTCGTCATGGAGGGTGGCTACGCCATCGATGCCATCGGCATCAATGTCGTCAATGTGCTGACCGGCTTTCTCGAGAAGTGAGTAGTGAGGTCGTGAGTAGTGAGTGGTGATCGGGTAGCGCTCGGCCCGACTACTCACTACTCACCATTCGCTACTCACTACTTCTGCAGCTCCGTCCAGATCGCCGTATAGAGTTCGTTCACCTCGGGAGCGCAGTTGAGCGAGAACTTGCCCTTGGCGGCGAACTCGGCGGGGATGTTCACCTCGGGTGCCGTCTTCATGTCCTCGGGCATAAAGGCCTCCGAGCCCTTGATGCCGTTGGCATAGCGGGCAAACGCCGAGATCATCGCCGCGTTCTTCGGGTCCATGATGAAGTTCTGGAACAGCTTTGCGTTGTCGGTG
>JBIOYR010000016.1:0-82057 GCA_044870245.1 Aestuariivirgaceae bacterium | reverse complement strand
AACAGCGATTTGCCGCATTGGCGCACATCAAAATGCACCCGCGCGATCAGGTCGAGAACAAATTCCTGATCGCGCGCGCCGAGCGGTTGTATGAGGAATGTCGCGGCGAGGCCCGTGAACAGTTGCGCGATGCACTTTGGCAATTCGAGCAGGCGATCACCAAGCAGCAGATTCGTGACTTCAATGCCGTGCGCAGCTCCTTCGCTGCTTTCCTCGACAGCTTCGAGGGCTGAGTTCAAGAAGGGGTCCGCAATGGTCTTGGAAGAGCTGTCAATCTGGAGCCTCTTGGCTGTTGCACCCGGTGCGACAACAGCAGAAATCAAGCGCGCTTACGCTCGACGCCTGCGGGAGATCCGGCCCGACGAAGACGCCGAAGGATTCCAGTTGTTGGTGGAGGCGCGCGATGTCGCCTTGCAGTTCGCCTCGGATGTACGCAAGAGCGAGCGGCCCGCCCGGGACTTTGGCTGGGAAATCGCAGAATTGGTCGGAGATGACAGTCCTCCACCTGAACCCCAAGGCTTCCCGCGACAGACCGGCGGCGCTAGGACTGCGCAACCGGTCGCGACTGCTTCAGTCGAGACTTCGCCCGAGCCGCAGGTCCTCGAGAAACTGCAGCGCACGCTGGCATCCGACTCACTGGAGGGTTGGCAGACCGTCGTCTCGGCGGCGGGCCAGCTCGCACAGGCTCGGCGCGCCGCACTGGAACCGCAAATCATTGAATGGCTGAGCTCCTACGCGGCTCAGGAAAGTCCCAACTTGGCATCCTGGCCACCCAGCAAATGGGTGTTCTTCGATCTCGTTGCAGCGCTCGAGGCCGAGTATGGGTGGCGCGGCAACGATCGAGCGATCCATCTTGCCCTCGGTGAACATGCAGCACAGGAATTCATCCGGCTTCTAAAATGGGCGCAACGAGTGGCGCCGGTCGGGACGGTTGCCGATGTCGACAAGCCAGGGCCCATGCCGGTCTCTCTTGTCGATCTTCATGACTTTTATGACCGCGGTCGCGATCGAAGAGGGCTCGATGCCTATTGGCGCATTGTCAGCGATGTGAGCCTTTGGCGTGCCTGCGACGCTGCGACCGACCTCTTTCTTCCGGCCTGGAGCGTGCAGGACAGGCGCTATGGTCGCGCCTTTTTGGGATTGGTGGGGTGGATCGCTTTGGCATCGGCCTTCGCACCCTGGCGATTTGCCCTGCTACCAACGACCGCCGGCTTCGGCAGTGGATTGGAAGTCGTCTCGGGGATGCTGCTGATGATCGTGGCGCTTTGGACGATAATTGGAAGCGCTCCGCCGCACGCACCCAATCGGAAGACACGTCTCGTCGGACCGCTATGGGACAGCTTGGCCTTTCTTGTGTTCCCCGTCTGGGCGATGGCGCGAGGGCTCTACCTGCGCGCGCTGGTCGGCCTCATCGCCTGGACAGCGGTGATCTATCAGGTTGCGAGTTTGGAGGACGGCCTTGGCCTTCTCGGCGCCGTCATGCTGGTTGTCATGCTTCATATTACGGCAGGCGAGTACGGCCAGCGATGGGTCGTATACAAGCTTCAGCGCACGCTCTCGGCGGCTGACAAGCGCGGGATCTTCGACCCGGCCAAACGGGCGGAGTTTCTCAACGAACACGGAACCCGAAATCCTGCACCATGGCTCGACCGGTGGCGGCCGAAAGCGAGTCGACCCAAGAGAGATCGAGCCCATGATCGATTTCCAGTTTGGTGGAGGTGGATGCTGGCAGCCGGGGTGATGATGGCCGTCGCCAGGGCGGTCGGCGCCTTATGGCTTCACTGACACGAACCATCGAGCCGCCAATACGGCCCGCTACGCAGCCGATTTTTTCCGCTTGACTTTGACGCTGTGTCAAGGCTGCACAACCGTTCTGCCGAGGTTCCAGGGGCGATCGCAGCTACCGCTACTACAGCATTCGCCAGCTGCCGCGGTTGAACAGCATTCTGGCACTGAAGGAGCTTGGTCTGACGCTGGAGCAGATCGGACCGCTCCTCGAGAACGAAATCTCTCCAGAGGAGCTGCGAGGCATGCTGATCATGAAGCGAGCACAGGTCGAGCAGTCGCTGAGCGCCGAGGAGACCCGCCTGCGCCACATTGAATCTCGTATCGCGCAGATCGATCGCCAGGGCAGGATCGACGGCTACGACGTAGTCGTCAAATCTGTGGCGGAGACGCCATTTCTCTCCTTGCGGCGGTCTTTTGACAATATGGAGGAAGTCGTGCCCATGGTGTGCGCCGTCGCCGAGGGAGGCGCTAGGCAGATTCGTCCGGGCCTGCGTGACAAGCTGATTGTCGTGGCGCGAAACGATTTCGAGGACGGGAAGCTCGACCTCGAGATTGGCTTCTCCCTGACACGGCAATCGAACGCGAGCGTGCGCGTTTCTGGCAACTGCATGCTGCTGGCGAGCGAACTTCCGGCCGCGCCGACGATGGCGACCATCGTCAGGTCCGGGACCAATGCCGCGAGCCATGTGGCCTAAGTCACTGATTTGAATGGTGGGCAGTACTGGGATCGAACCAGTGACCCCTACGATGTCAACGTAGTGCTCTACCGCTGAGCTAACCGCCCCGGGGGAAACGCTGGATATATCGGGATCGAAGCGCAGGCGCAAGGCTGGAGCGCCGGATCCCCGACCGCTCCGGCAGCCGGACCTCACGCCGCCATCATCCGCTCGACCTCGGCAACGAGGTCGCGCAGATGGAACGGCTTCGACAGCACCTTGGCCTCCTTGGGGGCTCGCGAATCGGGATGGAGCGCCACCGCTGCAAAGCCGGTGATGAACATGATCTTGAGCCCGGGGTCGAGCTCGGCCGCCCGCCGTGCCAGCTCGATCCCGTCCATTTCCGGCATGACGATGTCGGTGAGAAGCAGGTCGAACGCCGTTCCCTTCAGCTCCTCGAAGGCCGACAGCCCTTCCGAAAAGCTTGAGACATCATGCCCGGCCTTGACCAGCGCCCGGACCAGGAACCGGCGCATATCCTCGTCATCTTCGGCCAAGAGAATTCTCGCCATGCACCTACACCCCACCGGGCGCCAGAGCCGCCCCGCAAACCGCCGTCCGGTTGAAGTTAAGCGCAATCGGTAAATTGCCCATGAACTCCTGTAGGCGATCTGGCCCTTCCGTGAGCGTAGCCGTTGACCGTCAACCCCTATCATGCAGAAATGACGCAATCAGCCGTATGGGATGGCCCACCCGGCCGGTGGAACAGTCATGAGCCTCGAGATCGATCCGCCTTTCAGCGTCTCCTATCCGCCGCGGCTCGCCGTGCCATGCGTCTTCAACTCGCCCCATAGCGGCAGCCGCTACCCCAAGACTTTCCTGGCTTCGTCCCGGCTCGATCCCTTGACGTTGCGCCGCTCCGAGGACTGCCATGTCGACCAGCTCTTCGCCACCGCGGTGGCGCTGGGCGCCCCCATGCTCAAGGCCAATTTCCCGCGAGCCTTCCTTGACGTCAACCGCGAGCCCTGGGAACTCGACCCGGCCATGTTCGATGACGAGCTGCCGGCCTATGTCAATACCGCCTCGGCTCGCGTAGCCGGCGGTCTCGGCACCATCCCGCGCATCGTCTGCGAGCATGAGGAGATCTATGCCGAACGGTTGAGCTTTCGCGAGGCCGAGCGGCGCATCCGGGGCTATTATCTGCCCTATCACGCCATGCTGCAGCGTCTGATGTCGGACACCGTGGCGCAATTCGGGCTCGCCGTGCTGGTTGACTGTCACTCCATGCCCTCGAGTGCCGCCTCGGGCGCCGCCGCCCGCAGCACCCGCCCCGACATCGTGCTCGGCGACCGCTACGGCTCGTCCTGCGAGGCCGATATCGCGCTTTGCCTCGAGGAAGCGCTGACCGCCCAGGGGCTGACGGTCATCCGCAACAAGCCCTATGCCGGCGGCCATATCACCGCCGCCTGGGGGCGCCCGGCCAACGGCACCCACGCACTCCAGGTCGAGATCAACCGCGGCCTTTACATGAACGAGCTGACATTCCGCCGGTCGCAGGGCTTTGCGCTCCTTGAGAGGCTGCTGGCGACGGCGCTCAGGCGCTTCTTCGCCGCCCTGCCGCAGATCGCCATCCCCAATCGGATGGCCGCCGAATAAGCTCAAAAAAGGGGCCGCTCGGTTGTTGCCGGCGGCCCAAGTCTAGGGAGGAAACGCCCAGGAAGGGCTGCGGAAGGGGCGAAACCCCGTTCCGCAGCACCTATGTTGCACTGCAGCGCACGAATTTCAAGGGCTGCGTGCAAACTGCGACAGGACACCACCGTTCCGCTGATTCCCGGCCTTCCAGGACGGCCTTTGGCGCGGCTTCACCATGCTGCATTGCAGCAGCGTTATGCCAGCCATGCGCGAACAAGCGGGACGGCAGCGGCCACGGATGATGTGGACTTTCCCGGGGTCATGACGCCATATCTCGGGCCACCAGAATCAACCTCCGAGAGCCTCATGCCCCGATCCGCCGCAAAGCGACAGTCCGACCGCACCGAGCTCGGCGCTCTTCCCGAATGGAACCTTGCCGACCTCTACCCGGCGCCTGATTCACCGCTGCTGCGCCAGGATCTCGAGCGCGCCGACCGCGACACCAGGGACTTTGCCGGGAACTGGCGAGGGCGGCTGGCCGGCCTGTCCGGCGGGGAGCTGGCGGCCGCCATCGCCGACTATGAGGCGCTCTCCGACCTTCTCGGGCGGATCGGTTCCTATGCCACCCTCCATTATGTCGGCGACACCACCGACGCCGCCCGCCAGAAATTCTACGGCGACATCAACCAGAAGCTCAACGACCTGACCACCCGGCTGATCTTCTTCGAGCTCGAGCTCAACCGGATCGACGACAAGGACCTCGACAAGGCGCTGAAGGTCAAAGCGCTTGCCCATTACCGCCCGTGGCTCGACGACCTCAGGAAGGAGCGGCCGCATCAGCTCGAGGATCGCATCGAGGAGCTGTTCCACGAGAAATCACTGACCGGCTGGACCGCCTGGAACCGCCTGTTCGACGAGACCATGGCGGCGCTGAAGTTCACTGTCGACGGCAAGGAGCTGTCGCTCGAGCCGACGCTGAACCTGCTGGTCAATCGCGACGAGGCCAAGCGCAAGGCCGGCGCTGCAGCCATTGCCACGACGCTTGGCGACAACATCCGCCTGTTCACCCTGATCACCAACACCCTTGCCAAGGACAAGGAGATCTCCGACCGCTGGCGCAGCTTCAAGGACGTCGCCGACGCCCGCCACCTCGCCAACCGCGTCGAGGGCAAGGTCGTCGAGGCGCTGGTCGCGGCGGTGCGCGCCGCCTATCCGCGACTATCCCACCGCTATTATGCGATGAAGGCGCGCTGGCTCGGCAAGGAACGCCTCGCCCATTGGGACCGCAATGCCCCGCTGCCCGACGAGGACATCGACATCGTGCCGTGGAATCGCGCGAAGGAGCTGGTGCTCGACGCCTATGCCGGCTTCGCCCCGCAAATGGCCGACATCGCTCGCGGCTTTTTCGACGGCCGCTGGATCGACGCCCCGGTGCGGCCTGGCAAGTCGCCGGGTGCGTTCTCCCATCCGACCGTGCCGTCGGCCCATCCCTATGTGCTGTTGAACTATCAGGGCAAGATCAGGGACGTCATGACGCTTGCCCATGAGCTCGGTCACGGCGTTCATCAGGTGCTGGCGGCGGGGCAGGGGGCGCTGATGGCGCCGACCCCCTTGACCCTTGCCGAGACCGCCTCGGTGTTCGGCGAGATGCTGACCTTCCAGGCACTGCTCAAGCAGACGACTGACCCACGCAAGCGCAAGGCGCTGCTTGCCGCCAAGGTCGAGGACATGCTCAACACCGTTGTCCGGCAGATCGCCTTCTATGAATTCGAGCGCCGCGTGCATGAGGAGCGCAAATCCGGTGAGCTCACCGCCGCGCGCCTCGGCGAGATCTGGTACGAGATCCAGGCCGAAAGCCTCGGGCCTGCCATCGAATTCAAGGAGGGCTACCAGGTCTTCTGGTCCTACATCCCTCACTTCATTCATTCGCCCTTCTATGTCTATGCCTATGCTTTCGGTGACTGCCTGGTGAACTCGCTCTATGCTCGCTACCAGAAGGCGGAGGCCGGCTTCGCCGAAAAATATTTCGATCTTTTGCGGGCTGGCGGCAGCAAGCATCATGCCGAGCTTCTCAAGCCCTTCGGCCTCGATGCCGCCGATTCCGATTTCTGGCAGCTCGGGCTTGGCGTCATCCAAGGCATGATCGACAATATCGAGGCGATCGAGAACAAGCACGATGGCTGAGCTTCGGCACGCCCCCTATGGCAGCGCCAATCCGCCCATGGCGATCGGCCTGAAGGCGCTCGACCTCGCCGAATGGATCGAGCCTGACGAGCATCTCGCCGGCGAGCTCGTCGAGAAGGAGCGGCTGCTCGCGGAACGCCATGCCGAGGTCTATGCCGAGCGCCCCGCCTCGCGCCCGGCCCAGCAGGAGGTGCTGGCGCTGCTGATCGAGCATCTGCCGCGCGCCCATCCCGGTGTCTATCGCCGCGACGGCAGCCGCATTCACATCGTTCCGGCGGGGGTGAGCGTCGAGGTCGGCAATCCCCAGGAGGCGCCGCTCGAATGTGCCTCCCGCCTCGTCCAGGAGGATCTGGTGCTGATGGTGCGCGGCGACACCGGCTGGCAGCTCGCCGCTGCCTCGCTGTGCTTTCCCTCGACCTGGGTGCTGGCCGAGAAGTTCGGCCGCGACATGGACGGGATTCACAAGCCGGTGCCGGGCTATGCCGAGCATATCGGGCCGCGGCTGCTGCGCATCTTCGACAATCTTCAGGTCGAGCGCCCGGTCTGGCGCCTGAACTGGTCGATCTATGACAGTCCGGAGCTCTACGCGCCGCGCCGCCGTCCCGGCCCGCGGATCTGGCTCGCCGAAGGCGTGGTCGCCGATGCCAATTGCTTCATCCGCGTCGAGCGCCAGACCCTGCGCAAGCTCCCCGACACCGGCTATATTCTCTTCACCATCAAGGTGCTGCTCGATCCCCTGGCGGCGCTTGGGCGCCATCCCGAGGGACCGCGGCTGGCGCAGGGCCTGAGGTCCCAGCTCCAGATGCTCGACACCGCACAGCTCGCCTATAAGGGCCTTGTCGAATCCCGCGACCTGCTGGTCGAGGCGCTGACCCGCTACGAGACGGCTGCGGCATGAAGGGTCGCGACGAGCCGAGCATTGCCGGTCAGCTGTCGCGCTATGCCCGGGTCGGCGCCGGCATGGGAACGGCGGTGGCGCGCGTTGCCGCCGGCCGGCTGATGTCGTCGGACCGCGACTTCGAGGCCGAGGCAAAGCTGCTGAGTCGTGCCCTGGGCTCGCTGAAGGGTCCACTGATGAAGGTGGCCCAGCTCATGGCCACCATCCCCGATCTGCTTCCCGCGGAATATGCCGAGGAGCTCGCCAAGCTGCAGAGCCACGCGCCGCCGATGGGTTGGCCCTTCGTCCGCCGTCGCATGGCGGCGGAGCTCGGCCCCGACTGGGAGGCGCATTTCCTGCGCTTCGACCGGGAGGCGGCGGCCGCCGCCTCGCTCGGCCAGGTCCATCGTGCCATTTCGCTCGATGGCGAGCCTCTGGCGGTGAAGCTGCAATATCCCGACATGGCCTCGGCGGTCGAGGCCGACCTTCGCCAGCTTCAGCTGCTGTTCTCGCTCCATCGCCGCATGGATCCGGCGATCGACACCACCGAGATCGCCGAGGAGATCGCCGCGCGGCTGCGCGAGGAGCTCGATTACGATCGCGAGGCGAGGGCCATCCGCCTCTATCAGGACGTGCTCGCCGGGGCGCCCGACATCGTCGTGCCGCAGGTCCATGATGCGCTGTCGACCCGCCGCCTCCTGACGATGGGCTGGCTCGAAGGCCGCCGCCTCACCACCTTCAAGGAGCACACCCTCGATGAGCGGAATGTTCTGGCCCGCGCCATGTTCAAGGCCTGGTGGCGGCCATTTTGCAGCCATGCGGTGATCCATGGTGATCCCCACCTCGGCAATTACAGCGCCCGGCTTGACGATGAGGGTCGCCCCGTCGGTCTCAACCTTCTCGACTTCGGCTGCATCCGCATCTTCCCCGCGCAATTCGTCGAGGGTGTCGTCGAGCTCTATCGCGGTCTCCTGCACGATGACCGCAGTCGCGTCGTCGGCGCCTACGAGACCTGGGGCTTCAAGGGGCTAAACGACGAGCTGATCGACATCCTCAACATCTGGGCCCGCTTCATCTATGGGCCGCTGCTCGAGGACCGGGTGCGCTCGATCGCCGATGGCGTCTCGCCCGCCCAATATGGTCGCCGGCAGGCCTTTGAGGTGCACCGCGCCCTGAAGGAGAAGGGACCGGTCCGCGTGCCGCGCGAATTCGTCTTCATGGACCGCGCCGCCATCGGCCTTGGCGGTGTCTTCATCCACCTGCGCGCCGAGCTCAATTTCCACCGCCTGTTCAATGAGGCGCTGGAGCATTTCGACATCGCCGCGGTGAAGGCACGGCAGGAGGCAAGCCTGGCGAGGGTGGGGATTGCCGGCATGTAGATTTCTCGTCGTAATGCATACATAACAGAACGTTAGTTGCCTCTACTTCCCCGCATCATTATGGAACTGGGTCGAACCGTCGCAAGACGGATTCGTGGGACAGCGACTTGAGTGATTGTCAGAACAGATTCGATGGCGCTTCTTTCCTTTCCACGAGCAGGGCAGGTCTATGTGTGCAATTTTGCAGGTTTCAAAGAACCGGAAATGGTCAAGCCGCGACCTGTTATTGTCGTCTCTCCCCGACTTCCCTATAGATCCCAAATAGCTGCGATCGTTCCAATCAGCCTAACCCCGCCAAGGCACAATCTTCCATTCTGTTATCGTCTATCCAAGAACTATCATCCGGACGAGGCTGATGATCTACCGTGCTGGGCGAAAGCTGACATGTTGCTAAATCTTGGCCTCTATCGGCTTACTCCTTTCAAGGTTGGGCGACGGCAATACGTCTATCCGTCACTATCATTGGAGGACCTCGCAGGGGTTCGGCACGCTATATTGTGCGGGCTAGGCCTTGATTGAGATTGCAAAGTTCGGCTTCTTTCCTTATCTCTAGTCTCGTATCCCGGTCGTCGGGCATTAAGACCTAGCTTGCTAGGCAGGCTCTCAAGCGGTGATGACAAGCCATGGGAAGCCTAGATACTGTCAGGTCCAAAGCCCCGCCTTCAGCGGGGCTTTGTTTTCCTCGCTCCGTACCGGGGGCCATTCCGACGCATTGACATGCGACGATTGCTGCGCTTCCAGTGAAGCGATGACGCATGGTTGCCGAAAATCCAAGGGTCGCGAGGGGTTACGCCATGGCTGACGAGCTCACACCGACGGGGAGCGACGATCCGAACTATGCCGCCCATCTCGCGACCTATGAGGCGTTCATCAAGGGTGCCGTGATGGCTTGCCTCGCCGCCGCCTTCGTCCTGGTGGCGCTGGTGATGTTCGGCTTCGGCAAGGGTGCCGCGGTCTTTCTCGGTTTTCTCGGCATGGTTGCCGGCATGGTCGCGATCGGCATCGACGTGATGAGCGCCCGCGGCGGATGGCTGTTCTCCATCGCCACTCTGCTGCTGTTTGCCCTGGTCACCGCCATCAACATCTCCTGAAGCATCGGGTCACCGCTCATGAAAATCGCTGTTCCCGCCGAACAGGCTCCGGGAGAGGCACGCGTGGCCGCGACCCCGGATACCGTCAAGGCCTATGTCCGCAAGGGCGCCGACGTCGCGGTCGAAACCGGGGCAGGGCGCGGCTCCTTCATCCCCGATGCCCAGTTTGCCGCCGCCGGCGCCACCATCGCGCCAAGCGCCGAAGCGGCGCTGCGCGATGCCGATATCGTTCTGACTGTCAGGCGCCCGGCCGCCGCAATGCTCGCCGCTCTGAAAAAAGGCGCGGTCGTCGCCGGCCAGATGGATCCGTTCGCCGATCGCGACGCCATGAAGGCGCTCGCCGCGACTGGCGCCAGCATCTTCGCCATGGAGCTGATGCCGCGCATCACCCGCGCCCAGTCGATGGACGTGCTCTCCTCGCAGGCCAATCTCGCCGGCTACAAGGCCGTGATCGATGCCGCGGCGCATTTCTCCCGCGCCTTTCCGATGATGATGACCGCCGCCGGCACGGTTCCTGCCGCCCGCGTCTTTGTCATGGGTGCCGGCGTCGCCGGGCTCCAGGCCATCGCCACCGCCCGCCGCCTCGGCGCGGTCGTCTCGGCCACCGACGTGCGGGCCGCCGCTGGCGAGCAGGTTCAGAGCCTCGGGGCGAAATTCGTCTTCGTCGAAGGTCTCGCCGATGCCTCGACGGCTGCCGGCTACGCCCGCGAGCTGTCGCGCGAGGATCAGCAGCGCCAGGCCGCCCTGGTGGCGGAGCACATCAAGGGTCAGGACGTGGTCATCACCACCGCCCTGATTCCCGGCCGCCCGGCGCCGGTGCTCGTGACCAACGAGATGGTCGAGACCATGAAGCCCGGCTCGATCATCGTCGATCTCGCCGTCGAGCGCGGCGGCAACTGCCCGCTGTCGCGACCGGGCGATGTGGTGGTGCATGATGGTGTCATCATCATCGGGCTGGCCAACGCCGCCTCCAGCCTCGCTGGCAACGCCTCGGCGCTCTATGCCAGAAACCTGCAGAACTTCCTCGATCTCGTCATCAAGGACGGCGGCGTGAGCATCGACTGGAACGACGAGGTCATCGCCGGCTGCGCCATAGCGCGCGACGGGGACATCGTCCATTCCACCCTGAAATCCGCTGCCTGAAGGGGAGCACCAAATGGCACAATTGACCGTGGACGAGGCGGCCCGCCAGGCCGAGATCGCCGCTGAAGCCGCACGCAATGCGGCCGAAAAGGCCCAGACCTTCGCCGATCAGGCCATGCTGATCGCCAGCGAAGCCGGCCGTGCCGGCGCCGCGGTTGCCGGCATCGATCCCTTCGTCTTTCAATTGACGATCTTCGTGCTTGCGATATTCGTCGGCTATTTCGTGGTGTGGTCGGTCACCCCGGCGCTTCACACGCCGCTGATGTCGGTCACCAATGCCATCTCCTCGGTGATCGTCGTCGGCGCGCTCCTCGCCATCGGATCGGCCGCCGTCGCTTCCGCCTCGGGCGTCTCCGCCACCTTCGGCTTCCTGGCGCTGGTGCTGGCCTCCGTCAACATCTTCGGCGGCTTCCTCGTCACCCAGCGCATGCTCGGCATGTACCGCAGGAAGGGATGAGGGCAGGCGATGTCGGCGAACCTGATCGCGCTTCTCTATCTCGTTTCCGGCGTCCTGTTCATCCTGGCGCTGAACGGCCTGTCGCATCCGGCAACCTCGCGCCGCGGCAACATTCTCGGCATGACCGGCATGGCGATCGCCATCGTGACGACGCTGCTCGCCGTGCCGCCCGCCAGCGTCTCGACCAGCCTGATGATCTTGATCGGCCTCGGGCTCGGCGGCGGTGTCGGCGCGGTGATCGCCCGTCGCATCGCCATGACGGCCATGCCGCAGCTCGTCGCCGCCTTCCATTCGCTGGTCGGCCTTGCCGCGGTGTTCGTGGCCGCCGCCGCTCTCTACGCGCCGCAGGCCTTCGGCATTGGTGAGGTCGGCCATATCCACCGCGCGAGCCTGGTCGAGATGGCTCTCGGCGCCGCCATCGGCGCCGTCACCTTCACTGGCTCGATCGTCGCCTTCACCAAGCTGCAGGGGCTGGTGTCGGGTGCCCCGGTGGTGTTCCGCGGCCAGCATCTCGTCAACCTGGCGCTCGGCATCCTGCTGGTCCTGCTCATCATCGCCTTCCTCAGCACCGGCAGCCCGGGTCTGTTCTGGCTGATCGTGCTCCTCGCCTTCGCGATCGGCGTCCTCATCATCATTCCGATCGGCGGCGCCGACATGCCGGTGGTGGTGTCGATGCTCAACTCCTATTCCGGCTGGGCGGCCGCGGGCATCGGCTTCACGCTCCAGAACACGGCGCTGATCGTCACCGGCGCCCTCGTCGGCTCCTCCGGCGCCATCCTCTCCTACATCATGTGCAGAGGGATGAACCGCTCCTTCATCTCGGTGATCCTCGGCGGTTTCGGCGGCGAGGTGGCAGGCCCGGCCCAGGGCGCCGGCGCCGACCGGCCGGTCAAGCTCGGCTCGGCCGACGATGCCGCCTATATGATGGGCAATGCCGGCTCCGCCATCATCGTGCCGGGCTATGGCATGGCGGTCGCCCAGGCCCAGCATGCGCTGCGCGAGCTCGCCGACCACCTCAAGAGCAAGGGGGTGAGCGTCAAATACGCCATCCATCCGGTTGCCGGCCGCATGCCGGGCCACATGAACGTGCTGCTCGCCGAGGCCAATGTCCCCTATGACGAGGTCTTCGAGCTCGAGGACATCAACTCGGAATTCGCCAACACCGACATCGTCTTCGTCATCGGCGCCAATGACGTCACCAACCCGGCGGCCAAGGAGGATCCGCAATCGCCGATCTACGGCATGCCGGTGCTCGAGGTCTGGAAGGCCAAGACCGTGATGTTCGTCAAGCGCTCGCTGGCCTCGGGCTATGCCGGCATCGACAACAGCCTGTTCTACCGCGACAACACGATGATGCTTCTCGGCGATGCCAAGAAGATGGTGGAGAGCATCATCAAGGCGTTGTAATTACCGCGGCGGTGCCGCCGGGCGGGCTGCCGCCGGCTTCTGGGGCACGCCGCTCTCGCGCTGGGCACGCTTGCGTGCCAGCTTGCGGGCCCGGCGGATCGCTTCTGCTTTCTCGCGCGCCCGCTTCTCGGATGGTTTTTCATAATGACCGCGGAGCTTCATCTCGCGGAAGATGCCCTCGCGCTGCATCTTTTTCTTGAGGGCCTTGAGCGCCTGATCGACGTTGTTGTCGCGAACGATAACCTGCACGAGCCTATGACCTCGCGTGTTGGACCTGTGATGTTCGATATTCCTGGCATGGCCTGCTGCCTTCTTCGAGGCGCACAGACCACGAGAGCGGCCGAAGCCGCCCCCGAATCCTGTGCCGCTGATACCAGAATCGTCCCCTTTTGTCCACTGGACATGTCATACGCTGCATATAAGGCGCGTAAAATGCCCCATTTTTCTTCCCCGCCGTGTCTCGGATTTGCCGTAGAGGTGGAGCGCCAGCCGGGGTTCGGCCAGGAGCGCCGGCCAGCGCTCGACCTCCTCACCGATCAGATTCTCCATGACGGCATCGCTGTGGCGGGCCGGATTGCCGAGCGGCCAGCCGGCAATCGCGCGAATGTGCTGCTCGAACTGCGAGACCGTGCAGGCATCGATCGTCCAATGGCCGGAATTGTGGACCCTGGGGGCGATCTCGTTGACCAGCAGCAGGTCGCGCCCCTGATCATCGACCAGGAACATCTCCGTTGCCATCACCCCCACATAATCGAGCTCCGCCATCAGCCGCATCGCCATCGCCTTGGCAGCGTCTGCCGTCGCGGCACTGATCGCCGCCGGCACCACCGAGCTTCGCAATATGCCGCCGCGGTGATGGTTCTGCGGAACGTCATAAGCCGCAAGGGAGCCGTTGCGCCCCCGCGCCGCAATGACCGAGATCTCGGCCGCGAAAGGAACAAAGGCTTCGAGGATTGCCGGAACCCCGCCAATGCTCCGAAACGCCTGCCCGGGATCATCGCCCGACCTGATCACCGCCTGGCCCTTGCCGTCATAGCCCATCCGCCGCGACTTCAGGACCGCCGGCCGGCCGATCTGCGCCAGCGCCAGCTCGAGCGCCTCGGCGGATGACACCGGCAGGAAGTTTGCGACCCCGAGGCCGCGGTCGCGCACGAAGCTTTTCTCCAGCAAACGATCCTGGGTGACCTCGAGGACATTGGCGCCTGGCGCAAGTGAAGAAAGCGCTGCCACCGCCTTTGCCGCATCGACCGGAACATTCTCGAACTCATAGGTCGCGACCGCGACCGAGCGGGCGAAGGCGGCGAGCGCCGAACTGTCGTCATAGGCCGCCTCGGTCGCCTGATGCGCGACCTCGAATGCCGGGTTGTCGCCCTTTGGCGCGTAGATATGGCACCGAAAACCAAGGCGCGCCGCCGCCAGCGCCAGCATGCGGCCGAGCTGCCCGCCGCCGAGAATCCCGATCACGGCGCCGGGCTTGAGCGGCATTTCAGAATTCATCATCCGGCCTGAGCCCCACCGCACCCGTCTGCTGCCCCGACCAATTTGCCAGCCGCTCGGCGAGGGCGGCATCGCCGAGCGCCAGGATGCGCGCCGCCAGCAGTGCCGCATTGACCGCTCCGGCCTTGCCGACCGCGAGCGTCCCGACTGGCACCCCGGCCGGCATCTGGACGATCGACAGCAGGCTGTCCTTGCCGCCGAATGTCTGGGTCTCCATCGGCACCCCGAGAACCGGAAGCGAGGTGAGCGCTGCCGTCATGCCGGGGAGATGCGCTGCTCCGCCGGCGCCGGCGATGATCACGCGGAAACCCTGCGCTGCCGCATTCTTGGCGAAATCATAGAGCCGATCCGGCGTGCGATGCGCCGAGATGATGCGCGCCTCATGCGGGATCGCAAGCTCGCTCAAGAGGCTGGCGGCGTGGCGCATGGTCTGCCAGTCCGACTGGCTGCCCATGATGATGGCGATCGGCACGGCTTGCTCGGTGGTCAAGATGAACTCCCTTCGCAAGCCTATGGATTATAGGTTGTGGCCGATGCGATGCAATCAGGCATCCGATTAACGCGCTGAAATTACGCGATGATATCAGGGAGCAGCTGGCTCTCCAGCAGCGTGATCTGGTCCTTTAAGGTTAATTTCTGCTTCTTCAGGCGCCTGAGCTGCAGCTGATCGGCAATGCCGGAGCGCTCGAGCGACTCGATCGCAGCGTCGAGATCGCGATGGTGCTGCTTCAATCCAGCGATTTTTGCGCGCAGCTCATCCGGGGTAAGTTCCAGCGGCACATTCATGGCGCTTTCACTCGCTATGTTCCGTCATTGTCGTGACGGACGACAGCCGAATCAAGAACCTTCTCGCGATTTTGTCGCAAGGTTGCACGCTAAGGTCGGGTTCGTCACGGCACGTTCGACATTTCGTTGCGGATGTGTCACAGTTGATCCGTGGGTCATCCATCGTGGAGGAAACCTGATGTCACTTCAATCGCATCTGAGCGAACTCGCAGCCAAGCACAAGGCTCTGGAGAGCGAACTTCAGGATGCGCTTTCGCACCCAAGCTCGTCCGACCAGGAGATCGCGGAACTGAAGCGAAAGAAGCTGAAGCTTAAGGATGAAATGATTCGCTTGGAGTCGCAGCTCTCGCGACACTGACCGAAAGGCGACAGGTGCATTTGCTGCACCGAGGTCCCTGCTGATGCGCCGCTGGTCCCCATCCGGCGGCGTGTGCATTTTCAAGGCGCGTTAACCAAGTCCGCGACCATCCGCCGCCTCACACGGCCTTTGCCATCTCGCGCAAGCGGAACTTCTGGATCTTGCCCGTCGAGGTCTTCGGCAGCTCGGCGAACACCACATGCCGTGGCACCTTGAACCGGGCGAGCCGCTCACGGCACCATTCGATGAGCTCCTCGGCGCTCGCCGTAGCACCCGCCTTGAGCTCGATGAAGGCGCAGGGACACTCGCCCCATTTCTCGTCGGGCTTGGCCACCACTGCGGCCGTGGCGACCGCCGGGTGCTTGTAAAGCGCATCCTCGACCTCGATCGATGAGATGTTCTCGCCGCCCGAGATGATGATGTCCTTGGAGCGGTCCTTGAGCTGGATATAGCCATCGGGATGCAGCACCCCGAGATCGCCGGAATGGAACCAGCCGCCCCGGAACGCCGCCTCGGTCGCGGTCCTGTTTTTGAGATAGCCCTTCATCACCACATTGCCGCGGAACATCACTTCGCCCATTGTCGCGCCGTCCGCCGGCACCCGCTCCATGGTCTCGGGCTCGAGCACCGCCAGATCCTCGAGAGCGCAATAGCGCACGCCTTGGCGCGCCTTGAGCGCTGCCCGCTCAGGCGAGGCGAGGCTCGACCAGTCTTCCTTCCAGTCATTGACCACCGCCGGCCCATAGGTCTCGGTCAGCCCGTAGAGATGGGTGACGTTGAAGCCTGCCTCCGCCATCGCCGCCAGCACCGCCTCGGGCGGTGGCGCCGCCGCCGTGAAGAACTCGACCGCGAGGCTGAGCGGCCGCTTGTCCTGCGCCGGCGCGCCAAGAATGGTCGACATCACGATCGGCGCGCCGCAAAGATGCGTCACCCGATGCTCGGCAAGCGCCTGCCAGATCGCCTTGGTGCGGACCCAACGCAGGCACACATGCGTGCCGCCGATCACCGACATCGTCCAGGGAAAGCACCAGCCATTGCAGTGGAACATCGGCAATGTCCACAAATAGACCGGATGCTTCTTCATCGCTGCCGTGATGACATTGCCCTGCGCCAGGAGATAAGCGCCGCGATGGTGATACACCACGCCCTTGGGGTCGCCTGTGGTTCCCGACGTGTAGTTGAGCGAGATCGCGTTCCATTCGTCATCCGGCATCGGCCAGTCGTAATCGGGATCGCCGCTGCGCAGGAAATCCTCGTAATCGATCTCGCCGATCAGCTCGCCCTGAACTTCGAACTCGCGCTCATCGGCATGGATCACGATCGGTTTTGCCGACCGCGTCATCGTCAGCGCCTTTGCCGCGACGCTCGAGAACTCGCGATCGACGATGAAGAGCTTGCTCGCGGCATGATCCAGCGAGAAGGCGATGACCGCGGCATCGAGGCGGGTGTTGAGCGTGTTGAGCACCGCACCCGCCATCGGCACCCCGTAATGGCATTCGAGCATTGGCGGCGCATTGGCGAGCAGAACCGAAACGGTGTCGCCCTTGCCGATGCCGCGCCTGACGAGCGCCGATGCCAGTTGCCGCGAGCGTGCATAGAACGAACGGTAGTTGCGCCGGAGCGACCCATGGATGATCGCCGTATGGTCGGGATAGACCTTGGCGGAGCGCTCGAGAAAGGTCAGCGGCGTCAGCGGTTGATAATTCGCGCCGGTTTTGTCCAGGTCGATATCATAAGCAGTTGTCATGATTATCCTCCCCTGATGCGAAGTTCCCGAAGCGCATTTTTCGACATCTGGTCGCGCTGCAGCATGCTGCTATCGTCTTTTTTCGTCCCCATCGGCTCGATGCTCTTCGGCGATCGGACGTGACGGACGCGGTCAAGGACCATGGCGAAACTGGCGATGATCACGAAATGCGCCGCCACGATGACGAGGTCGAGGATGATGCCGCCGCCGATCTCGAAGCGGGCGACGGTTGCAACGACGCACAGGATCGATCCCCAGCAGAACACCGCCAATGCATTGCGGCCCATGGCATGGAATGGCGAGCCCGGCGGGATCCTCTCGAGGAGCGCCCACAGCGGCGTGCCCATCAGGATGACGAGGAGCGCCATCCCATGCAGGAGCCGCGGCAATGCCACATAACCCTTCTCGAACCCCCAAATGAGCGGCGGTAGCGGCAGCGCCGGGAAATAGGCCCAAAGCTCCTGCGTCCTGACGATGGCGGCCAGGATGACATAGCCGACCGCAATCGCCACCAGCCAGGCCGGCAGCTTGACGCTGAGCTGCTGGCGCCATGCCATGCCAAGAGCGAAGCCGCCCACCAGCAGGATCTGCCAGGCGAAGGGATTGAAGTACCAGCCGCCATGTGTCGGATAATTGGGAAAGTCGATGGCGAAGGTGCCGGCGGCGATCCACAGCGCGACCGAGGCGGTGAGCAGCGGCACCATGCCGTTGAGCGCCAGCGCCATGATCGCCGGCATGGCGAACAGCAGCACCATGTACATCGGCAGGATGTTGAAATAACCGAGCTGATGACCGAGTGTTGCGATGCCGATATAGCCGCGTGCCGGCTCGGCGAACAGCGGCGCGATATCGATATAGAGCGGCTCGATCGTGTCGGCGAGATAACCGGGCTTGGCGAACATGATCGCCGCGGCGGCGAGGATCGCGACGCAGGCGATCGTCGAGGCGATATGGCAGAGGTAAAGAAGCCAGGCGCGTCGCCAGCTCTTCAAGGTCGCCGCGAACCGCTCGCCCTTGGCGAATGCCGGAAAATAGGCCTGCGCCGCCGCGAACCCGGCGAGCGTGACGAAAATCTCCGCGGCATCGGAGAAGCCGTAATTGACCGGCGTGAGATGCGACAGCGCATTGCCGGGAATGTGATTGACGAAGATGATCAGGAGCGCGACGCCGCGCAGAAAGTCGACCCGGTGCTCGCGGCCGGGATGGGACAGGGTGACCATTCCGATACCCTTAATCCTATGACCCCCCGCGCACAACCATGGCTGTCGCGGAAGTTGCCCGCAGGCGACCGTCCGTGCCAACAATGAGGTAAAGAGCGAAAGCTGCGACAATGAGCCGATATCATGACGTCTACGCCGCGTGGCAGCGCGACCCTGAAGCGTTCTGGGCCGAGGCGGCGTCTGCCATCGACTGGTTCAAGCCATGGGATGCGGTGCTGACCCGCCGCGATGGCCTCGACCGCTGGTTTGCCGGTGCCCAGTGCAACACCGCCTGGAATTGTCTCGATCGCCACGTCGCGGCAGGTCATGGCGATCGGATCGCGCTGATCTACGACTCCCCGGTCACCGGCGGCAAGCGCCGCTACAACTACCGCGCGCTGCTCGACGAGGTCGAGACTTTCGCTGCCGTTCTTGCCGATCTTGGCACCGCCAAGGGCGACCGCGTCCTGATCTACATGCCGATGGTGCCGGAGGCGGTGATCGCCATGCTGGCCGTGGCGCGGCTCGGCGCCATTCATTCGGTGGTGTTCGGCGGTTTTGCCGCAACCGAGCTGATGACCCGCATCAACGACGCCAGGCCCAAGATCATCGTCACCGCCTCCTGTGGCATCGAGGCGCAGCGGGTGATCGCCTACAAGCCGCTGCTCGACCAGGCACTTGCACAGGCCGAGGCGTCGGTCTCATCGGTGATCGTCCTGCAACGCCCGGAGCTCGAGGCACCGCTCGTGCCGGGCCGCGATCATGACCTTGCCGGCCTCGTGGCCGCCGCTCGGCGCCGTGGCCGCAAGGAGCCGTGTGTCCCGGTCGACGCCACTGATCCGCTTTATATCATCTACACCTCGGGAACCACCGGCCAGCCCAAAGGCATCGTCCGCGACAATGGCGGCCACCTGGTGGCCCTCGCCTGGACCATGACCAACATCTATGCCATCGCCCCGGGCGAGACCTTCTGGGCCGCCTCCGACATCGGCTGGGTGGTCGGCCACAGCTACATCGTCTATGCGCCCCTGATCGCCGGCGCGGCGAGCGTGCTCTATGAGGGCAAGCCAGTGGGCACGCCCGATGCCGGCGCCTTCTGGCGTGTCATCGCCGAGCATGGTGTCGTCGCCCTGTTCACCGCGCCGACCGCCTTTCGCGCCATCAAGCGTGAGGACCCGCAGGGCGCCGCGATTGCCCGCTACCGGATGCCGCAATTCCGCACCCTGTTTCTCGCCGGCGAGCGTGCCGACACCGACACCATCAAATGGGCCGAGGCGATGCTCAAGGTGCCGGTGATCGACCATTGGTGGCAGACCGAGAGCGGCTGGGCGATGGCGGCCAATCCGGTCGGGCTCGGCATGCTGCCGGTCAAATATGGCTCGGTGAGCGTGCCGATGCCCGGCTATGACATCGCCATTCTCGACAACGACGGCCGCCCGACGGCACCCGGCACGCTCGGCGCCATCGTCGTGAAGCTGCCGCTGCCGCCCGGCTGCCTGCCCACTCTGTGGCACGCCGACGAACGCTTCCGCCAGAGCTACCTGTCGCGTTTTCCCGGCTATTACGAGACCGCCGATGCCGGCTATCGCGACGAAGATGGTTACCTCTTCGTCATGGCGCGCACCGACGACATCATCAATGTCGCCGGCCACCGCCTCTCGACGGGCGCCATGGAGGAGGTGCTCGCCTCCCATCCCGATGTCGCCGAATGTGCCGTGCTCGGCGTCGGCGATGCGATCAAGGGCCAGGTGCCGCTCGGGCTTGTCGTGCTCAAGGCCGGCGTCGCCCGCGACAGCGGCGCGATCGAGGCTGAATGCGTTCAGCGGGTGCGCGAGGCGATCGGCGCCGTCGCCGCGCTCAAGACGGTGATCACCATCAAGCGGCTGCCCAAGACCCGGTCCGGCAAGATCCTCCGCGGAACCATGCGCCGTATGGCCGATTGCGAGCCGTGGAAGCTGCCGGCGACCATCGACGACCCCGCTATCCTGGATGAAATCTCTGAAGCCATGCTCGCCCGCGGCATAATACGGAGATGAGTTGCAAGAATGATAAGGAGTACGACATGACATCGCTTGAAGGCCGCGTTGCATTGATCACCGGTGGCGGCAACGGCATTGGCCGCGCCTGTGCCGAGCGCTTCGCTCGCGATGGCGCCCAGGTGGCGGTCGCCGATATCACCGGCGCCGAGGGCCAAGCAGTGGCCAATGGGCTGCGCGATGCCGGTCACGAGGCGGTGTTCCTCCAATGCGATGTCGCCAAGAGCGCAGATGTGAGGGCCACTGTCGAGCGCACCGTCGATGCCTTCGGCGCGGTCGACATCCTCGTCAACAACGCAGCCATCATCAAAGGCATCGACTTCCTCGAGATCTCCGAGGCCGATTTCGATGCCGTGCTCAGCGTCAATCTCCGGGGCGCCTTCCTGATGGCCCAGGCGGCTGCCCGGCAGATGGTCGCACAGGTGAAGGCAGGGCGCCGGCCGGGCAGCGTCATCAAC
The DNA here is from genome assembly GCA_044870245.1 of Aestuariivirgaceae bacterium. GTDB lineage: Bacteria > Pseudomonadota > Alphaproteobacteria > Rhizobiales > Aestuariivirgaceae > DATAFF01. The sequence goes on along the minus strand of JBIOYR010000016.1, from coordinate 61,362 downwards.
ATGTCCTCGGTCAACGCCGTCTTCGCCATTGCCAACCAGGTCCCCTATTCGGTGTCCAAGGGCGGCCTCAATCAGCTCACCAAGGTGATGGCGCTGTCGCTCGCCGAATATGGCATCAGGGTGAACGCCATCGGTCCCGGTTCGATCAACACGCGCATCCTCGGGACCGTTATGACCGACGAGGCGGCACGCGCCAGGATCCTGTCGCGGACACCGCTCGGGCGCATCGGCGAGCCGGAGGAGATCGCCGCGGTCGCTGCATTCCTTGCGTCCGACGATGCGAGCTACATCACCGGCCAGACCATCTATGCCGATGGCGGCCGGCTGCCGCTGAATTACACGGTGCCGGTGAAGAAGTAGGCAGTAGGCAGTAGGGGAGAGCACTGCTCACGGCCTACTGCCCAATGCCGACTGCCTCAACTCACCCCACCGCAATCACCTTGCCGGTAAGCCCGCCTTCGACGCTCTTCACATAACCTTTGGCGGCCCGTGCCGCCGGCACCGTTTCATGTCCCGGGAACCATGAGCCGAGCTTCTCCGCCGACTCGTCGAGCAGCGCCGGGCTCACGACATTGATCCGCAAGCCCCGCGGCAGCTCGATCGCCGCGCTGAGCGCAAATCCCGCAAGCGCTGCATTCACCGTCGCGGCATTGGCCCCGGCCCGGATCGGGTCGCGATCGAGAATGCCGCTTGTCAAGGTGAATGACCCATTGTCGTTGACATGAGGGATGCCGGCGAGCACCAGGTCGACCTGGCCCATCAGCTTGTTGGTGAGACCCGACATGAACTGGTCATGGCTCATGTCGCTGAGCGGCCCGAAATGGACGTGGCCGGCCGCCGACACCACCGCATCGACCTTGCCGATCTTGGCATAGAGCGCATCGATCGATCGGCGATCGCCGATATCCACATGGACATCGCCGCTCTTCCGTCCCGCCTTGATGATCTCGTGGCGGCCGCTCAGCGCTGCCGTGACGGCCCGGCCGATGGTCCCCTCGGCGCCGACGATGAGAATGCGCATCAGGAATCCTCCTCGCTCTCGGGTTTCAGTGGCTTCAATCGCGCAAACACCGACTCCGGATCATAGTCCCGCTCGCTGCCGCCCCGCTCGCTGCTTTCCTCCGCGGGCGTCGGCGCCTCCGGCTCGCGCAGGGCCTCGGCGGCGGGCAGCAGCGTGTTGGTGGCACCTGACTCGACGGTGGCGCTACCCGATTTTCGGGCTGCCCGGCGCACCGCGAGATCGAGCTCGAGCTGCGTGCACAGGCCGAGTGTCACCGGGTCGACCGGCTTGATGTTGACCGAGTTCCAATGGGTCCTGTCGCGGATCGACTGGATGGTCGGCTTGGTCGTTCCGACGAGCTTCATGATCGCCGCATCTGGCAGCTCCGGATGGTTGCGCAGGAGCCAGGCGATCGCATCCGGCCGGTCCTGACGTCGCGATACCGGCGTATAGCGTGGCCCCCGCCGGCTTTTCGGTGTCGGAATCGACACTTTCGACTCATGGAGCTTGAGCCGATAGGCAGGATCCGCCTCGCCCTTGGCGATTTCGTCGCGATTGAGCTGACCTGAGGTCACTGGATCGAGGCCCTTGATTCCCTGGGCCACGTCGCCATCGGCGATGCCTTTCACTTCGAGCTCGTGGAGATGGCAGAAATCGGCGATTTGCCGAAAGCTCAATCCGGTGTTCTCGACCAGCCAGACGGCGGTCGCCTTGGGCATCAATGGGGCGTTGGACATGCTTTCACTCCTTCAGAACCTCAGGTTCCGACGGCATTACGTGGTTATTGATGGGATAGGCGTAGGATATAGGCGCAAGCGCCGCCGGGTTCAATCGCTATCAGGTGGTGAGCACGATCTTGCCGATATGGGCGTTGCTTTCCATCAACGCATGGGCGGCGGCCGCCTCCCGCATTGGAAACGTCCGATAGATCTCCGGCTTGATCGTGCCGCTTTCGATCAAAGGCCAGATCTTTTCCTCGAGCGCGCGGGCGATTTCTGCTTTCTCGGCGACGCTGCGGATGCGCAAGGTCGAGCCGGTGAGCGTCAGCCGCTTCATCATCATTGGCAGGAGGTCGACCTCGATTCTGGAGCCCTCGAGAAAGGCAATGTTGATAATGCGGCCGTCGCGGGCGGCGACCGCGATGTTGCGCTGGATGTACCCGCCGCCGACCATGTCGAGAATGACGTCGGCGCCCTTGCCATTGGTCGCCTCCTTGACGATTTCGACGAAATCCTCCTCGCGATAGTTGATCGCCCGTTCGGCGCCGAGCGCCTCGCAGACCCGGCACTTCTCGGCCGATCCTGCCGTGGCGAACACCCGCGCTCCCTTGGCGCGCGCCATCTGAATTGCTGTCGTGCCGATGCCGGACGACCCGCCATGGACGAGAAAGATCTCGCCGGCCTTGAGCCGCCCGCGCTCGAACACATTGGTCCAGACCGTGAAGAACGTTTCGGGGATTCCGGCCGCCTCGACCGCCGACAGGCCCTGCGGCACCGGCAGCGCATTGTCCTCATGGACGACGCAATATTCGGCATAGCCGCCGCCCGCGACGAGGGCGCATACCCAATCGCCCGGATGGTAGCGCCTGACCCCGGAACCGACCTGCGCCACCCAGCCGGCGATCTCGAGGCCCGGGGTTGCCGGAGCTCCGGGCGGCGGCGGATAGCCGCCCTTGCGCTGGAGCACATCCGGACGATTGATGCCGGCCGCCTCGACATGGACCAGGATCTCGCGTTCGCCCGGCGTCGGCACCGGCAGATCGGTTGCGACCAGCACGTCCGGGCCGCCCGGCTCGGTGATGGCGATCGCCGTCATGGTCTCGGGGATTGAGCTCGTCATTGCGGTCTACCTTGTCGTCACGGATTAGGCTTGATGGTCTAGCCGGGTGGGCGCAGTGTTGGCAATGACGCCAGCAGCAGAACGCAATGACGAGGATGGGCGATGGATCGCGACGACGAGAGGCCGGCGAAAAAACCCGAAGTACCGATCGGGGACGACCTCGCCCTGCTTTCCGTCGAAGAGCTCGAATGGCGGATCGGCGTGCTCCGTCAAGAGATCACGCGCCTCGAAGCTGCCATCTCCGCGAAGCGAGCAAGTCGCTCGGCGGCAGATTCCGTGTTCAAACTGTGACCTTGGTAAGAATCGTTAACCTTTTGGTAAGAGGTGGCGAATAATTTGGTAACCGTATCCAGTCGTCTGGATTCGCGAGTGGCTCCTGTCCACTCTGTTTGACGCCTCCCTGTTAGACTCCAGAGCCGCGCGTGCGGCTCTCTTTTTTGGCAGCCTTCTTGCACCTCGACAGGCCGAACCGATCCGACGTGTCATATTGACCACCGTCAGGGCTGTGTTCATCATGAAGTCCAGGCAGGGCAGGCCGCAAGCACGGTCCGGGGTGAGAGGTAGCGTATGTCAGAGGTGGGGCAGGGGCCAGCATTGAAGCGGCCGGTAAATTTTCTGGCGCGCTTCGCCGCGTCGCCCCAATTTCACAAGGTCTTCCGCGATGGCATGGCGCTGGTCGAGGAGACCGCCAACTATCTCGACGGTCCCGGTCGTCAGGACGCCCGTTGCCTCGACCGCCACGGCGCAATCGCTTACGCCACCGAGAGCATGCGCCTCACCACGCGGCTGATGCAGCTTGCCTCATGGCTGCTGCTCCAGCGGGCGGTGAGCCAGGGTGAGCTGACCGACGAGGCGGCGGCAGCCGAGAAGCACCGCATCAATCTCGGCGAGATCGGCGCTGGCGCGCCGCTGAATGGCAGCGATCAGCTCCCCGCCGCGCTCCAGCTGCTGGTTCAGCGCAGCCTGCAGCTGCACTTCCGCATCTTGCGACTTGATCGGCTGATCGTTGACGGGCGAACACCGGCGGCCGAGACCGCCAACCCGGTTGCCAGTCAGGTCGACCAGCTGCAGCGGCTATTCTCCAAGGCGCGCTGACCGACCGGCGAAGGGGCCTGGAGCACGCTCTAGCTCTTGCGCTTCACCTTGTCGTTCGTGTCGCTTTCTTCGCTCTTTTCGAGAAAGCCGAACTTTTTCTTGAACCTGCTGACCCGTCCGCCGCGGTCGACCAGCTTCTGGTCACCGCCGGTCCACGCCGGATGTGATTTCGAATCGATGTCGAGATGAAGCGTGTCGCCGGCCTTCCCCCAGGTCGAGCGGGTCTCGAAGGTGGTTCCGTCGGTCATCACCACCTTGATGGTGTGATATTCGGGATGAATATTGCCTTTCATGGCGGCTCCGGCGAACTGGCGGCATTTCGGGATGCGGCTCTATAGCCGAGCTGGTCGGCCGGTGCAAGACTTGGCGGAGCGGGGTTTTCGGCGCTAAAGGACGGGAATGACCGGGCGATTCCGATCCATGTCGGGAGGCTTCGGCCGGAATGCCGCCGCCGGCCGCCCAAGCTCCCGCGACCTCAAGCCGCTGGCTTCCCTGCTGCCGCTGGTATTCCGCTACCGTGCGCAGCTGGCGCTGGCGCTGCTGTCGTTGGTTGTCGCAACGGCAGCAACCCTGGTGGTCCCGGTGGCGGTCCGGCGCATCATCGATCACGGCTTCTCCAACACCCATCCCGGCTTCATCGATCAATATTTCGCCGTCATGCTCCTCGTCGTCGCCGTGCTGGCGGTGGCGAGCGCCTCGCGTTTTTATTTCGTGAGCTGGCTCGGCGAGCGTGCCGTGGCCGACCTGCGCGACAAGGTCTTCTCCCATCTGCTGGCGCTCAGCCCCGGCTTCTACGACACCGCCATGACCGGCGAGGTGATGTCGCGTCTCACCGCCGACACGCTGCAGATCAAGTCGATGTTCAGCGCCTCGGCATCGATCGCGCTGCGCAATTCGCTGATGCTGATCGGCGCCGTCGCCATGATGCTGGTGACAAGCCTCAGGCTGTCCGGCCTCGTGCTCCTCGCCATCCCGCTCATCGTGCTGCCGCTGGTGCTGTTCGGTCGCGAGGTCAGGCGGTTGTCGCGCGAGGCCCAGGATGCGCTGGCCGGCTCGGCCGCCCTGGCCCAGGAGTCGCTCGCCAACATTCAGGCGGTGCAGGCCGCCGGCCAGGAGCCGCGGTTCCGTCAGCAGTTTGCCGATGCCACCGAGCGCGCCTTCGGCGCCGCCCGCGGCCGCACCTTCTCGCGCGCTTTGTTGACCGGTGCCATCATCTTCATCGCATCCGGTGCGGTGGTCGGCATTCTCTGGCTCGGCGCACAAGATGTCCTGACCGGGCGGTTGACCGGCGGCACGCTCAGTCAGTTCGTCATTTATGCGGCGCTTGCCGCTTCCGCGCTCGGCTCGCTGTCGGAGGTGTGGGGCGAGGTTCAGCTGTCGGCCGGAGCGGCCGAGCGCCTGCTCGAGCTGACCGCAACCGAGCCGGCGATCCGTGCGCCGGTTGATCCGCAGCCGCTTCCCGAGCCGCCGCGCGGCGCAGTGGCCTTCCGCGACGTCTATTTTTCCTATCCGAGCCGACCCGGCCATTCCGCCTTGAAGGGCCTGTCATTCGCCGTCGCGCCGGGTGAGCGCGTGGCCATCGTCGGTCCTTCCGGCGCTGGCAAGACCACCATCTTCAACCTGCTGCTGCGCTTCTATGACATCGATCACGGCGCCGTCATGATCGATGAGGTCGACGTCAGGAACGCCCGCCCTGCCGACATCCGTTCGCGCATGGCGCTCGTGCCGCAGGATGTCCAGCTGTTCTCGGCGACCATCCTTGACAACATCCGCTTCGCCCGGCCCGCTGCGACCGACGACGAGGTGCTGCACGCGGCCGCGGCGGCCCGCGTCAGCGATTTTGCCGAGCGACTGTCCCAGGGTTTCGCCACCATGACCGGCGAACGCGGCATCACCCTGTCGGGCGGCCAGCGCCAGCGCATTGCCATCGCCCGTGCGCTGCTGCGCGATCCCCCGGTGCTGCTGCTCGACGAGGCGACGAGCGCCCTCGATGCCGAGAGCGAGAAGCTGGTCCAGGCGGCATTGGAGAAGCTGATGCGCGGTCGTACCACGCTGGTTATCGCCCACCGCCTGGCGACAGTGCGCGACGCCGACCGCATCCTGGTGCTCGACCATGGCCGCCTCACTGCCGAGGGCAGCCACGACCTCCTGATGAGCGACGACGGCTTGTACCGCCGGCTCGCCCGGCTGCAGTTCCAGGCCGCGTGAAGGGCTGCTAACTCATCGCTCGGTGAGCTTGAGCTCGATCCGGCGGTTGCGTGTCTTGACCTCTTCGCTGTCGCCCTGCTCGATCGGCTGGAACTCGCCGAAGCCCGCCGCCACCAGCCGGTTCGGCGATACTCCTTGGGCGATCAGCTCCTTCACCACCGCAATGGCGCGCGCCGATGACAGCTCCCAGTTGGACGAGAAGGCCGAGGTCTGGATCGGGTCGGTGTCGGTATGACCGTCGACCCTGAGCACCCAGGCGATGTCCTGCGGAATCTCGCCCTCGAGCTCCCGCATCGCCTGGGCCAGCTTGTCGAGCTCGAGCCGCCCCGCCGGATTGATCTCCGCCGAGCCCTTGGGGAACAGCACCTCCGACTGGAACACGAAGCGGTCACCGACCACCCTGATGTCGGAGCGCTGCGACAGGATTTGCCGCAGCCGACCGAAGAACTCGGACCGATAGCGGGCAAGCTCCTGCACCCGTTGCGCCAGCGCCACATTGAGCCGCCGCCCGAGATCGGCGATCTGCGTCTTCGAATCCTGGTCGCGCGATTCCGCCGCCTCGAGCGCCTCGTTGAGCGCCGCGATCTGCCGGCGCAGCGCCGCGATCTGCTGATTGAGCAGCTCGATCCGCGCCATTGCCTCGGATGAGATCTTGCGCTCGGCGTCGAGCTGACCGCGCAGACCCGTGATCGTCGAGCTCTCGGTCGACTGCTTCTCGCTGAAGCTGTCGACCAGGCCCTTCAGCTTGCTGTTGTCGGCGCGCGCCGTCTGGAGGTCGTCGGTGAGCGCCGCCAGCGTCGTCTCGAGCTCCGTCTTGGTGGATTTCTCAAGCGCCAGGAGCTGCGTCAGCTCGGCGATCTGCGCCTTGAGCCGCGATAGCACCGTATCCCTGCCGCTGATCTCCTTCGACAGCAGAAACTGGGTGATCATGAACACCGACATGAGAAAGGTGATGACCAGCAGCAGCTGCGCCATGGCATCGACGAACCCCGGCCAGTAATAGGTATTCTCGCGTCCCTGGCTGCGGCCGAGCGAACGGGCCATCGCTTACTCGTCCTTCGGCTTCGATTGCTTGAGCGCCTGGCGGAGCGCCGCCGCCGAGCTTTCGCGCGGTGCCGGCGCCGGCATTGCCGGCCGCGGCTCGGGGGGCGTCAGCCGGGCGATGATGCGGCGGAACTCGGCATTCTGCTCCGACTGGGTCTGCGCCCACTGCCTGACGATCCGCTGCTCCTCGCGCATCTGCTGCACCAGCGACTGCACCGCATCGGCAAGCCGCGCCATCGCCTCGGGGTCGCTGTCTCCCGCAATCTGACCGGTGCCGGAATCCGACAACGCCTCGTCGAGCGTTCGGTTCATCCGCTCGATTCCCTGCTGCAGGTCGCGAAGATCGAGGCGAAGATATTGCGGTACCGCGAAATGCGCCTGTCCGCCCGCTGCAATGTCGGTGATCGACGACAGCCAGTCCTCGAGCTCGTTGTAGAACCGGTTCTGCGCCTGGCTCGCCTGCAGGTCGAGGAAGCCGAGCACCAGCGAGCCGGCGAGACCGAACAGAGATGACGAGAACGACGTGCCCATGCCGGCGAGCGGCGCCTCGAGGCCGCGCTTCAGCTCCTCGAACACCGAGCCTGATTGCGAATTGACGTCCAGCGAGCGGATCGCCGTCGAGACCGACTGCACCGTCTCGAGCAGGCCCCAGAAGGTGCCGAGCAGGCCGAGAAAGATCAGCAGGCCAATGAGATAGCGCGATATGTCGCGCGATTCGTCGAGTCGCGACGCCAGCGAATCGAGCAGCGACCGCATGGTGAGTGGCGACAGCACCGTCGGACCCTTTCGATCCCTGAGCAGGGTCGCCATCGGCGCGAGCAGACTGGGGCTGTAGGGAATCTCGAGGCCGGGATCGGCGATCCGGAAGTGATTGACCCAGTTCACCTCGGGGAACAACCGCCACACCATGCGGAAGGAGTAGATGATGCCGATCAGGAGCAGCGCGACGATGGTTCCGTTCAGGCCCACATTGTGCTGAAATGCCTCGCGAATCGTCGGAAAGAGGATCGCCGCCAGGATCCCCACCAGGACGATGAACACCATCATCCGCACCATATAGACGCGCGGCAGATCCAGGACGTGCGTGTCGCTACCTCGATTCATAGGGCGCTCCCGGCTCCCACTTCAGATTTGCCGCGCAGGATGACGCAATCGCACCGTTGTGTCACGCCCAAGGCGGCCCTTTTACGGCCGGTCATCAACTGCGCATTTCCGCGGTTTCTTCGGGCCGGCCGGCACGTCTGGCGTTCGCCAGCTCCTGCGCAATCTGCGGATAAAGCTCGCTATTTGCCGCCATGACGTCACCCGTCGCGAGCACATCCGCCGCCCCGTCGATATCTCCCGCCATGCCACCCGCCTCGCGGACGATCACGATGCCGGCCGCGATATCCCACGCCTTCAGCCCGCGTTCCCAATAACCATCGAATCGCCCGGCCGCAACAAATGCGAGATCGAGCGCCGCGGCGCCGAATCGCCGGATTCCCGCCGCCTTGGCTTGGACTTGCGCGAGCTCGCGACGAAACTGCGCATGGTCCCCTCGTCCGAGATGGGGAATGCCGCAGGCGATCACCGCATCATGGAGGTCACGCCGCGCCGCCACCCGCATGCGCCGGTCGTTCAGATAGGCGCCGCGGCCGCGTTCGGCGGCGAACAGCTCGTCGGTGATGGGATTGTAGATGATGCCCGCAACCAGCTCATTGGCCTTGAGAAGGGCGATTGAAATGGCGAAATGCGGGATTCCATGGATGAAATTCGTGGTGCCGTCGATCGGATCCACGATCCAGCAATGGCCGTTGTCGACCCCCTCGGTACGCCCGCTTTCCTCCATCAGGAAGCTCCATTGCGGCCTTGCCTTCTGCAACTCCTCGCGAATCGTCTGCTCGGCCCGCTGGTCCGACCGGGTCACGAAATTCGCCGGCCCTTTCTGCGAAACCTGCAGGCTTTCGACCTCGCCGAAATCTCGGCGGATCGCCCGCGACGCCTTGCGGGCGGCGTTGATCATGACGGTGAGAAGCGGCGAGGCGGGCATCAGGCAGCGCGTCTTTGTGAGGGTTGGCGGGGCCCCGTTTAGCAAGCCGCCGCGCTGATGGATAGCCCTACCGACAACTCTACTGTTTGATCCGCCGCGGCCCGAATTTGGGCGGCGCCGAGGAGGTGGCCAGAGTGACCGGCAGCGGCTTGAACGATTTGGCCTGCGCCTCGGCCTTTTCGCGGTCTGCCGGGGAAAGCGTGTCGAACATCTGGTCAAGCTCCTGATCGGGCTTGCCGCCGCTCCGGGCAAGCAGATGCCACTTGGCAGCTTCGACCAGGTTGAGCGGCACCCCCTTGCCTGCCGAAAACAGCCGGGCCAGCCGGTTCTGCGCCACCGCGTTGCCGCGCTGCGCCGCGACAGTCAGCCACTGCGCCCCGATCCTCTCGTCCTTCTGCACGCCATCACCGCGGAACACCAGCACGCCATAGTCGAGCGCTGCATCCGGCAGCCCCTTCATCGCTGCCCGTTTGAACCACTCCGCCGCCAGGGTCGGGCTCTTCTCGACACCGCGCCCTTCGAGATACATCACCCCGAGATTGTACTCGGCATCGGGCAGGCCCGAGGCGGCGGCCGCCTGGAACCATTTGCCGGCCTCCTCCCAATCGGGTTGGCGGCCCCCCGCGCCGGCCATCAGGAGGCCAAGATTGTGCTGCGCCGCCGTGTGGCCGCCCTCGGCTGCCGCCGTCAGCCAGCGCCGTCCGAGCTCGAAATTCGGCGGGCCGAGCCGGCCGTCGAGATAGATCATCGCCAGCGCGAACATTGCCCCGACATGGCCGCCGCGCGCCGCCGACTCATACCAGGTCGCGGCGGTCTTGACGTCCTTGCCGATGCCGCGGCCTTCTTCGTAAAGGGCGCCGAGCATCGCCTGGGCACGCACATCCCCGGCGGTGGCAAGTGGCGAGGCGACCTCATAGGCGGCCTTGTAATTCTTGTCGGAGAACAGTGCCACCGCTTCCTCGAAGCTCGGTTTTTTTGTTGCACCGAACGCCCCCGATGCGCCGAGCAGAACCAGGATGCCGACGATCGCGAATCCTGCCGGTCTCATGACCCGGCCTCGGCCAGAACGCGCTGGTAGGCGGCCGCAATCGCGCGCGCGTCCTCCGGCGACTCCCAGATCGCGGGCGTTGGTACGACGAAGTCGACCTTGCGACGGGCAAGCCAGCCGGCGTCTTCGAGGCTTGCCGGCTCGGCGGCAACCACTGGCACGGTGGCGATCTCGGCCCACCAGGCTGCCAGCGGCTCGCCATCGGGGCCGGTCCCCCGCAGAGCCACATAGTCGACACCCGCTTCGGCAAATTCCATGGCGCGGTGGCGGCTTGCACCCGCCATGCCGCCAACGATTGCCTGGTTTCCCAGGGTCTTGCGCGCCATTGCCACCAATGACGCCGCCTCGCTGAGCTCCACGCCATCGGCACCGGTAGCCGCCGCCACCTCGATCGACTGCGCCATGATCACTGCCGTACCCCAAGCTCGGCCCAGGGGCAGAAGCGCCTCCACCACGCGGCGGACCGTCCCGCTGTCCCCGGAATGATCAACACAGACACAACCGACGTCTCCCGCCCCGAGCGCTGCCTCAAGGCAGAGCGCAAGGCTTTCCACATCCCCATTCGAGGGTGCTACGAGGAAAAGGCGGCACTTAGGCTGTTCCGTGGCAGCGTTCATGCCGCCTTTTCGAGTGTCTCGCTCCATTTGCCGCTGGCGGCGAGCCCGTTCATCCGGGCCCGATGGGCAAATGCCGCCTGCGCTGCCGCCAGATTTTCGCGCCGACCGCCCCAGGCCTTCAACGCCGCCGCCTGGAGCGCCCGGCCATAGGAGAAGGTCAGCTTCCAGGGAAGCGGTCCCATCGCATTCATCAGCGACAAGTGGCGCGTCGCTTCTTCGTCCGACTGCCCGCCCGACAGGAAGGCGATCCCCGGCACTGCTGCCGGCACGGTGCGCTTGAGCACCCTGACTGTCCGCTCGGCGACCTGCTGCGGGGTGGCCTTCGCGCCGGAATTCTTCCCTGGCACCACCATATTGGGCTTGAGGATCATCGCCTCGAGCCTGACCCGCGCCGCCCTCAGCGCGTCGAACACCGTGGTGAGCGTCCGCTCGGTGACGATCTCGCAGGTTTCGATGCCGTGCTTCGCCACCGGCCCGTCCATCAGCACCTCCGGCTCGACGATCGGCACGATATCTGCCGCCTGGCACAGCGCCGCATAGCGGGCAAGAGCGTCGGCGTTGGCAGCTATTGCGTAGTCGGTGGGAATGTCATCGCCGATATCGATCACCGCCCGCCATTTGGCGAAGCGGGCGCCGAGCGCGTGATACTCCTTGAGCCGCTCGCCGAGCCCGTCGAGCCCTTCGGTGATCTTCTCGCCGGGAAAGAACGGGATGTCCTTGGTGCCGGCATCGACCTTGATGCCGGGCAGCGCGCCGGTGGCGCTGATCTTTTCGACCAGCGTCCGCCCGTCGCTCGCCTTCTGGCGAATCGTCTCGTCGAACAGGATGACGCCCGAGATATGGTTGCGCATCGCCTCGACGGCGGTGAACATCATCTCGCGGTAGTCACGCCGGAGATCGACGGTGGATTCGACCCCGATCGAATCGAACCGCTTCTTGATCGTGCCGCTGCTCTCGTCGGCCGCCAATATCCCCTTGCCGTTTGCCACCAGCTGCTTTGCGATGTCGTTGAGCTTGTTGTCGGTCATTGCTTCGCTCCATTCATCGACTCGAGAATTTTGATGCCCGGCAGCGACTTGCCTTCGAGCCATTCGAGGAAGGCCCCACCGGCCGTCGACACGAAAGTGAAGGCGTGCGCCACATCCGCCGCATTCAGCGCCGCCACCGTGTCGCCGCCGCCGGCAATCGACACGAGGCTGCCGGCCCGCGTCAAGGCGCCGGCATGCAGCGCCGCCGCTCGCGTTCCCTCGTCGAACGGCGGAACCTCGAAAGCGCCGAGCGGGCCGTTCCACACCAGTGTCAGCGCCCGATCGAACACCCGCTTGATCACCTCGACCGTCTCCGGTCCGACATCGAGGATCATGTCCTGCGCCCCGACCTCGGCCAGGCTCACCATGCGCGACGCGATCCCGGGTTTGAGCTCTGCCGCCACCACGGCATCGACCGGCAGCACGAGCTCTTTGTCGCGCGCTTCGGCCTGCCGCATGATGTCGCGCGCCGTATCCACCAGATCCGGCTCGAGCAGCGAGCGTCCGACCGGGTGGCCCTGGGCGGCGAGGAAGGTATTGGCCATTGCGCCGCCGATGATCAGCCTGTCGGTCAGCTCGAGGAGGTTGGCAAGCAGGTCGAGCTTGGTCGAAACCTTGGCACCGCCGACCACTGCCGCCAGCGGCCGTCGCGGACGGGTCAGCGCGCTCGACAGAGCCTTGAGCTCGAGCTCGAGCGCCCGCCCGGCCACCGCCGGAAGAAGGTGCGCCACCCCTTCGGTCGAGGCGTGGGCGCGATGCGACGCCGAGAAGGCGTCGTTCACATAGACATCGCCGAGCTTGGCGAGCGCGCGGGCGAAGGCCGGATCGTTGCTTTCCTCGCCGGGATGGAAGCGGGTGTTCTCGAACAGGATGACATCGCCGGGCCTCGCCGTCGCGGCCGCCTTCTCCGCCGCTCCGTCGCGCCAGTCGGTGGCGACGAACCGGACAGCGACGCCAAGCGCATCGGCGAGCGCCGGGGCAAGCGGCTCGAGCGACATTTCCGCGACCACCTTGCCCTTCGGCCGGTCGAAATGGGAGAGGATCAGGACTGCCGCGCCCCTTTCCCTGAGCTCCCTGATCGTCGGGACAACCCGCTCGATCCGGGTCGCGTCGCGCACCTTGCCGTTCTCCAGCGGCACATTGAGATCGAGCCTGAGCAGTGCCCGCTTGTTCCGCCAATCGACTGCGTCAATGGTTTCGAACTTTGCCATTCTTGCGAGCCTCGAACCTTGCCTTGAGCCGGGCGGCGGCCGCCGCGGCGGTGATCCCGAAATGGGCATAGACCTTGTCATAGGGTCCGCTGGCGCCGAATCCGGTCATGCCGACGAATTCGCCGTTGGTTCCGATGAACGCATCCCATCCCATTCTGATCCCGGCCTCGATCGCGCCGCGCAGCCGTTCCTTGCCGAGCACTCTTGCGCGGTACTCCGCCGACTGGCGGGCGAACAGCTCCATCGACGGCACCGAGACCACCCGCGTCCTGATCCCGTCCGCCTCGAGCAGCGAACGCGCCGCGAGCGCGATCTCGACCTCCGAACCTGAGGCGAATATCACCGCCGCGCCGCCGCCGTCCTCCTCGCCGGCGATGACATAGGCGCCGCGCGCCGACAGATTCTCCGCCGCTTTCTTGAGCCTGCATGGCTTGAGCTTCTGTCGGCTCAGCGCCATCACGCTCGGCCGGTGACGCTCGCTCAGCGCCACCTCCCAGACCTCGGCCGTTTCCACCGCATCGCAGGGCCGCAGAACCAAGAGGTTGGGAATGGCGCGCAGAGCCGCGAGATGCTCGATGGGCTGATGCGTCGGCCCGTCCTCGCCGAGCCCGATCGAGTCGTGGGTCATCACGAAGATTGCCCGGACCCCCATCAGCGCCGCCAGGCGGATCGAGGGCCGGCAATAATCGGTGAAGGTGAGAAAGCTGCCGCCATACGGAATCACCCCGCCATGCAGCGACATGCCGTTCATGCCGGCGGCCATCGCATGCTCGCGGATGCCCCAATGGATGTACCGCCCGCCATAATCGGCGGAGGTGAAGAGCTTCATCTCCTTCGACCTGGTGTTGTTGGAACCGGTGAGGTCGGCCGACCCGCCAATCGTCTCCGGGAGGATGGCATTGATCACGTCGAGGGCATTCTGCGAGGCATTGCGCGTGGCAAGCGCCGGCGGCTCGGCGATGAGCTTGTCGATATAGGCGCGCATGGCTGGCTCGAGCGGCGCCGGCAGATCGCCGCGCATCCGTCTCTCGAATTCCGTCCTGACCGCCGGGTCGGCCTTTCGGAGGCGGCTCTCCCAGGCCTGCCGTTCGCCCGCGCCCTGCCGGCCGACGGCGCGCCAGGCTTCCAGCAGATCGGATGGGATTTCAAACGGGCCATGATGCCAGCCGAGCCGCTCCCGGGCCGCCTTCACCTCTTCAGCGCCGAGCGGCGAGCCATGGACGGCGGCTGTGCCCTGCTTCTTCGGCGCACCGAAGCCGATCACCGTGCGGCAGGCGATGAGGCTCGGGCGGTCGCTGTCGCGGGCCTTGGCAATGGCCTCTTCGATCGCCTGCGGGTCATGGCCGTCGATCCGCGTCACCGCCCAGCCCGAAGCGGCGAAGCGCGCCGGCTGGTCGGTCGAATCGGCAAGCGACACCGGCCCGTCGATCGACACGCCATTGTCGTCGAAAAGAACGATCAGCTTGTTGAGCTTGAGGTGGCCGGCAAGCGTCAGGGCCTCCTGCGAGATCCCCTCCATCAGGCAGCCATCGCCGACCAGGGCATAGGTGTAATGATCGACCAGATCACTGCCGAACACCGCTTCGAGATGCCGCTCCGCGATCGCCATGCCGACGGCATTGCCGAAACCCTGGCCGAGCGGCCCGGTGGTGGTCTCGATCCCGGCACTATGGCCATATTCCGGATGGCCCGCAGTGCGCGACCCGAGCTGGCGGAAGTTCTTGATCTCGTCCAGCGTCATATCGGTGTAGCCGGTGAGGTAGAGGAGTGCATAGAGCAGCATCGACCCATGGCCGGCCGACAGCACGAACCGGTCGCGGTCGGGCCAGTGCGGTTCGGAAGCATCGAATTTGAGGAACCGGGTGAACAGGACCGTAGCGAAATCGGCGGCCCCCATTGGCAGACCCGGATGGCCGGAATTGGCCTTTTCGACCGCATCCATGGCGAGTGCCCGGATGGCGTTGGCCATGTCGTGGACTGTGCTCATCCCTCGACCTTGTTCTGGAAGACGGGCCATCCATAGCATCGCAACCCCGACTGTCAATGAGGTTCCCCAATGTGGAAATCGTCGAACCGGCCCGCGCTGCGGTTGCGTCGGGAAGGCGTGGGGCATAATCTCCGGCCCGTGAACAGTGACAGGCGAGTTGGCGAGGCCTCGAGGGTCGACGAAGCGCTCGGGCGTTTCGAAAATGCCATGCGCCAACTCGAGGCAGCCTTGGCCCAGATGCATGAGCAGCAGGCCCAGCGGATGCGCAGCGCCGGCGACGCCGCGGCGCTCAAGGCTGATCGGCTGCGCCTTGTGCAGGAGCTGGCGGAGGTGCGCGCCAAGGCGAGCGAGTTGGCCGAGCAGCAGCGGCGGGCGTCGCGACGCATCGATCAGGCGATGGCGCGGATCAGGCGCGTGTTGGGCGAGTAGGTTCGAAAGGGGAGCGGAATGGCCCAGGTGGTCATCGAGGTGAACGGGCGGCCCTACACCATGCAGTGCAACGATGGTGAGGAGGAGCATCTGACCTCGCTCGCGCTCATGCTTGACGAGGAGGTGGCCCGCATTCGCGATGCGGTCGGCAATGTCGGCGATATTCGGCTCCTCATGATGGCCGGTCTCGTCATTTCCGACCGGCTGGTCGAGGCCCGCCGCGAGATGGAGGGGCTGAGGGATCATATTCGCCGCTTGGGCGATCAGCGCGGGCCGAGCCTTGGCGCTCGCATCCAGGAGGACAAGGTAGCGCAGCGCCTCGATGCCGCAGCCCGGCGGCTCGAGCAGCTGGCGCGCGAGACCCGTGGACGGGGACAGGCCTAGTGCATGACGCTCCGACCCCACTTGCCTCCCGCACAGCCCACGCCTAATTAGTTCTTTTAGGCGAGCTGCCCGGTGCGTGAGGAGAACGCATTCCCAGGGGCCTATGTTGATCTCCAATCGGGAGCTGTCCCTGACTTTGACCCTGGTCTTCGTCACACGGCGCCCACCTACGAAAGTAGGGACCCGGGATCGACCCCTCCCACGGCCATGGCGGCCCGCCGCTTCTCTCGCTTTCGGCCTTCGGGGTATCAGGTGATGAGCATTGGCGAGCTTGGTTCCCCGGCTTCCGTGAACGAACTCGCCGAAGCGAAACGCCACGCCCGCCGGAGCGCCGAGCAGCGCCGCGCCGCCGCCCATGTCGAATCGGGCGCCTTGGCCGCCGCGGCGCTCGCCGCCCGTGGCCTCGCCTTCCTCGAGCCTCACACTCCCGGTGCCGTCTCGGGCTTCACCTCCTTCCGCACCGAGATCGACGTCATCCCGCTCCTGGCGCGCCTTGCGGGCGACGGCTGGGGCACCGCGCTGCCGGTGGTCACCACCGACCACGCTCCGCTGACATTCCGCCGCTGGACCCCCGGCGAGCCGACCGTTCCCGGCCGCTTCGGCATCCCGGTGCCCCATGAGGCGGCGGCCGAGATTCTGCCCGACGTGCTGCTGGTGCCGATGCTGGCCTTTGACCGCGCCGGATTTCGCCTGGGTTATGGCGGCGGCTTCTACGACCGCACCGTCGAGCGGCTGCGCCAATTGAAGCCGGTGGTGGCAATCGGCATCGCTTATGCAGCGCAGGAGGTTGCTGCGGTGCCTCGCGGGCGCTATGACCAGCCGCTCGACTGGATCATGACCGAGCTGGGCGTGTTCCAGCCCTCGTCGTAACAGCCAATCCACCAGGCGTCCTGAATGCGGCTTTTGTTCCTTGGCGATGTCGTCGGCCGGTCCGGCCGAGAGGCGGTCATCCGCGAGCTGCCCGGCATGCGCCAGCGGCTTGCCCCCGATCTCGTGGTGCTGAACGGCGAGAACGCCGCCGGCGGTTTCGGCATCACCGAGGCGATCCATGAGGCGCTGATCGATGCCGGCGTCGATGTCATCACCCTCGGCAATCACGCCTTCGACCAGCGCGAGGCGCTGGTCTTCATCGAGCGCGTCGACAACCTCCTGCGGCCGCTCAACTATCCCAAAGGAACGCCGGGCAGGGGTGCCGGCATCTTCACCGCCCGCAATGGCGGCCGGGTGCTGGTGATCAATGTCATGGGCGTCGCCAAGATGGAAGCGCTGGCCGACCCCTTCGCCGCGGTCGATCAGGAGCTCGACAGTTGCCCGCTCAAGACCGGCTGTGACGCCTCGCTCGTCGATTTCCACGCTGAGCTGACATCGGAGAAAATGGCGCTTGGCCACTATGTCGACGGCCGCACCAGCCTGATGGTCGGGACCCACACCCATGTGCCGACTTCCGACCACCGGATCCTCGATGGCGGCACCGCCTATGTCACCGATGCCGGCATGTGCGGCGATTATGATTCGGTGATCGGCATGGACAAGGAGGAGCCGCTCAACCGCTTTCTCCGCAAGATTCCGCTTGGCCGCTTCACCCCGGCGACCGGCCCCGCCACGGTGACCGGGATTGCCGTCCTGACGGATGACGAAACCGGGCTCGCCCTCGCGGTGGCGCCGGTCAGGATTGGCGGGCGGCTCGAACCGGCCTGGCCGGAGTGGTAGAGTGGAAGACGAAAACTGCCGAGGACGCCATGGCCGGTCATTCCCAATTCAAGAACATCATGCATCGCAAGGGGAAGCAGGACGCAGTGCGCGCCAAGCTGTTCTCCAAGCTGGCGCGCGAGATCACCGTGGCCGCCCGCCAGGGCCTGCCCGACCCCGCCATGAATGCGCGATTGCGGCTGGCCATCCAGAATGCCCGCGCCCAGTCGATGCCGAAGGACAATATCGAGCGCGCCATCAAGAAGGCGTCGGGCAATGAGGCGGAAGCCTATGAGACGATCCGCTATGAGGGCTACGGCCCAGGGGGCGTCGCGCTGATCGTCGAGGCGCTGACCGACAACCGCAACCGCACCGCCGGGGCGGTGCGCTCCTATTTCACCAAATATGGCGGCAATCTCGGCGAGACCAATTCCGTCGCCTTCATGTTCGATCGCGTCGGCGAGATCACCTACGCGGAGGAATCGGGTTCCGCCGATCAGGTGCTCGAGGCGGCGATCGAAGCAGGCGCCAGCGACACGACGAGCGATGACGCGGGCCATGTCGTGACCTGCGGCTTCGAAGAGCTCGGCGAGGTCGCCGCCCGCCTCGAGGCACGGCTCGGCCAGCCGCTGTCGGTCAAGGCGGTGTGGCGCCCCAAGATGAGCGCCCCGCTCGACGAGGAAGGGGCGCAATCCTTGGTGAAGCTCCTCGCCGCCATCGAGGACGACGACGACGTCCAGAATGTCTACACCAATTTCGAGGTCTCGGACGATGTGATGGCGCGGCTGACCGCGGCTTGAGCTATGCTCATGGCATGGGGCAGGCGATTCGCATCATCGGCATCGATCCGGGGCTCAGGCGCACCGGCTGGGGCGTCATCGAGCGTGACGGAACCCGGCTCAGCCACATTGCCGATGGCATGGTAAGCCCGAACGAATGCCGCTCGCTCGCCGACCGGCTGGTCGAGCTGAAGGACGGGCTCGAGGCGGTGCTCGCCGCCTTTGTCCCGCATGAGGCGGCGGTCGAGGAGACTTTCGTCAACCGGAATGCCCGCGCCACCCTCAAGCTCGGTCATGCCCGCGCCGTCGCCTTGATCGTTCCCGCCATGCGCGGGCTGCCGGTGGCGGAATATGCCCCGAACGTCGTCAAGAAGGCGGTGGTGGGGGCTGGCCATGCCGAGAAGGAGCAGGTCACCCGGATGGTGCGGCTGCTCCTGCCGAAGTCGCGCCCGGACAGCAGCGACGCCGCCGATGCCCTGGCGGTGGCGATCTGCCATGCTCACCACATGGCCGTGCGGCTGAAGGTCTGAGCGATGATCGCGCTGCTCAAGGGTCGGATCGAGGCCTATGAGGATGACGGGGTCGTCCTCGACGTCGGTGGCGTCGGCTATCATGTCACCTGCTCGTCGCGAACCCTGGCGGCCCTGCCGCGGGTCGGCGAGATGGGCAGGCTCTTCACCGAGATGCTGGTTTCGGAGAACGCGATCAGGCTGGTGGGCTTCGCCACCGAGGCGGAGCGCGCCTGGTTCAGGCTGCTCGACAATGTCCAGGGTGTCGGCACCCGCGTCGCCATCGCCGTCCTGTCGACGCTCAGCACCGGCGAGCTTGCCTCGGCCATCGCCTTTGGCGACAAGACGATGATCGGCAGGAGTCCCGGAGTCGGACCGAAGCTTGCCCAGCGCATCATATCGGAGCTCAAGGACAAGGCGCCGGCACTTCAGATCGCTGATCCGGCCATGGCCAGGATCGAGGGCCAGACCCCGGCAGTGCCGCCGCGCGCCGCTGCCGATGCCGTCTCGGCGCTTGTCAATCTCGGCTATGGCCAGGCTCAGGCCGGCGCCGCGGTGAGCGTCGCCATCCAGGCGGCAGGCCCTGAGGCGGGCGCCGAGCGACTGATCCGCCTCGCGCTGCGCGAGCTCGCAGCACCATGACCCGTCTGGTCGATGGCAGCCCCCGCGGCGACGACGATGCCGATCGGCAATTGCGTCCGCAGCGCCTCGCCGAGTTCGTCGGCCAGGCCAAGGCGAGGTCCAATCTCGAGATCTTCATCGCCGCCGCCCGCGCCCGCGGCGAGGCCCTCGACCACGTCCTCTTCGCCGGCCCGCCGGGTCTCGGCAAGACAACGCTCGCGCAGATCGTGGCCCGCGAGCTCGGGGTGAACTTCCGCGCCACCTCCGGCCCGGTGATCGCCCGCGCCGGCGATCTCGCCGCGCTCCTCACCAATCTCGAGGAGCGTGACGTCCTGTTCATCGACGAGATCCATCGGCTCAATCCGGCGGTCGAGGAGATCCTCTACCCGGCAATGGAGGATTTCCAGCTCGACCTGATCATTGGCGAAGGCCCGGCCGCCCGCTCGGTCCGGATCGAGCTTGCCCGCTTCACCCTGATCGGCGCCACCACCCGCACCGGTCTCCTCACCACGCCGCTGCGCGACCGCTTCGGCATCCCGGTCAGGCTCGATTTCTACAGCGACGACGAGCTGCTCTCGATCGTTCGCCGTGGTGCCAGGGTGCTCGGCATCGAGATGAGCGAGGACGGCGCCCGCGAGGTGGCGCGGCGATCGCGTGGCACACCCCGCATCGCAGGCCGCTTGGTGCGCCGCCTGCGGGATTTCGCCGCCGTCGCCGGCGCGCCGCTGATCGATCGCGATCTTGCCGACCGGGCGCTGCTCAAGCTCGAGGTCGACAGCCGTGGACTCGACGCCATGGACCACCGCTATCTCCGGGCCATCGCCATCAATTTCGGCGGTGGTCCGGTCGGTGTCGACACCATCGCTGCCTCGCTGTCGGAGGCGCGCGACGCCATCGAGGAAATCATCGAGCCCTATCTCATCCAGCAGGGCTTCGTGAACCGAACGCCGCGCGGCCGGATGCTGACGCCGCATGCCTTCCGCCATCTCGGTCTTGCCGTCCCCGAGCGGCCGGACATCGTGCAGGGGCGCCTGTCTCTCGGCGATGACGAGCCGTGACCAAAAGCGGCATGGACCCTGCCATTGCCGGCCGCATCGTCGAGGGTCGGCATGTTCTCGCTGTCCGCGTCTATTACGAGGACACTGATTTTTCCGGCATCGTCTACCACGCCAATTATCTCAAATTCTGCGAGCGCGGCCGCTCCGACATGCTGCGGGTCATCGGCATTGCCCATCGCGAGCTGAGCCGCACCGGGCTCGCCTTCGCGGTGCGGCGGATGAATTGCGACTTTCTCAAGCCGGCGATCATCGATGACCTGCTCGATGTCGTGACCCGGCCCGCCGAGATCGGCGGTGCCCGGCTCGTGCTCGACCAGTCGGTGCTGCGGGGAAATGAGACCCTGTTCACCGCCGAGGTTACCCTTGCCTTAATCGACGCGAACGGCCGGCCGCGCCGCCTGCCGGAAGCCCTGGCGGTATCGCTCGGCGCCCTGATCGGCTAGGACTGTGCTTCCAATGACCGAAGGCCGCTCCCTGCTTGACCGGCTTGCGCCGGTGTCGGTGCCTGGCGACGACGCCTCGCTGACGAGCCTTGTCGACCGGGTGCAGGCGGCGCAGGGCAATGCGCTTCTGGCGATCCTCGAACGACACGATCCTGCCCGCCGGCTGGTCGCTTCGATCGCCCAGGGCGCGCCATTCCTCAGCGATCTCATCGCCGGCGATCCCGATTTCGCTGCCGAATGCTTAGGCGAGGTGCCGGAGATCCTTCTCGACCGGCTATGCCGCAGCCTTCGCGCCGCTGGCCTCGCCATCGAGGATGGCGAGGACATGAGCACCATTCTCAGGCTGCGTCGACGCGAGCTGGCGATGTTGGTCGCCCTGGCCGATCTCGGCGGCGTCTGGGACGGCGAGACCGTGATGACTGCCTTGACCCGGTTCGCCGATGCCGCGGTTGCCGCGACCGTCGATCATCTGCTGCTCGCCGCCGAGCGCGCCGGTCGCCTCGCTCTTGCCGATCCGGCGATGCCCGGCAAGGACAGCGGCTACATCGTGCTCGCGATGGGCAAGCAGGGGGCCGGCGAGCTCAACTACTCGAGCGACATCGACCTGATCGTTCTGTTCGATCCCAAGTCGGCGCCGCTCATCCGCAACGACGAACCGGCGGTGTTCTTCGTCAGGCTGACCAAGAGGCTCGCCGGCCTCCTGCAGGACGTGACCGACAAGGGTTATGCCTTGCGTGTCGATCTTCGCTTGCGGCCCGACCCACGCGCCACCCAGGTGGCGATCTCGGTCGAGGCAGCCGCCACCTATTACGAGAATATGGGGCAGAACTGGGAACGCGCCGCCATGATCAAGGCCCGGCCCTGTGCCGGTGATCTCGATCGCGGTGAGGACGTCCTCGACCGGCTCGAGCCCTATATCTGGCGCAAGCATCTCGACTTCGCGGCGATCGCCGATGTGCAGTCGATGAAGCGGCAGATCCATGCCGCCAAGGGCCACGCCACCATTGCTGTCGAGGGTCACAACCTGAAGCTCGGCCGTGGCGGAATCCGCGAGATCGAATTCTTCGTGCAGACCCAGCAGCTCATCGCAGGCGGCCGTAATCCCGCTTTGCGCGGCCGCCGCACCCTCGACATGCTGGCTGCGCTGGCGAGCGAAGGCTGGATCACCGATGCAACCGCTTCGGAGCTGCGTCAGGCCTATCTGTTCCTGCGCCGCATCGAGCACCGCCTGCAGATGATCGACGACGAGCAGACCCAGGACCTCCCCGACAATCCCGTGGCCTTCGCACGCCTGGCGCGGTTGAGCGGCTACGCCGAGGCGACCGGCTTTGCCGCTGATCTGCGCGCAACCTTCGAGACGGTGCAGCGTCATTATGCGGCGCTGTTCGAAGAGGCGGACGCTCTCGCGGCCGAGTCCGGCAGCCTTGTCTTCACCGGTGCCGGCGATGATCCCGAGACAATCGCCACCCTGGCCCGGATGGGTTTCCGCCAGCCAAGCGAGCTCTCTGCAACGGTTCGCGGCTGGCATTTCGGGCGCTATCCCGCCACCCGCTCGGCGCGCGCCCGCGAGCTCCTGACCGAGTTGATGCCGGCGCTCCTGGCGGCACTCGCCGGGACCGGCGACCCCGACCTCGCCTTCATCTCCTTCGACCGTTTTCTTGCCGGTCTCCCTGCCGGCGTTCAGCTGTTCTCGCTGCTCAGGGCCAATCCGCAGCTCCTCGATCTCATCGCCACAATCCTCGGCTCGGCGCCGCGACTGGCGCTCGAGCTGGCGCATCGCCCGAAGGTCCTCGACGCCGTTCTCGATCCCGGTTTCTTCGCCCGCATGCCGCCGAAGGAGGAGATCGAGGGACAGGTTGCCGCCGCGGTTCCCGGCAATGCTCCGCTCGAGGAGGTGATGGACCGGGTGCGGGTGATCGGCAAGGAGCAGATGTTCCGGGTCGGCGTCCGCGTGCTGTCGGATACGGTGGGTGCCGCCGAGGCTGGCGCCGCTTTTTCCGGCATCGCCGAGATCCTGATCGACACGCTGCTCTCAGCGGTCGAACGCGAGATGGCGCTCAAGCATGGGCGGGTGCCGATGGGCCGCACTGCTGTCTTGGCACTCGGCAAGCTCGGCGGCCGGGAGATGACGGCCTCGTCCGATCTCGACCTGATCCTCATCTATGATCATCATCCGGGCGCCGAGGGCTCGGACGGTGCCCGCCCGCTCAGTGTCGGGCAATATTACGCCCGCCTGACCCAGCGCCTGATCGCCGCGATTTCCGCCATGACGGGTGAGGGAAGGCTTTATGATGTCGATCTCAGGCTTCGTCCCTCCGGCAACAAGGGGCCGGTGGCAACCCATCTCGACAGTTTCCGCAGCTACCATCGCGAGTCCGCATGGACGTGGGAGAGGCTGGCCCTGACGCGGGCCAGGGTGGTAGCCGGCGATCCCGATCTCGTCGGTGAGATCTTTCAGTCGGTGCGGGAAGCCCTGTGCTCACGCCGTGACGGCGCGACGGCGCGGGCCGATATTCTCGACATGCGCCGGCGCCTCCTTGGCGAGTTCGGCGGCCGTGGCCTGTGGGATCTCAAACATGCTCGAGGCGGTTTGGTCGAGATCGAGTTCATCGTCCAGGCGCTGCAGATCCTGCATGCCGCTGACAACCCGGCCGTGCTCGACCAGAACACCCTCGGTGCCCTGTCGCGCCTGGCAGCCGCGGGGCTTCTTGCTCCCGCCGATTACGAGACCCTCAGGCAGGCGGGCCAGCTTTACAGCCGTCTCACGCAGCTTCTGCGGCTCTGCGTCACCGACCGCTTCGATCCGGCCAAGGCCCCCGAGGGGTTGCGCCGGCTGGTGGCGCAGGCGGCGATGGTGCCTGACTTCAATGCCGCCGAGGCAACGGTGATGGAGGCGGAGGAGCGCGTCGCTCGCATCTTCGAGCGGTTGATTGGGGAGGTCTAGTGGGGCTTGATGAGATCGGCGATCTGGTAGCCGACTGTCCACAGGGCGAAAACCATCGACAATGTCACGCCGAGCGTTCCCAGCGAGGCGAAGAGCATGTTCCATTTGATGCTGCGGGCCGCCGTCCGCGCTTCGACAGCGATTTCGCCGACATGACGTATCTCCAGCAGCATGAGATCGAACTTGGAGTCGATCTTGGAATTGAGCTGAAGAACGGCCGTTTCGATCTTCGTGTCGAGCGTTAGAAAACGCTGCTCGATCTTGGAATCGAGCTGAGTGAGGCGCGTTTCGAGCCGCGCTTCCAGCGCCTCGAATTTAGCATCGGCTTCTTCCCGTGGGAGTCCATTGGTCATGAACCCCTTATTGCACGCCATAATTGCAACCCACACAAGTACCTGCGATTGCATTTTTGACAGCCCAGCGACGGAGTGCCGCTTTGTACGCGTCATACCAACGAGCGGTGGCAATTCCGCTGCTGCTCTTGAAGTCCGGGGAGGATGTTCATGTTCAAGTTCGTGCCTTTGCTGGTGGCCGCGCTGGCGGTCGTGTCGGCGGTTTCGGTTGCTCACGCCAACGAGCCCGGCATTCCGCGGAGCGAGCGGTTGTTCGGCCGGCTCGACGCAAATGCCGACGGTCGGCTGGCGATCGACGAGATGCGGCCCAAGGCCGAGCGTCGGTTCCTCCGGCTCGACACGGATGAGGACGGCAAGGTCACCACCGGCGAGATCGAGACCTGGCTCAAGAAGCTGCAGGACCGCCGCCGTGATCGCATTCTCGAGAGGATGGATTTCGACAAGGACGGCGCCGTCACCAAGGAGGAGCTGGACAGCTTTCTCGATCAGCTGTTTGCAACCGCCGATGGCGACCATGATGGCGGCGTGACACTGGCCGAAGCCCAGGCCTATCATGCCGCGAAGGCCAAGCGGACCTCCCTCAAGGACGCCAAGGGCAAGCGGGAACAGCCCTGAGATGTGACGCGCGGCCTCGCTCATGGATCTTGCATTGCACTGGGGAGCGGCCTTGCCCTTGGCAGAACCGGAGACACCCCCCAAGACCGAGGCCGTTTCGTCGCGGGCCGGGGACGACCTGCTTGTCCGGCTGATCCGCCGCGACGAGCAGGCCTTCGCCGAGCTGATCGCGCGTCATTTCGACCGGGTCTACCGCATTGCCTGGCGGGTTCTGGGCGGCCCGGCAGATGCCGAGGACATTGCCCAGGAGGCGTTCCTCAAGGCGTGGACGGCGCCGGGCCAGATCCGCGACGGCCGGGCGATCGGCGCCTGGCTGGCCAGGGTCGCCACCAATCTCGCGCTCGACCGGTTGCGCCGGCGCCGGCCGGAATCGCCGGCCGAGCTGCCGGAGCTGGTGGATCCGAACGCGGCCGCCGATCGCGGCGCCAGGCGGGCCGCCCTCGAGGCGGAGGTGGCAAGGGCAGTGGCGGCGCTGCCCGACCGCCAGCGTGCCGCGCTGGTCCTTGTGCATTTCGAAGGTCTGGGCAACCTTGAAGCAGCTGCGGCGCTGGGCGTGAGCGTCGAGGCCGTCGAATCGCTGCTGGCGCGCGCCCGGCGCAGCTTGAAACTGGCATTTGCCGACCGCTGGAGGGAGCTGGTGGCGGAATTTTCCGATCTGTGAGGTCCGATCCGATGAACCAGAGCGACGAAAAGGCCCTCGAGCGGCTCCGCCAGCTTTACGCCGCCTATGGCGCCGACTATGCGAAGTGGCCGCGGCATGAGCGTTTCCTCTATCGCGATGCCGTGCTTCTCGATGTCTTCGAGAGCGAAAGCGACGCCCGCCTGGTCGATCGCCTGCTTGCCCTGCTGCCGACCCCCGTCGCACCCGCCCAGAATCCGCGCCAGCTGCTTTCCCGCGCCGCCTCTTCACCGCAGCGTGACGCGACCGTGCACCCCTATCGCCGTTCCATGCCGAAGCTGATGCAGGAATGGCCCGCCGCCCTGGCGCTCGCCGCTTCGCTGGCGGTCGGCGTGTGGCTCGGCGCCGCCGGTGTCGCCGACGACCTCCTGCCGTCGCTCCTCGCCGGACCGGTCGATATCGACACCGTGGCGCTCGATCCGCCGGACAATCTGGACTTCGATTCGGGGGGAGGGACCTGATGGAGCCGTGGCGCCTCGATCCACGCAATATCGTGCTGCTGGCGTCGTTGGGGTTCAATTTTCTCGTTATCGGCGCCGTCGGATCGCATTTTCTGCTCGAAAAGCAGCCACAGCGCGAACGCTATTCCGGTCCGGCCTTCACCGACATCCTGCCGCGCACCTTCTTCCTCGCCCTCGACCCTGAGCGCCGTCACGCTTTGGCCGAGCGCTTCGCCGACGACCGCAAGGCGTTTCGCGACGGCCGTCGCGACATGCGCCAGGCGGCGATCAAGGTCGCCGACACCCTCAAGGCCGAGCCCTATGACGCGGCTCAGACCGAGGCAGCGCTTTCCCGCTATGATGCGATCTCGCGCAGCATGATCGATCGCGGCTCGACGGTGTCGCGCGAGCTCGTGGCGACGCTCAAGCCGCAGGAGCGGGCGCTGCTCGCCGACAAGATCCGCGACCGCGCCGAGCATCCCCGCCGGCCGCATCGAAGAAGTGAGTAGGCAATAGGCCTCATGACGGTGCCGGGATCACGATCGTCACCGTCGTGCCGCACCCCGGCTCGCTGTCGATCTCGATCGTGCCGTCATGCAGCTCGACCAGCGATTTCGAGATGGCGAGCCCGAGGCCCGAGCCCGAGCGCGTCTTGGTGAACTGGTTCTCCACCTGCTCGAACGGCCGCCCGAGCTTCGGCAGCTCGCTCGCCTCGATGCCGATCCCGGTATCGCTGATGGCGATCTCGGTGGCGCCCCCCGCCGCCTTGACCGCGACCGTCACCTGGCCGCCCTCGGGCGTGAACTTGACGCCATTGGCCAGGATGTTGATCAGCACCTGCTTGAGCGCCCGCCGGTCGGCGGTGACCTCGAGGCTCGCCGGCAGCGCCCGCGCGATCCTCACGCCGCCCTCGAGCGCCCTTGGCGCGATCATCCTCAACGCATCCTCGATCATCGCCACGAGGTCGAAGCGCGCCACCTCGAGCTTGATCCTTCCCGCCTCGATCTTCGACATGTCGAGAATGTCGTTGATGACATCCAAGAGATACTGCCCCGAGCGATGGATATCGCGGGCATAGTCGAGATATTTCGCAATGGCGATCGGCCCGAAGATCTGCTGCTCCATCACCTCGCTGAAGCCGATGATGGCATTGAGCGGCGTCCGCAGCTCATGGCTCATATTGGCGAGGAACTCCGATTTCGAGCGGTTGGCCGCCTCGGCCCTGGTCTTCTCGCGGGAATATTTCTCGGCGAGATCGGCCAGCCGCTGCGATTGCTGCTCGAGCGTCAGCCGCGACTTCTGCAGGTCGCGCACCGTGTTCATCAGCTCGCGCTCGGAATCGAGGAGCTTCTCCTCGTTGAGCTTCAGCGCCGTGATGTCGGTGCCGACCGAGACGAAGCCGCCATCCTTGGTCCGCCGCTCGTTGATCTGCAGCCACCGCCCGTCCTCGAGCTGGACCTCGAAGGTCTGCCCGTCGCCGAGCTCGCCGAGCGCCATGCGCTGGCGCACCAGCGGCTCCTTGGCGGCCCGCGCCAGGTCCTCATAGGGGGTGAGCGGCAGGCAGACCTGCGACGGAAGCGAATGGAACTGCTGATATTTCGAATTGCAGATCACCAGCCGGTTGTCGGCATCCCACAGCACGAAGGCCTCCGAGATCGCCTCGATCGCGTCCTTGAGGCGGATCTCCGCCTCCTGGTTCAGCCGGTCGGCGAGCTTCTGCTCGGTGATGTCGATGGCGATGCCGACGAGATGCGGCGCCTGCTCGCCGGGTGCGGCCGCCAGCTCGCAGCGCGCCCTGAGCCACACCCAATGGCCGGCCCGGTGCTGCATGCGGAATTCCTGGTCGATCGACGGCTTGCCGCCGCGCAGCATCTGGTCGACCAGCTGATCGATCGAGGGATCGTCAGGATGGAGCCGCTGCGCCACCGCGCCATAGGTCAGCACGTCGTCCTGCGGCTCGAGGCCGAGAATGTCGAACATCGACTTCGACCAGAAGATCCGCCCGCGCGCAATGTCCCAGTCCCACAGGCCGCAGCGGCCGCGGTCGAGCGCCTTGTCGAGCCGCTTGGTGGCGACCGACAGCGTCCGGTCGGCATCCGCCGCCCGCGCCGCCTGCCAGTGGAACGCCGCGCCGAGCAGCACCAGCACCCCGAGCGTCACCACGAACAGCGTCACGATCTGCGCCACGTCCGAGCGCCAGGCCGCGAGCACCGAGTCGCGTGGATGGATCACCAGCAGGCTGCCGGGATAGGGGCTGAGCGACTGCATCTTGACGAAGGCCCGTTCGCCGTCGAGCAGGGTCGTCTCGGTCATCTCGCTCATGTCGCCCGGCTCGGCCGCGAGAAAATCCGGGCTGAAGATCTCCGCCAGCCGCTTGCCGCGAAGCCCGCTGTCGGCCGGCGCCGTCGCCCGGATGCGGCCCGCCCCGTCCATGATGGCGAAGATCCGCCCCGCCTCGACCGCATGCGGCAGCAGCACCTGGGCGAGGTCCTCGGCGTCCGGCACCCGATGCTTTGCGCCGGCAAGGCCCGCCCCCGCCCCGAGCACCGCCGACAGCTCGCTTGCGGCGATCTTCAGATGCATCAGCGATTGCCGGTTATGGGCATTGAGATGGTGGTCGCGGCTGACCAGGAGCTGCAGCGTCAGCGCCGTGCCGAGCGTCACCAGGAAGAGGACGATGAGCACCGTGATCAGGTTGCGCAGCGCCGTCTCGGAGATCTTGATGGCGGCAAGCCCATGCATCGCCAGCGGCAATTTCAGCGCGCGCTCGCGTCCAAACAGCTCGAGCAGTTGAGCCTTGGGCAAATCCCACCACCCCGCTTGCGCCAGCCGCGCAGGCCCGCTTCCGGCGAATCGGAAGCCTATTGATTCGAAAGCGAAGTGATTTGGCAAGCGGCTCGCGCAAGGCCGCGCGCCGACTCGATCGATTCGGCACCGGAACGATAAACTTTCGGACAAATCAGGCATGAGCCCGCGAAATAATCATCCGCACCTATGCCGAACGGCACAGTTCGCGGCGCCGCCGGGCATTAGCATGGGTCTCGAATTCTCTTCGGGGGGTAACCAAAGTGACAAAGATCTTCGGCGACTTCGGTGCGGGCCTTAACAGCCTCTCCAAGATCGGCCATCGCGAGACTGTGAACGGCACACGCCGTAGCGATCGCAAGCTGCCGCGCGACAGCACAAGACCAGTCAGATCGAAGTCCGTCAAGATTGCGGACGACATCGAGCGGACCGAGCGCGATGCGATCGACTCGCAGGAGCAGCCCGCGGCGGGCGAGGATCGGGGCGACCTTCATCTTGACGAGTGCCTGAAGGCTCTCTCCCAAAGATCCAAGAACACCGAACGGCACATGACCAGTCGACACAAGGCTCTCGAGCAGGCGGATCAACTCTGCGCCCCCTCCGACGGCGACGAGCTGGACGAGGTCCGCCTCCGCCGAGTGCTGGATAGGTCTTTGTCCAGCTACAAGCCCCGCGAGCTGAGAACGATCATCCGAAACGCGCTCGAGGCCCATTTCACGGCGGATCAGCATAAAGCCGGAGATGATGAGAAAGCGCGGCAAGCAACGGGACAACGCCGCGAGCAGGTGATGAAGATGGTGGTCGAGGCCAGCCTCGATCGCCTGAGTCAAATGAAGAAGGTGACCCCCCTTCAAGACTTCCACCCGAGGATCGACAGCCGCTTCCTCGATTACGCCTGTGCGCGATGGCTCCTCAAGCCGGCGGAAGAATTCGTCAACTCCCTGGGTGGCGAACCGGAAGCGCTTGACGCCGCGTGCGGACGGTTGATCCTCGGCTACAAGGCTTTCGGCCGCGGTCTGTTCGCGCGGGTGTTGTTCGATGAGGTCGGCGATCGGGGATCTTCGATTATAGACTCCAAAATGGGGGAGATTGCCCGTCGTGGCGCGGCGCTCGCCGACGCAGCGATGAGCAGCCAGCTCGATGCTTTGTCGCGCGGCGACCTCTATGTGACGGCCCGGATCATGAGGAACGCCGCTTGGGCCTACTTCCTGAAGAGGCAGACGGTTTACGGCCTGACGCGAGGGCTCAATCCGTCGGCGGCAAGGCGAAGCGCGGAAAAGGTTGTCAAGGGCTATTCATTGGAGCCGAAGCAAGACCATAGAGACTGGGCTGAAAACTATTCCCGGCCGGTCGGAGAAAAGACAGGAATTGGCGACAAAGCAGATGTTGCCGGTAGCGGTCGACGCGATGGCGCCGTTCGGGACAGCGAACTGCCGCGTTCCGCCGAATCGCAACAGGCGACAGAATGGTTGGCGCAAGCTTATCCCCGTTACGGAGATCGCGTCGCTCGGGGACGCGGCGCCCGAAAGGTCCATGATGAGCTCGATGCATTGATCTCTGAGTCCGAGGCATCAACGTCGTCCGCGCACTCGCAGCCTCAGTCGACTTCGCCCATGAATGCGCAGCCTCAGTCGACATCGGCCACGCAAGCGGCGCCGGCATCCGACCAACCGCAATTGTCGGCGGAGCGGCTGTTCGATTTGCTTGCCGTTGGAGAGGTGAGAACGCAGGCCTCACTTGCGAACACCCATGAAGCCTCGGCGGGCCCATACTTTGAGCAACCGGCAGCGCCTGATGAGAACTTCAGGCAACCATCGCCGCTGTCTGCCAGGCCGCGTATCGACAACACACCGATCGACTATCACGAGGAACTCCCGGATCGGCTGCAGATGTCGAACGTGAAACTCGGAGAGGATGAACTTGGCAGGGCTCTGCTTGTGTCTGCTGATCTCCGACGTCTTGGCGAAGACGCGATCTCGGATCCGCCCGAGATCGCCGGTGCGCGGCTGCAGATGTCGAACGTGAAACTCGGAGAGGATGAACTTGGCAGGGCTCTGCTTGTGCCTGATGATCCCCAGCGTCGCGACGAAAACGCGATCGATGATCGGGGAGATGCGCTCGCGGCGTTGTTCGAGGATATGGGCGGAGACGTCGATCAGGTCTCAGCTCTACCGATTGCCAAACCGCAACAACCGGATAGGCAAGAGGAAATGGACTTCGAATTTTCGGTGGAAGACTTGGCGGGAGTGCCTGATGATGTCTATACGCCCAAACCACCGGCGCCAGAGGAATTGCGCGATCGGATCGTTGGGGCGGTTCAGCGCTTCGACATCCCGGCGCTCATCGATACTCTCGAGGATCTGGTAGAATTGAGCAAGGAGAGGGGTATCCAGTTCGTCTTCGCGATGCTTGCAGATGTACTCGGCCGTTCGCAGGGGCACATTCAGCAGGCCTTCGCCAGGCTCTATGACGCCATCGACACCGCTGCCAAGCAACTCGACGATGAAGCGAATCCCTTCTATGAGGCGCCGCGGTTCCTCGATCTCGCTGAAAGGCTGAGGGAGTGGCTCATCGTGACATTCGGCGATGCATTGCCCACCACCATCGATGAGGAACTGATCGAGGCGGCACGGGAAGCTCTGTTGGCAAATCCAATGGACAGGATCGACGACGTTCTGGTTCCTGAGCCTCGGAACGCTGCTTCTGTGCCCGGTGATTATCTGAATCAGCCTGCTCTCATTGATCGCAACCGGATCATCCGCGATCTTGACGAGATGGATGAGGAACTTGCCGCGCTTGGCGCTGAGTTCCCCGCGGGCAATGAAGAGCAGCAGCTCCTCGACGACGAGGTAGTTGAGAGGGGCAACGCGCTCGATGCGCTCTATGCGGACTTGGGAGGCGAGGATCTCGATCGCGCCGTGGCGGCGGACCGCGCGCCGCAGTCGGCCTGGGTTCCGGCAGAGCCGGCGGGTCGGGCGCCGCGGGTTCCGAATGCCAAGACGAAAGATCCGAACCGTGCTCCCCCGTCTTGGATGAAGGGAGGAAACAGGCTGGCGAACAGGGACAAAGAGGAGCGCATTGAAAAGCGGGCCAAGCGGTCTTCTCTCTCGGTCGAAGATCTGATCGCATACTTGGGCTCCGACAAGTCTTCCTCCCGTCCTGGAAAGCCAAAGCCGCGCCAGCATGTCCCTTCAGCGCGGCCGGCATGGCAGCCGGACCTTCCGTCCCGCGCCAAGCGGAAAGAACTGGTATTGCCTCAGTCTCGTCGCGAACGGATGCAGGAGGCGGCAGGCAAGGTCTTCTCGGCCATAATGGATAGGAACATCGAAGACTACCTGATGGGCCTCGATGCCTATAATCGTGCCATTCTGACCTTCGGCGGGGACACCGCCTATGCACCCATCGTCCAGGGCGTGATGGACAGCTTCGCGGAGGAAGATCAGGACAAGATGATGGCCAATATGGGCGTTCTACATGCAGCGGTGACGAGTGCTGTCGAACAGTTTGGGGAAGGGGGAGCTCAGTTGGCCAATCTTCGAACAACCAACGACAACATGTGGCGGAATTTCGGCTCGATCGAAACGATCGCCACGACCAGAGAGGTCGGTGTGGGAACCAGAACGCTTCACGCGCTCTATGGAGTTGAAGGCGCGTCCCTTGGGCTGGTCCGGCAGCCCCGGGCGAAGGGCGCGAAGACCTCGACGGTGGACGCGGATTCGGTTGATCCGAACACACCGACGACCTCGCCGCGGTCGGTCGGTTGGAAACCCAAGTCGCCGCGTCGAAACCCGGAAGAACTATCGGATACGCTCGTTGCTTCGATCCTGGGCCAAGACTTCGGTCAGGCGCTGCGAGCACTGCATGAGCTGGCTCGGCCGGGAGTCAGCAGGAGGCAGATCGCCAAGCTGGTCGGGGAGAGTTTTCGGAGCAGCAACACAGATCCGACCGCGGCGAATGTCGGCAAATTCCAGGCGATCGTGTCCAGCCTCGGCACCTGGCCAAGAGCTGTTACGGATAAGAGAGCAGGCCGCCGATTGCGGGAGACGGTCGACAACATGGTGAGATTGTGGAGCCAACTGAAACGGGACCCATACATCAGCGGGGTGGAGCACTCCAAGATTTCGGACGAGGAGCTGAAGTCCGCCATCGCGATGGTGAAGGAGCTTGATGCCATGGAGAGTCCGCCGGCGCATGATCGTCCGAAACTTCTAAAGAAGCCCTCACGCCCGGGCGCAAAGCCGACGCTGCGCAAAGCCTAAGCACCCAGCGTCCGGGTGACGATCTCATAGGTGTCGCGCGACAGGCCTGAAGCGGCGGCGATCCGCTTCAGCGCCGCCTCGGCATGCGCGCGGCGCCGCTCCTCGAGCACCTTGTAGCTCTTGAAATTGCCGGCAAGGCGCGCCGCCAGCTGCGGGTTCTTCGGGTCGAGCTTCAGCACCACCGAGGCCAGGAGCTCGTAGCCCGCGCCATCGGCGGCATTGAAGCCGACCGGGTTCATGCCGGCGAAGGTGCCGATCAGCGCCCGGACCCGGTTGGGCCGGGCCAGCGTAAACTCGCTGTGGCCCATCAGCGCCTTGACCCGCCGCGCCGCGCTGGTGCTCGGCACCTGGGCATTGAGCGCGAGCCATTTGTCGACCAGCAGATGATCCTGGCGATGCTGCTCGTAAAAGCGGTCGAGCGCCTCCTCGCGCTCCGGCCGCTCGATCTGGATCAGCACGCCGAGCGCCCCGATCACATCGGTCATGTTGCGGGCCTGCGCGAAATGCTCGAGCGCGAGGCTCGCCCCTTCTTCGGGGTCGGCCGCCGCCAGGAGACCAAGAACGCCATGGCGCAGCGCCCGCTTGCCGGCATTGAGCGGGTCGGGGCTGTAGGCCGGATCGGGCTCGGCCCGCTGCCACGCCGCGGTGAGCCGCCGCTCGAGGATCCGCCCGCTCTCGCGGCGCAGCCATTCGCGCGCCCGGTGCACGAGATCGGTGTCGACGTCGCGGCCGAGCTCGCCGGCAATGTCGCCTTCGCCCGGCGGCGACAGCATCAGCGCCATGAAGGCCGGCTCGAGCGCCCGGTCCTCGAGCGAGGCGCCGAGCGCTGCGGCATAGCGCGCCGGATCGGGCAGCGCCGACCCCTGGGCCAGCGCCGGCATCGCTTCCATGATCAGCTTGCGGGCGATGGTCTGGCCCGCTTCCCACCGGTTGAAGCTGTCGGAATCATGCGCCATCAGGAACATGAGATCGGCATCGGTCAGGTTCGAGGCGAGCTTGATCGGCGCCGCGAAGGCCCGGTTGATCGACAGCACCGGCCGCTCCCTGAGCCCGGTGAAGCGGAAGCTCTGGGTCCGCTCGGTGAGCTCGATGACCTGGCGGTTGCTCAGCCCCTTGCCTTCGAGATTGAGCGGCAGGTCCTCGCCCTTCGCCCCGACAAGCCCCACCCCCAGCGGGATGTGGAACGGCGCCTTCACCGTCTGGCCGGGCGTCGCCGGCGTCGTCTGGGTGAGGGTCAGCGTATAGCTCTTCTTCCCCTTGTCGTAGCTTCCCTCGGCGATCACCTCCGGCGTGCCGGCCTGCTCGTACCAGCGGAAGAACTGCGTCAGGTCGCGCCCCGAGGCATCGGCCATGCAGCGCACGAAATCCTCCACCGCCGCCGCCTCGCCGTCATGCCGCTCGAAATAGAGATCCATCGCCTTGCGGAAGGCATCCGCCCCGAGCAGCGTCTTGAGCATGCGGCAGAGCTCGGCACCCTTCTCGTAGACTGTCGCCGTGTAGAAATTGTTGATCTCGATATAGGACGACGGCCTGACCGGATGGGCGAGGGGACCGGCATCCTCCGGGAACTGGTGGGTCCTGAGCAGCCTCACATCGCTGATCCGCTTGACCGGCCGCGACCTGACGTCCGAGGTGAACTCCTGGTCGCGGAACACCGTCAGCCCCTCCTTGAGGCAGAGCTGGAACCAGTCGCGGCAGGTGATCCGGTTCCCGGTCCAGTTGTGGAAATATTCATGGGCGATGATGCCCTCGATATTGGCATAGTCGAGGTCGGTCGCCGCTTCCGGCAGGGCGAGGATGTATTTGTCGTTGAAGACGTTGAGCCCCTTGTTCTCCATCGCCCCCATGTTGAAGTCCGACACCGCGACGATCATGAAGAGATCGAGGTCGTATTCGCGCCCGAACGCCTCCTCGTCCCAGCGCATGGCGTGCTTCAGCGACTCCATGGCATAGGCGCAGCGGTTCTCCTTGCCCGGCTCGACATAGATGCGAAGCCCGACCTCGCGGCCCGACTTGGTGGTGAACCGGTCGGCGACATGGGCGAGCGTGCCGGCGACCAGCGCGAACAAATAGCTCGGTTTGGGGTGCGGGTCCTCCCACAGGGCGTAGTGGCGGTCGCAGCCCTCGATGTCGCCTGAGGCGATGAGATTGCCGTTGGACAAGAGCACCGGGCAGGCCGCCTTGTCGGCCTCGATCCGCACCCGGTAGCGGGCGAGCACGTCCGGCCGGTCGAGGAAATAGGTGATGCGGCGGAACCCTTCGGCCTCGCATTGGGTGCAGTAAACCCCGTTGGTGAGATAGAGGCCGGAAAGCTCGCTATTGGCCTGGGGATTGCACGTCGAGGAGATCTCGATCGAGACCGCCCGATCCGGGATGTCGCTGAGCGTCAGCCGGCCGTCCTCGAAGGAGATCTGCTCCGGCGCGAGCGCCTTGCCCTCGAGGCTCGCGCTCTCGAAGGTCAGCGCCTCGCCATCGAGCGTGATCGGGCCGCCGGGCTTTGCCGCCTTGGGGTTGGGCCGCATCGCGAGCCGGGAAATCACCCGCGTTTCAACCGGATCGAGATGGACATCGAGCTCCACCCGCTCGATCAGCCAGGCCGACGGCTGGTAGTCCTCGAGATGGATCGGCTGGGGGGTCTCGGTGCGCATCAGCATCCCTTCCGTTGCAGATCCGCCGCCGGCGGACCCCGTCTTTCCTTCCTAAAGATCAAGGCTTAGCCTGTCGACCGTCAAGCATGGGCTGGGAGCATCGGGCATGATCAGGACCGGCAACGACTATCGCGCATCGATCCGTGACGGCCGCGAGGTCTGGATCAATGGCGAGCGGGTCCGCGACGTGACCACCCATCCATCTTTCCGGTCGGTGGTCGATGTCCGCGCCCGGATCTACGACATGGCCCATGATCCTGCGACCCGCGACCGCATGTCCTACGAGGAGGAGGGCGAGCGCTACGCCATCGGCCTCAAGCTGCCCCGCGAGCCGGATGACTGGCAGAAAAAGCGCGCCGCCGTCGACCTCGTCACCCGCGAGATCGGCGGGGTGGTGACCCGGGTCGGCGACGAGACGATCGGCGAGATGTGGTCGCTGTGGGACGGCAGCGACATCCTGAACGAGATCGATCCGCGCTTCGCCGAGAACATCGCCCGCCACATCGCCCTGGCGATCGCCTCCGATCCGTTCCATGTCTCGGCCAACACCGATCCCAAGGGCGACCGCTCCAAGCGCCCGCAGGACCAGGACCCCGACATGCTCGTCCATGTCGTGCGCGAGACCGATCGAGGCATCGTCATCCGCGGCGCCAAATACGAGACGGCGGCGGCTTACGCCAATCAGGCGTTCCTCAAGCCGACCATCGCCAATTGGGGCGATGCCAAGCTGTCCGACTATGCGTTGGGGTGCATTCTGCGCTTGGATGCCCCCGGCGTGAAGCACATCTGCCGCACCGGCTTCACCGGCCGTGCCCCCGCCCGCGACTACCCGCTGTCCAACCGCTGCGACGAGGTCGATTCCCTGGTGATCCTCGACGATGTGCTGATCCCCTGGGACGACGTGCTGTTCTATCGCCACACCCGGGCCGCCGCCTTCATCCGCCAGACGCTGCACCGCTATTCCGCCTTTCCCTTCGTCCAGCGCACCCTTGGCTTCGCCGATCTCCTGATCGGCGCCGCCCTGTGGAACCTCCGCCAGACCGGCCTCGACAAGCAGCAGGCGGTGCAGGAGAAGCTCGCCGAGCTCGCCGTCTGGCGCGAGGGCATCAACGCCCATCTCACCGCTTCCATCGCCACCGCCGAGCGCAGCCCGCGCGGCCTCCTGATGCCCAATCAGTCGCTGCTCTTCACCGGCCGCGTCCATGCCATGACCGGGCTGCCGCGCGTCATCCACATCGCCCGCGAATTGTGCGGCGGCCAGATCTGCGTCACCCCCGATGCCGCCGCCTTCGAGCATCCCGAGACCAGGCCATGGCTCGAGAAGTTCTACACCATCAACGACGATTGGGTCGCCGAGGATCGCCGCAAGCTCCTGGCGCTCGCCCGCGATCTCATCAATTCCGACTATGCCGGCCATCGTTTGACATTCCAGCTGTTCGCCCAGTCGCCGCCCTTCGCCCATCTCGCCGCCGTCTATCGCACTTTCGATTGGGAGGGGCCGCTTGAAGCCGCCGAACGTGCCGCCGGCCTGTCGGCGCGGGTGCGCGGCGCCGGCAAACCCGTGGAGAAACCCGCATCATGATCCATCGGCGCATTCGAACCTTCAACACCCGCAACACCTATCCCGGCCAGCGGCTCGACAATGATTTGTGCCAGGCGGTGGTTGCTCGCGGCACGCTCGTGTTCCTGCGCGGCCAGGTCGGCCAGGATCTCGACACTGCCGAAACCGTCGGGATCGGCGACCCGGCGGCCCAGGCCGATCAGGCGATGCGCAATGTCGCGCAACTCCTGAGCGAGGCCGGCTCGTCGCTCGACCATATCTGCCGCATCCAGGTCTATCTCGTCGATCGCGCCCATCGCGAGCCGGTGTACCAGACGATCGGCCGCTGGCTCAAAGGCGTGTTCCCGGTGTCGACCGGCCTCATCGTCCAGGGCCTGGCCCGCCCCGAATGGCTGATGGAGATCGAGGTGACGGCTGTAATTCCGGATCAAGGCCCATGACCTTCTCGGCTGTCGCACGCTGCGCCAGGACCGGCATGGTCGGGGTGGCCGTCGCCACCTCCTCGATCGCCGTCGGGGCGCGCTGCCCGCATGTCCGTGCCAGGACCGGCGCGGTCGCCACCCAGAACATCACCGACCCGGCGCTCGGCCCGCTGGTGCTCGACCACCTGTCCGCCGGCTACGACGCCTCGACCGCGCTGGCGCGGGCGCTGGAGCAGCGGCCGCATTCATCCTTCCGCCAGCTGGCGGTGGTCGATCGCCAGGGCCGCACCGCCCATTTCACCGGCGAGCGCATTCTCGGCCGCCATGCCGTGGCGACCGGCGAGGGCGTCGTTGCCGCCGGCAACCTGCTGGCGTCCGAGGCAGTGCCGCAGGCGATGGCCGCGGCTTTCGCTGCCGGTGCCGATGATCATCTGGCGGAGCGGCTGCTCAAGGCCCTCGAGGCCGGTCTGGCGGCGGGCGGCGAGGAAGGTCTGGTGCATTCGGCCGCCTTGCTCGTTGCCGATGCCCAGCCCTTTGCGCTGGTCGACCTCCGCATCGATTGGGACGATGCCGCACCGCTCGCCGCATTGCGCCGCCTGTGGAGCGACTACCGGCCGCAGATGGACGCCTATCTGATCCGCGCCGTCGATCCCGAGAAGGCCCCGCGCTACGGCGTTGCGGGGGATCGGTAGGCGGTAGGCAGTAGGCAGTAGGGAAGTTTCCGCTCACTGCCTAATGCCTGATGCCTACTGCCTCTATTTTACCCTTCCGCGCCAAGTGCGATTCAGCGACAATGCACTGATCGGGGACCCGTGGGAATTGAGTCGATGCGCCGAGCCATACGCTTCCTGCGCGGTGGCAGTGTCGTTGAGCTGGCCGATTTCGCGCCGGATGCAACGCTGCTCGACCATCTCCGCCATGTCGATCGGCGGACCGGCGGCAAGGAAGGTTGCGGCCGCGGCGAATGCGGCTCCTGCACCGTTGCGCTCGGCACCTGCCAGGACGGCGTCATCGCCTATCGTCCCGTCAATGCCTGCATGACCCTTCTCGGCAGCATCGACGGCAAGGAGCTGGTGACCATCGAGGATGTCTCGGCGCGCGCCACCCGGCCCCATCCGGTGCAGGAGGCGCTGGTCGGCCACCATGCCTCGCAATGCGGCTTCTGCACCCCCGGCATGGTGATGGCGCTGTTCACCCTCTTCCACAGCGACCTCAACGCCGACCGTCGGCGCGCCGCCCAGTGGCTCACCGGCAATCTTTGCCGCTGCACCGGCTACCGTCCCATCATCGATGCCGCGGTCGCCGCTTGCGCCGCGCCGCCGCCGCGTCGCGATGCCTTTGCCAATGCCGCCCGCCGCACCTCGAGGCAGCTCGCCGCGCTTACCGATGACGACGACATCTTCATCGGCGACGAGCGCCGCTTCTTCGCCGCTCCCGCCAGCCTGGACAGCCTGGCGACTCTTGCCGGGCGCCATCACGATGCCATTCTGCTGGCCGGCGGCAGCGACCTGCTGGCGAGGCCGACACGCGATCAGGGCATGCTCGCCAGGATCATCCATCTCGGCCGTGTCCGCGAGCTTGCTCGCGTTGCCGAGAGCGAAGAGGCGATGACCTTCGGCGCCGCCGCCGCTCTCGAGTCGATGGAGCCGGCACTGATCGCCATCGACCCGGATCTCGGCGAGCTGTGGCGGCGCTTCGGGTCGCGGCAGGTGCGCGCCGTGGCGACCCTCGGCGGCAACATTGCCGGCGGTGACCCTGCGGCCGATCTGCCGCCGGTCCTGATGGCGCTCGGCGCCACCGTCGAGCTGAGGGCCGACGGCCGTCTGCGTCGGTTGCCGATCGAGGATCTCTACCTCGG
Organism: Aestuariivirgaceae bacterium; assembly: GCA_044870245.1. Taxonomy (GTDB): domain Bacteria; phylum Pseudomonadota; class Alphaproteobacteria; order Rhizobiales; family Aestuariivirgaceae; genus DATAFF01. The sequence goes on along the minus strand of JBIOYR010000016.1, from coordinate 21,760 downwards.
CCCCGGCCGGCAGGACAGGAGCCGCGGCGAGTTCATCACCGAGGTGACGGTGCCGAAGCTTGCCGAGGATCAGCTGTTTCGCTGCTGCAAGGTCGCCAAGCGCTACGACAATGATCGCGCCATCGTGGTCGGCGCCTTCCGCTTCACCCTCGAGCGCGGCCTGATCGCCGCCTCGCGGGTCGCCTATGCCGGGCTCGCCGGCGTGCCCAAGCGGGCGCTGGTGACCGAGCGCAGCCTGCGCGGCCTGAGCCTTGCCGAGCGCGCGCCCTGGGCTTCCGCCATCGACATGCTGGCCGAGGATTTCGCGCCGGACGGCGATGAGCGCGCCTCCGCCGCTTATCGTCTCGACACCGCAAAGGCCCTGCTGCTCAAGGCGCTGTCCGAGATCAGGGGCGCCGCCTCGACATCGACGCGCATCGCGCAATCGCGGGAGATCGTCCTTGAGCACCTCGCTTAAGGTGGCAGGCCGCAGAGCCGAGGGTGCCGGCGGGCCTGAGCCGCGTCTCATCGGGCAGTCCTGCCCCCATGACGATGCGCCAAGCCATGTCCGCGGCACCACCGCCTTCATCGATGATCTGCGCGAGCCGGCCGGCACCGTTCATGTCGCGCCAGGCTTTGTCGAGGCAAGCGCCGGTCGCATCCAGGCGATCGATCTCGAGGCGGTGCGCCGCGCCGCCGATGTCGTCGCGGTGCTGACGGCCAAGGATATTCCGGCGGTGAATGATGTGAGCCCGGGTGCGGGCGATCAGCCGGTGCTTGCCCGCGACCGCATCCTCTATCATGGCCAGCCGGTCTTCGCGGTTGTCGCCTCGAGCCATCGGGCGGCGCGCCGTGCGGCGCGGCTCGCCCGCATCACGCTCGATGAGGAGGCGCCCGTGGTGACGCTGGCGCAAGCCGCCAAGGCCGCGAGCGAGATCGCCCCGTCCATGTGCCTTCAGAAGGTCGGCAATCCCGACGCCGCGATCGCCTCGGCGGCACTGAGGCTCGAGGGCGCGCTCGCGATCGGCGGACCCGAGCATCTCTATCTCGAGACTCAGACTGCGCTCGCCATCCCGGACGGCGACGGCGGCTTCAGGATCCATTCCTCGACCCAGCATCCAAGTCATGTGGGGCGCGTCATCGCCCGGATGCTCGGCATTTCCGAGGCGCTGATCGTCTGCGAATGCCGCCGCGCCGGCGGCGCCTTTGGCGGCAAGCAGACTGGCGCGACGCAATGGGCCGCCCTCGCCGCGCTCGCCGCCCATCTCACCGGACGGCCCGCCAGGTGCCGGCTCGAGCGCAGCGACGACATGATCATGACCGGCAAGGGCCACGCCGCCCATGTCGCCTGGCGCGTCGGAGCCGACCGGGGCGGGCGGGTCCTCGCCGTCGATGTGGCGATGGACATTGCCTGCGGCGCCGCGGTCGACCTGTCGGAGCGCGTCGCCGAAGGCGCGTTGTTCCATGTCGACAATGCCTATTTCTATCCCGAGCTTCGCTTCCTGCTGCGCCGCTTGCGCACCGACTGCGTGCCGGCCACCGCCTGGCGCGGCACCGGCGCGCCGCATGGCATGCTGGTGGCCGAGCAGCTGATGGATGCCGTCGCGCTGGCGCTGAAGCTCGATCCTTTGGATGTGCGCAAGCGCAATCTCTATCGTGTCGGGCGCGACGTCACGCCCTATGGTCTGCCCTTGAGCGACAATATCGCGCTCCCGCTGATCGAGGAGCTCGAGCGCACCGCCGACTACCGGGCCAGGCGCAAGGCCATCGCTCAGCACAATTACGAGAGCGAGATCCTGAAGAAGGGTATCGCTCTGACGCCGGTCAAGTTTGGCGCCGCCTTCACCGACAATGCCCTCAACCGCGCCGAGGTCCATATGGCGATCCACGGCGATGGCACTGTCGAGCTCAGGCATGGCGGCACCGAGCTGGGGCAGGGGCTCAACATCAAGCTCGCGCAGATCGTCGCCGACGAGTTCGGCCTCGACCTCGGCCGTATCGTCGTCAGGCCGGCGAGCTCGACGATCCTGCCCGGGGCGGGTCCGACGGCATCGTCCATGACGCTCGACCTCAATGGCATGGCGGCACGGCGGGCGGCGGAGGTGCTGAAGAAGCGCCTCATCGATCATGCCGCGGCGGCGACCGGCATCGACCCGCGTCTCGTCCGCTTCGACAAGGGCACGATCGTTGCCGGCGACCACCGCACGAGTTTCGCGGCGCTGGTCGACAGCGTCGCCCGCGCCCGCCTGCCGCTCGCCGCCCAGGGCTCCTATGTCCTGCCCAAGGTCAGCTGGGACCGCCAGCGCGGACAGGGCCGACCCTTTCTCTATTTCGTCTATGGCGCCGCCTGCTCCGAGGTGACGGTCGACACCTTGACCGGCGAGATGCGGCTCGACCGCGTCGACATCCTTCAGGATTGCGGCACCTCGCTCAATCCCGAGATCGACCGCGGCCAGATCGAGGGCGGCTTCATCCAGGGCCTCGGCTGGCTCACCATGGAGGAGGTCGTCCATGACGAGAGCGGCCGCATCCTCACCGATGCGCTCGCCTCCTACAAGATCCCGCTCGCCACCACCGTCCCCGCCGACTTCCGCGTCCAGCTGTTCACCGGCCGTCCGAACCGCGAGGTCACCGTCCATGGCGGCAAGGCGGTGGGCGAGCCGCCGCTGCCGCTCGCCCTTTCGGTGTTCTCCGCCATCACCCAGGCGATCGCCGCGCTCAAACCCGGCGCGGTGCCGGCGCTCGACGTCCCGGCGACGCCGGAAGCGGTGATGCGGGCGGTCCGCCGACTCAAAGCCGGGGGCTGAGTATGGCGGCGGCGCGACCGGTATGGGTGTTCGGCGCCGGACCGGTCGGCACCGCGCTCGTGCCGTCGCTTGCCGCGCTCGGCTTCGCGGTGACCTGGATCGATGCCCGGCGTGCCTCCTTTCCGGCGGCCCTGCCGCGCAATGTCGCGGTCCGGATCTCCGCCGATCCCTGCCGGCTCCTGCGCGACATTCCCGAGGGTGCCTTCATCCTCATCATGACCTACAGCGCCACCCTCGATCTGGCGCTTGCCGCCGAGACTCTCGACGGCGGCCGCTTCCCCTTTGTCGGCATGGTCGGCAGCGCTGCCAAGCGCATGCGCTTCATCAAGCGCATGATCGAGGCCGGCATGCCCCGCCCGGATGCCGCCCGGCTCGTCTGCCCGATCGGCGGCTCGACCGGCGCCTCCAAGCTTCCCGCCGCGATTGCCGCCGGAATTGTCGGCGAGCTCCTGATCCGCAATGCCGCAGCCGATCCGGCGCTCGACATGCTGATGACCTCGGATGGCGAGCCATGACCGAGATCTATGGCGATCCCTCAGAAGAGCTTGCACCACCCGTTCCGGTGCTCGAGGCATTGGACATCACCAGGCATTTCGGGTCGGTGATCGCCAACGACCATGTGTCCCTCGCCATCATGCCGGGCGAGATTCATGCCCTTCTCGGCGACAACGGTGCCGGCAAGTCGACGCTGGCCAGGATCCTCTATGGCAGCCTTCACGCTGATGCCGGCGAGATCAGGATGGCCGGCAGGACCCTCGCCGCGACATCGCCGGCGGTGGCGCGCGCCAACGGCATTGCCATTCTGTTCCAGGGCTTCACCCTGTTCGAGCGGCTGACCGTTGCCGAGAACCTGGCGCTGGCGCTGCCGTCCGGAACCGCTCCCGACGAACTCGCCCGGCTGATCGCCGAGGTCGGCGCCGCCTACGGCCTTGCCCTTGATCCGGCATCGCCGGTCGCGAGCCTCTCCGCCGGCCAGCGCCAGCGCGTCGAGCTCGCCCGCGCGATCCTGCAGAAGCCCGGGCTCCTGATCCTCGACGAGCCGACGGCGGTGCTGACGCCGCAGGAGCAGGAGCAATTGTTCGCGACCCTCGCGCGGCTTGCCGGCGAGGGCTGCGCCATCCTCTATCTCACCCGCCGTCCCGAGGAGATCGGCGACCTCTGCCACCGCGCCACCGTCCTGCGCCAGGGCAGGGTGGTGGCCGAGGTCGATCCGCGCCAGGAGACGGCGGCCAGTCTCGGCCACCTGATGGTGGGCTCGGAGATACCGGAGCTGCGCCCGGCGGACGACGATGCGGTCAAGGGTCCGCCGCTCCTCGCGATGAAGGAGCTGAGCGTCCATGGCGGCGAGATCGTTGCCATTGTCGCCATCGCCGGCAATGGCGAGGCCGAGCTCTTCGCCGCCATCTCGGGCGAGCGGCCGAGGGGCGATGGCGGCAGCGTCGCCATCCGCGGTCGGGCCTGCGGCTTCATGGGCATCACCGCACGGCGCCGGCTCGGCGCCGCCTTTGTTCCCGACCGGCGGCTCGGCCATGCCGCCATCGGCGATTTCGACCTCACCCTCAACATCGTCCTCACCCGCTACCCCGAGAATCTCGGCATGGTGCGCGGCGGCATCGTCGATTACGACGTCGCGCGCCGGATCATGGGTCGGGTCTGCGAGATGTTCGGCGTCCAGAAGGGCAAGCGCGATCCCAAGGCTCGGAACCTCTCGGCCGGCAATCTCCAGAAATTCGTCATTGGCCGCGAGATCGATCGCAAGCCCGGCGTCCTGGTGATCCACCAGCCGACAGCCGGTGTCGATGCCGCCTCGGCGGCCAGGATCAGGCAGGAGCTCCTGGATCTCGCGCGCGGCGGCGCCGCCGTGCTGGTGATCAGCCAGGATCTCGATGAGGTCTTCGCGATCGCCGATCGTGCCGCCGTGCTGTTGCGCGGCTCCCTGTCGCCGGCAAGGCCGATTGGCGAGCTTACCCGCGAGAGCATCGGCCGGTTGATGACGGGCGCCGCATGACGTCGATCCGCGGCATTGACTTCGTCCTGGAAAGGCGCGCCGAGCCTTCGTGGCTGCTGGCGCTGCTGTCTCCGCTCATCGCCATCGCCGTGACGATCGTCATCGGGGCCATCATTTTCGCCGTCCTTGGCTTGAACCCGCTGCATGGGCTCTTTGTCTTCTTCGTCGCGCCGCTGCACGCGGCATCGCTCGATCGTCTGGCGCTGACGGCAGCGCCCCTGGTGCTGATCGCCTGCGGCCTCTGCCTCTGCTTCCGCGCCCGCGTGTGGAACATCGGCGCCGAGGGCCAATTCATCATGGGCGCCATTGCCGGCAGCCTCTTTCCGGTTTTCCTCACCGGATGGCAGTCCTCGCTGGTGACCGTCCTGATGCTGGCGTTTGGCATCGTCGGCGGCATGGCTTGGGCGGTGATCCCCGCCTTCCTCAAGAGCCGGTTCGGCGCGAGCGAGATCCTCACCAGCGTGCTCATGGTCTATGTCGCCCAGCGCCTTCTCGATTGGCTGCTGCGCGGGCCCTGGCGCGATCCGCAAAGCTCGGGAATCGCCAAATCGGTCAGCTTCGCCGGCGGCCAGCTCCTCCCAACCTTTGGCGGCGCCCTTCATCTCGTCGTGGCCTTTGCCGTCGCCGCTGCGGTGGCGCTCGCCTTTCTGCTCGCCAACGGCATGAAGGGCTATGAGATCAAGGTCTCGGGCCTCGCGCCCAAGGCAGCGCGCTTTGCCGGATTCTCCCGCAGCGGCATTGTGTGGTTCACCTTCCTGCTGTCGGGCGCCCTGTCGGGCCTCGCCGGCATCAGCGAGCTCATGACCAATGTGAAGCAGCTGCAGCCGGTGATCGCGTCGTCTTATGGCTTCACCGCCATCATCGTCGCCTTTCTCGGTCGTCTCAATCCGCTGGGCGCCATGGTCGCCGGGCTGGTCGTCGCCCTCACCCATGTCGGCGGCGAGACCGCAGAGGCCGCGCTTGGCATCTCGCACAAGGTGAGCCAGGTTTTTCAGGGCATCCTTCTCCTCTGCATTCTCGGCTGCGACGCCCTGGTCCACCACCGCATCGCGCTCAAGCGTCTGCCGCGGCTGCGACTGAGAACCGGCTGAGCACATGGAGCATCTGATCCTCGCCAGCATTGCTTTCGCCACGCCGCTCCTCGTCGCGGCGACCGGCGAGCTCGTGGTCGAGCGCTCGGGCGTCCTCAATCTCGGTGTCGAAGGCATGATGGTCATGGGAGCAGTGTCCGGTCTCGGCGTGGCGCTGTGGACCGGCTGGCCGCTTGTCGGCCTCTTCGCTGCGATCATCGTCGGCATGCTGATGGCGCTCGTCTTCGCCGTCCTCACGCAGAGCTTCGCTGCCAATCAGGTGGCGACCGGCATTGCGCTGACCGTGTTCGGGCTCGGGCTCTCCGGTTTCGTCGGTGCCTCGTTGGCGGGTCGAGCCGCGACCAGGCTGCAGGCGATCTATATCCCGTACGTGACCGATATCCCCATTATCGGCCGCATCCTGTTCGGTGAGGACATCGTCGTCTACCTCTCGATCGCGATGGTCGCTGGTGTCTCCTGGTTCCTCGTCACCACGCGGCTCGGCCTGATGCTTCGCGGCATCGGCAACAACCACGACGCTGCCGATGCGCTGGGCTTCGATGTCATTGTTGCGCGCTATGCCTCGATCCTCTTCGGCGGTGCCTGCGCCGGCCTTGCCGGCGGCCATCTCGCGCTGACGCTTTCCGACATGCCGCAATGGAGCGACAACATCGCGGCCGGGCGCGGCTTCATCGCCGTGGCGCTCGTCGCCTTTGCCGCCTGGTGGCCATGGCGGCTGCTCGCCGCCGCCTGGCTTTTCGGCGCGGTGACCGTTCTCGGCCCCCAAGCCCGCCGGCTCGGCCTTGACCTGCCGGCCGAGCTATGGGCGGCGCTGCCCTATCTGGTGACGATCCTGGGGCTGGCCGTGATGTCGGGAACCCGGCTTCTGACCCGCGCCAAAGCGCCGGCCAGGCTCGGTCGCCCCTTCATTCCTGGCCGTTGAATCATGCAACCAAAGGTTATAACTCGCTTGACCACGCGCATAGCGCGTGCTTTCTTTCTCGAAGGTCGTGGAGGATTCGATGCTCACTGAACTGGCGAAAGGGAGAACTGCTCCGTCGCGGCCGCAGCCCGCTACGCGGCCCCAATGGAGCAATCGCGTGTACGCAATCTGTTTCGACCTGGACACCGAGGCGCTCCAGAAGCTGTACCGCGCGGCGTCTTGGCAGAACGGCTACCAGGACATTGCGCGCGTCCTGTCGCGCCACGGCTTCTGTCGGCAGCAGGGCAGCGTCTATTTTGGCGACCGTACGGTCGATCCGGTGCGCTGCGTGCTCGCCATTCAGGAGGTCGCGAGGGACTGTTCCTGGTTCTCGCAAGTGGTGAGGGACGTCCGCATGCTCAGGATCGAGGAGAACAACGATCTGCTGCCTGCAATCGAGAGGTGCTGAAGGCCCAACTGCCTACTGCCCTATAAATTGTCCTCCCAGCTCTCGATGAACACCGCCAGCGTACAGCCGGTCTTGGTTGTCGAGAAATGCTGGGTGCCGCGGCTCAGATAGACCAGATCGCCCGGGACATATTCATAGCCGTCATTGTCGTAGAGCACGCCCTCGAGCACCAGGAACTGCTCGGCGGAAGTGTGCTCATGCGGCTGGCTCGAGCTGCCCGGCGCCATCCGGTAGATATGGAACCCGACCCCCGGCGGCTGGCTGTCGTCGAGCTGCAGAAAGCTCTGGCCGGGAATCTCGCGGCCATCGGCGGTGAACGGCTCGAACTTCGCCTTGGCGATGTTCACGACACGGCGCTCGGTCGGCTGGATCGGCTTCATCTTCACCTCGCAATTGTTCAGGTCAGGAGCGGACCCGCTTCTTCTCGGGGTCGTAATGCGGGAACGGCACGATCACCGCCGGCAGGCGCTTCTGCTGGCGGTCGAGCTTGCCGATCTCGACCGCGGTGCCGGGTGCTGCGTGATGCACGTCGATCCGCGCCAGCGCGATCGCGCGGTTGAGCAGCGGCGAGCGCGTGCCCGAGGTCACGACGCCGACCTGCGCCCGCCCGACATGGACGCTGTCGCCATGCCCGACCGCGTCATTGGCTGCGATGTCGAGTCCGACGAGGCGGTGCCGCGGATGGTCGCGCCGCTCGATCAGCGCGTCGCGCCCGATGAAATCCTCCGCCTTGCTCTTGAGCGGCACGGTGAAGCCGATGCCGGCCTCGAACGGATCGGTCGCATCGGAGAATTCGTAATTGGCGAAGATCAACCCCGCCTCGATGCGCACCATGTCGAGCGCCTCGAGCCCCATCGGCGTCAGGCCGAGCGGCTCGCCGGCGGCCCACACCGCGTCGAACACGGCGAGCGCATCGCGCGGATGGCAGAAGATCTCATAACCGAGCTCGCCGGTATAGCCGGTCCGCGACACCACCAGAGGCACGCCTTCGAAGTCGCCGATGCGGCCGACCGCGAAACGGAACCATTCGAGCTCCTCGAGCGCCGGCTGCGCCGGCGGCGTCCAGATCACTCGGCTGAGAATGTCGCGGCTGAGCGGTCCCTGCACCGCGATATTGTGGAGCTGGTCAGTCGATGATCGGACCCAGGCGCGGTAGCCCATCTTCTCTGCCTGCTGGCGCAGCCATGTGCCGCTGAACTCGTCGCCGCCGATCCAGCGGAAGTTGTTGGCGCCGAGCCGGAACACCGTGCCGTCATCGATCATCCCGCCATGCTCATAGCACATCGCGGTATAGACCACCTGGCCGGGCGACAGCTTGCGCATGTCGCGAGTCACGCAATATTGCATCAGCGCCTCGGCATCGGGGCCGGTCACCTCGAACTTGCGCAACGGAGACAGATCCATCACCACGGCGCGCTCGCGGCACGCCCAATATTCCGCCGTCGGTCCGTCATTGTTGAAGCGCGACGGCAGCCAATAGCCGCGATACTCGGCATGGTTCCGGGTAAGCGCGGCGAAGCGTGGGTGGAAGGCGGTTTCGCGGGTCAGCTTGGGATCGGCGTCGGGGGTCATGCGGAAAGCCACCGCTCGTGAAAATTTTTCCGCACCCGAATAGGTGCGGATGTGGATGTCCGTGGGGTTCCAGCCATTGGCGGCATCGATATCATCGGGGCAGGCGGAGGACACGCAGACGAGATCGGTCAGCGCCCGCATCAGCACATAGTCACCCGGCCGCGACCACGGCTCGTCGAGATAGAGCTGATTGTTGCTGTCGACATTGGTGTTGTAGAAATAATTGAGCGCCTCCCAGCCGCGGCGCGGCGGCACGCCATGCTCGACCAGCGCCCGGTTGAAGTTCTCCGTGCAATTGACATGGCCGGGATAACCCATGTCGTCGTAATAGCGCGCATTGCAGGCGGTGGCGAAAGCATCATGCCGCCCGCAAGTGTCCTGCACCAGCTCGACCAGCGGCTCGAAATCATGAGCAAAGCCCTTGGACGGCAGCCCAGGGGTAGGATAGAGGCGCCCGAGCAGGGTCCGCGTCACCGTCGCATCGAGCGGCAGCGCCAGGCCGCGATCGAGCTTGCGGGCCGAGAAGCACTGGAAGTCGGTGCATTGGCGCCCCTCGACATCGATGACCTGGATGTAGTCGCCTGCCTTGACGCGATAGGCCATCGCCGTTGCCGCCTTGATGCGGAAATCGGCGAGCGGATCGGCCAATGGCTCCGGCAGGCGCACCGCTTCCGCAGCGCCGGGCTGAACCCGCCGCGTGATCAGGAGCTCGATCTCGGTCGCCGTGTCCTGCCGCTCGGCATTCATCGCGCCGCCCGGCGCGGCCACGATCAGGAGCCCGTCACGCTCGACGGTGAAATTCGCCAGCGACCCCGCCGGCGACGCTTCGCCGAACACCCGCAACCCATGCGCTGCGGCAAGGTCGATGGAACGCCTGGCGAGCGCCGTCCGCGTCCGGCGGGCGCTCTCTCCCGCCTCCGCGAGCAGGGCCAGGAGACCCGCGGGGCGCGTCGTCGAAGGAACGCCGAGGGCGCGCGGATCGACCCGGCCGTCGCTGGCGGCAAACACCAGCTCGCAGGTCTGGCAGCCTTCGACGTCGCGAACCCTGACCGTGTCGCCAGCCGAAACCTGCACCACCACCGAACCGGCGCCCGGGACCGCGTAGCGCTCGGTGCCGCTCGGCAGCACCCGACCGGAGCGGTCGAGCACCACGCTGGCTGACGGCGCGCGGCGAAGAGCGGCGGGTTGCATCTCGTTCATTGCATGCGCTGGCGTTGTTGGTCCAAATTGGTCTTAAATGGTTCGATAAGGTTTACCAACAGATCGCTGCTGGCGCACCACCAATTGGGAGGAAATCATGAAAAAGCGCGTGGCTGTCATCGGAGCAGGCCCGTCGGGGCTGGCCCAGCTTCGGGCCTTTCAATCGGCCGCGGCCAAGGGCGCTGACATACCGGAGGTTGTCTGTTTCGAGAAGCAGGGCGACTGGGGAGGATTGTGGAACTACACCTGGCGCACCGGCCTCGATGAATATGGCGAGCCGGTCCATTGCAGCATGTACCGCTATTTGTGGTCGAACGGCCCCAAGGAATGTTTGGAGTTTGCCGATTACAGCTTCGAGGAGCATTTCGGCCGCCCGATCGGCTCCTATCCGCCGCGTGCCGTGCTGTGGGACTATATCAAGGGGCGCGTCGAGCGGGCGGGCCTGCGCGACTGGGTGCGCTTCCGCACGCCGGTGCGCAACGTCACCTACAAGGACGACACGGGCAAGTTCAGCGTCACCTCCCACGATCTCGTCAACGATCACGTCGAGACCGAGCAATTCGACAATGTCGTGGTCGCGAACGGCCATTTCTCGACGCCGCATGTCCCGGAGTTCGAAGGCTTCCGGACCTTCAACGGCCGCATCCTTCACGCCCATGATTTTCGTGACGCCCTGGAGTTCAAGGGCCAGGACGTCCTGATCATCGGCAGGAGCTACTCCGCCGAGGACATCGGCTCGCAATGCTACAAATATGGCGCCCGCTCGGTCACCGCGAGCTATCGCTCGCGCCCCATGGGATTCGCCTGGCCCTCCGGCTTCGAGGAGCGCCCGCTGCTGCAGCGGGTCGAGAACAAGACGGCGCATTTCAAGGACGGCAGCAAGCGATCGGTGGATGCCATCGTGCTCTGCACCGGCTACAAGCACTATTTCCCGTTCCTCACCGACGAGCTGCGCCTGATCACCGACAACCGCCTGTGGCCGCTCGGCCTCTACAAGGGCGTCGTCTGGGAGGACAATCCGAAGCTGTTCTATATCGGCATGCAGGACCAGTTCTACACCTTCAACATGTTCGACGCTCAGGCCTGGTACGCCCGCGACATCATCATGGACCGCATCAAGCTTCCCGCGAAAGAGGCGATGCGCAAGGACAGCGCCGCCTGGCGCGCCCGCGAGGAGAAGCTCGAGAATCCCGAGCAGATGATCTGGTTCCAGGGCGACAATGTGCAGGAGCTGATCGATGCCACCGACTACCCGAAATTCGACATCGAAGGCACCAACCGCACCTTCATGGAGTGGGAGCACCACAAGGCCGACAACATCATGGGCTTCCGCGACAACGCCTATCGCTCGCTGATGACCGGCACCATGTCGCCGGTCCACCACACGCCGTGGATGAAGGCGATGGATGATTCGTTGGAGAGCTATCTCCAGAAGTAAGGCGTTAGGCATTGGGCAGTGATCTTCGGTGATCACTGCCTACTGCCTATTTGCCTACTTCCCAGGAATCCACTCCGTCCCGGCGAGCGGCACCCGCGCCATCGCAGCCGCCTCGACGGTGAGCGCCACCAGGTCCTCCGGCTCGAGATTGTGGACATGCGATTTGCCGCAGGCGCGCGCGATGGTCTGCGTCTCGAGCGTCATCACCTTGAGCAGATTGGCGAGGCGCCGTCCCGCCCGCATCGGATCGAGCCGCTTGGACAGGCGCGGGTCCTGGGTGGTGATGCCCGCCGGGTCACGGCCCTCATGCCAGTCGTCATAGGCGCCGGCGGTGGTGCCGAGCGCATTGTACTCGGCCTCGAGCGCCGGGTCGTTGTCGCCCAGCGCCACCAGCGCGGCCGTCCCGATCGACACGGCATCGGCGCCGAGCGCCAGTGCCTTGGCGACATCGGCTCCATTGCGTATGCCGCCCGACACGATGAGCTGCACCTTGCGATGCATGCCGAGCTCCTTGAGCGCCTGCACCGCCGGCCTGATGCAGGCAAGCGTCGGCTGCCCGACATGCTCGATGAACACCTCCTGGGTCGCCGCCGTGCCGCCCTGCATGCCATCGACCACCACGCAGTCGGCTCCCGACTTGACGGCGAGCGCCGTGTCGTAATAGGGCCGCGCCCCGCCGACCTTCACATAGATCGGCTTCTCCCAGTCGGTGATCTCGCGCAGCTCCAGGATCTTGATCTCGAGATCGTCGGGTCCTGTCCAGTCGGGGTGCCGGCAGGCCGAGCGCTGATCGATGCCGGCGGGAAGGCAGCGCATCGCCGCCACCCGCTCCGAGATCTTCTGGCCGAGCAGCATGCCGCCGCCCCCGGGCTTGGCGCCTTGCCCGACCACCACCTCGATGGCGTCGGCCCGGCGCAGATCGTCGGGGTTCATGCCGTAGCGCGACGGCAGATATTGATAGACGAGGATCTTGGAATGGCCGCGCTCCTCCGGCGTCATGCCGCCATCGCCGGTCGTCGTCGAGGTGCCGGCGAGCGTCGCGCCGCGCCCCAGCGCCTCCTTGGCCTCGGCCGACAGCGAGCCGAAGCTCATGCCGGCGATGGTGATCGGGATCTTGAGCGCGATCGGCTTCTTGGCGAAGCGGGTTCCGATGGTGACACCGGTGCCGCATTTCTCGCGATAGCCTTCGAGCGGATAGCGCGAGATCGACGCGCCGAGGAACAGCAGATCGTCGAAATGCGGCAGCTTGCGCTTTGCACCGGCGCCGCGAATGTCATAGATGCCGGTGACCGCGGCGCGGCGGATCTCCGACAGCGTGTAGTCGTCGAAGGTCGCTGACTTGCGGGGCGTGGTGCGAGGGATGTCGTGGGCCATCGGGGTCTGCTCAATAGGCATCGGCGTTGTCGATGTCGAAATTATAGAGCTTGCGGGCCGAGCCATAGCGCCGGAAGCGCCGTGGATCGGCATTGACCCGGCCCCGCTCGAGAAGCCGCGCCAGCTTGTCGAGATGGTGCGGCGTCATCTCCTTCTCGATGCAGTCGGCCCCGAGCGAGGTGACCCGCCCGGCGACATAGAGCCTCGCCTCGTAGATCGAATCGCCGAGCGCCTCGCCGGCATCGCCGCAAATGGCGAGGCAGCCGGCCTGCGCCATGAAGGCCGACATGTGGCCGACCGAGCCGCCGACCACGATGTCGATGCCCTTCATCGAGATGCCGCAGCGCGACGATGCATCGCCCTCGATGACGAGAAGGCCGCCATTGCCGGTGGCACCCGCCGCCTGGCTGGCATTGCCGGTCACCCTGAGCGAGCCCTTCATCATGTTCTCGGCCACCCCCGGCCCGGCATGGCCTTTGACCACGATCTCGGCGCCATTGTTCATGCCGCCGCAATAGAACCCGACATGGCCTTCGATCTCGATCAGCACCGGCTGGTCGACCCCGACCGCGATGGCATGGGCGCCGCGCGGGTCCTTCACCAGGAAATGCCGCTCATTGCTGTCGGGCCCGAGCTTGTGCAGGCGCTCATTGAGGGCGCGCACGCCTTGATCGGCGATGCTGTAGGAAATCACGAGGCGTGGCCTTCCCAGGTGTAGATGGTCTGCGGCGCCGGCTCCCAGATCCGCGCCGTCTCGGCGCCCGGCAATTGCGCGATGGCGCGGTACTCGGTTGCCATCGCCACCCAATCCTCGGTTTCGGCGAGCACCGCGTGTTTGCAGGCGATCGGATCGCGCACCACCGCGAAGCCGTCGGCCGTGCCGACGCAGAAGGTGTAGAACCCGTCGAGATCGCGGATCCCGTTCTCCAGCGCCTCGCGCAGGCTGTCGCCCTGTCGCATCCGATGGGTGAGATAGGCGGCCGCCACCTCGGTGTCATTCGCGGTGCGGAACGTCATGCCCTGGCGGATCAGCTCCTCGCGCAGGCTGTTGTGGTTCGACAGCGAGCCATTATGCACGAGGCAGAGATCATCGCCGGTCGAAAAGGGATGCGAACCGGCGGTGGTCACGGCGCTCTCGGTCGCCATCCGGGTGTGGCCGATGGCATGCGAGCCGTGTGCCCTGGTCAGCTCGAAGCGACGCACCACATCGGCGGGAAGTCCCGTCTCCTTAAAGATCTCGACGAGTTGGCCGGCGCCGACGACCCGGATCTCCGGATGGGACCGGTCGAGAAACCGCATGACCGCCCGCTCCTCGGCATCGGTGATCAGCACCGCATGGCTGGCGATAGGCTGGATCTCGACCTTGGCCGCGAGCGCCGTTTCGAGGTTCTCTGCCATATCCGACCAGTCGAGCGCGGGATCGTCGCTCGCCAAGGTGAGCTTCACTCGGCCAGCCTCGACCGGGTCGCGATAGATGGCAAACCCGGCCGAATCGGGACCCCGACTGCTCATTTCGACCAGCATCGGTGCAAACAGCGCCCCGAGCTTCGGCTTCAATGCCGGCGTTTTGAGATAGAGACCGACGATGCCGCACATGGGCGCGCGCTCCCGCTTGGCTTGTGATTTCGCAGCCAAATTAGGGACACGGCCGACGGAGATCAATGAGCAGAAATAAAATTTACTGTGAGGAAATGCCCGCCCTAGGGCAGCCTAGCGTGTCCCTGCGGGATCGACACTCGCGCGTCCGCCCAACAGCCCCTGCTGCTTCGGCTGGAGTAAGCCCACGATCTGGTCGAGGCGTCTTTCGACATTGTCCAAGCGCTTTTCGATGCTGTCGAAGCGCATGTTCTGAGCCTGCTGTAAAGTCTCGATCCGCACCAGCGCCGTGGCGCTGCTCTTCGAATCGACGAAGAAGTAGCCGAACGCACCGATCGACGCGGCAGCAAAGCCGGCAAACACCAAGCTCATCAAGGCGAGCTGACCCTTGATGCCCTCGATCGAGGACTTGAGGCCATCGATCGCAATGGCGACCTCCCAAAGGGTTTTGAAGTTCTCTGTTGCCATGGAATCGACAAGGCGCCGAACGGACTCGTCTGCAAGAGGCAATCACAACCAATGAACGCCTTTTGGTTGCATCGATCTGGCGTTGCTTCACTGCTGCTGAATCTTGGGAGGCGTGAGGAGAGAGGTGATGGTGTCGAGCCGATTGTCGAGACCATCGAAGCGCCTTTCAAGGCCAGTGACTCGCTGGTCGATGCCCTCGAGGTGCCGGTCGATGCCCTCGAGGTGCTGGTCGATGCCGTCGAGGTGCTGGTCGATGCCGTCGAGGCGTTTGTCAATGCCGTCGAGGCGTTTGTCGACACCGTCGAGCCGCTTGTCGACACCGTCGAAGCGCTCGTCGACCGCAACGAAGCGCTCGTCGACCGCAACGAACCTGGTCTCGATTTTCCCGATCGAAACCGCAATATCGATGGTCCGGACGAAGAGGAAGCCGAGGCATGCCATGGCGACCAATGCGGACCCGCCAAATATCTTCTGCATGAGGTCCAGCCGCGCGTTGATGCCGTGCAACTCGGCTCCAACCTCACGAAGGTTCTTGCAAGGTGCTGGCGGTTCGGCCTGATTTGGGGGTATGTCACGAAGCAGCCGACGCAGGCGGGCCACTTCGTCTTCCGACAACTCGGACTCAGGATTCGCAGACACGCGATCAGCCTCGCTCATGCTCAATCTTGGCCCCACACCGATAGCTCCGCAACAACCATGGGGTGCATGTTGCATCCATAGATAGAATTCCACCCCAAGACAAGCCGACACGCGAATGCACCCCAGGGCTGTCGACAAGGCCCGCTGTCAGAGGTTGATGCCGCCCGCCTGCTGTTGAACTCGACTTCATCCCGCACTAGTTTCGCGACTCGGCAGTTCGAGGGAGCGGGGAAAATGCGCATGTTGCTGTCCGATGCCGCCTGGGGTGCGACCTGGGGCAAGGTGAAGGCGATGACGCCGGGCGAATTCTTCTTGGCCTTTGCCAGCCATCATTCGGTTGCCGTCTATTCCGGTCTCGCCATCCTCTTCGAGGCTGTGGCGATCATCTTCGCCACCAGCTGGCAGGAGCTGCTGCTGCCGCCGCTGATGGTGGCGGCGATCTACCCCATGGTCGAGTTCCTGGTTCACCGCTACGTGCTGCACAGTCAGCTCTTCTACAAGCAGCCGCAGACCGCCGCCTTTTGGCGCCGGGTGCATTACGACCACCATATGAACCCCAACGACCTGTCCGTCCTGTTCGGCGCCCTCTACACGACGCTGCCGTTGGTCTTCGCGCTCACCTTGCCGCTCGGCTATTTCACGCTCGGGCTCGCCGGCGCCTCGGCCACCCTTGCTGCCGGGCTGGTCGCCTTCCTGATCTACGAGTTCTTCCATTGCGCGGCGCATCTGCCGGTGCGCTTCCCCTTCGCCTTCATGCAGCGGCTGCGCCGCCATCACGCACTCCACCATTTCCATGCCGAGAAGGGCAATTACGGCATCGCCACCGGCATTGCCGACCGGCTCATCGGCACCAGTTACGATGCTGGCGATGCAATGCCGCGCAGTGCCACCGTCAACAATCTCGGCTATACCGAGGAGGTGGCGCAACGCTATCCCTGGGTCGCCATGCTCGATCGCGACCTCAAGAGTCCATGACCGCTCCGACCATCATCACGGTTGCCATCACCGGCTCGCTGCCACGCAAGGAGAACAACCCGGCCGTTCCGATCACCCCCGAGGAGCAGATCGAATCGACCCATGAGGCCTTCGAGGCGGGTGCGACGGTGGCCCACATCCACGTCCGCAACGACGATCAGACCCCGACCTCGAGCCCCGAGAAATTCGCCAGGGTCCAGGAGGGTCTGCGTCGTCACTGCCCCGGCATGATCATTCAGTTCTCGACCGGCGGCCGCTCAGGCAAGGGCGCGGAGCGGGGGCTGATGCTCGAGCTTCGACCGGATATGGCCTCGCTCTCCACCGGCTCGGTCAACTTTCCGACCATCATCTATGAGAACCATCCGACCCTGATCGCCGAGCTCGCCGGCCGGATGAAGGCCTTCGGGATCAAGCCGGAGATCGAGGTGTTCGACCTCTCGATGCTGTACCAGGCGATCCGCCTGGCCGAGGAAGGTTTGCTCGAGCCGCCGCTCCATGTTCAGTTCGTCTTCGGCATCAAGAATGCCATGCCGGCCATTCGCCAGGTGCTGGAGTTCGAAGTCTCCGAGCTGCGCCGGCTGATGCCGCAAGCGACCTGGGCGGCGGCCGGCATCGGCGCGACGCAGCTCGAGGTCAACCGTTGGACGCTCGAGCTGGGCGGTCATTGCCGCACCGGGCTCGAGGACAATGTCCGCTACGATCGCGGCCGGCTTGCCAAATCCAATGCCGAGCTAGTCAGGCGGGTCGCCGATCTCTGTGCTGACCATGGTTCGAGGCCCGCTACGGCGGCCGAGGCCCGCAGCATTCTGGGGCTTAGAGTATAATCCAGGCGCCACGCGGTCGAGCTGTCATGGCCAATTCGTTCTTCTCCGATCTTCTGGCATCCATCACCGAGAGCGGTCGGGCGCTGCTGTCGCGCGGCGAGTGGCGCGGCGATGGCCGCGATCCCGTTGGCGCCCTGCTCGCCCTGTCGGGCGCCCTGCTGTCGGGCCGTGGCGAGGCGTCGGGCACCGCCATGGCGAGCGAGGCGCTTGCCCGCTACGGCGACTTGTCCGAGGCCGACCGGCTGAAATTCTTCTCCGCCCTGGTGGACCGTTTCGGACCCGACACGGCGCGGCTCGAATCCGCTCTCGAAGCCTGGCGCGCCACGACATCAGCCGACAGCGCTCAGGAGATCCACTACGCCTCCGAGCCGCGCCGGCAGGAACTGTTCCGGCGGCTCAACCGCGCCCCCGGCGGCACCGCAGCGCTCGTTGCCATGCGGGCCGACCTGCTGGCGGTGCTGGGCGACCGTCCCGCCCTCCACGGGCTCGACCGCGATCTCGCTCATCTGCTCGGCTCCTGGTTCAATCGCGGCTTCCTGGTGCTGCAGCGGATCGACTGGTCGAGCCCGGCCAATGTGCTGGAGAAGATCATCCGCTATGAGGCGGTCCATAAGATTCGCGACTGGAACGACCTCAGACGGCGCATCGACCCGCCCGACCGCCGCTGCTATGCCTTCTTCCATCCCGCGCTGGTCGATGAGCCATTGATCTTCGTCGAGGTGGCGCTCACCACCGCCATGCCGTCGGCCATCGCGCCGCTCCTCGACGAGGACCGCCTGGTGCTGCCCCAATCGGCGGCACGCACCGCGGTCTTCTACTCGATCTCCAACTGCCAGCACGGCCTGGCCGGCATCTCCTTCGGCAATTTCCTGATCAAGCAGGTGGTCGAGGAGCTCCGCCGTGACCTGCCGAAGCTCGATACCTTCGTCACCCTGTCGCCGATCCCCGGTTTCCGTCGCTGGCTCGAGCGCGACGGTGCGCTTGCCGACGAGACCGTCGCCATGCTTGACGAGCCGGGCTGGCCGCACGATCACGAGCACGTCGAACGCCTGCGCAAGCTGGTCGAGCCGCTCGCTGCCTCCTATCTCCTTGCCGCCAAGACCGCGACCGGCCGTCCGCTCGATCCGGTGGCGCGCTTCCATCTCGGCAATGGCGCGCGGCTCGAGCGGCTGAACTGGCTCGGCGACACCTCGCGCAAAGGCCTCGCCGAAGCTGCCGGCATGATGGTGAACTATCTTTATGCGCTCGAATCGATCGAGCGGAACCACGAGGCCTATGCCGAGCGCGGCGAGATCATCGCTGCTCCCTCGGTGCGTCGGCTCGCTGCCAGCCGGCCGCCGCCGGCCAAGGTCGAAACGGAATGACCAATTTCTACGACAGCGTCGCCGCATGTGGTCACCCGGCGGACCGGCTTTTCGCCTCGCTGACCGATGGCCGGCACTTCACCTATGGCGATGTCGAGGCGGTGTCGGCGCGCTTTGCCAATGTCCTGACCGGGCTTGGCGTTGCGGCGGGCGATAGAGTGGCCGCCCAGGTGCCGAAGAGCATCGAGGCCTTGATGCTCTATCTCGCAACCTTGCGGGTCGGCGCGGCATTCCTGCCGCTCAACACCGGCTACACGCCAGTCGAGGTCGAGACCTTCCTCGTCGACGCCGCGCCGCGGCTCTTCGTCTGCGACCCCGGCGCTGAAACCGCGCTGCGGCCGGTTGCCGAGCGGGCAGGGGCCCGGCTCGAGACCCTGGGCGTCTGGCGGTCCCCCGACATTTCCGCCGGCACGCTGGCGGATGGCGGCCTTGCCGCATCCACCAGCTTCTCCACAATCCCGCGCAAGGCCGATGATCTCGCGGCCTTGCTCTACACTTCGGGGACGACCGGCCGCTCCAAGGGAGCGATGCTGACCCATGAGAATCTCAGGTCCAATGCCGAGGCCCTGATGGCGATCTGGCGTTTCACCGCCGCCGACGCGTTGCTCCATGCCCTGCCGATCTTCCACACCCATGGGCTCTTCGTCGCGACCAACATCACGCTGCTCGCCGGCTGCCGCATGCTGTTCCTGCCGCGCTTCGATGCCGACGAGGTGCTGGATCATCTGCCGCCGGCCAGCGTGATGATGGGTGTGCCGACCTTCTACACGCGCCTTCTCGCGTCGCCGCGACTCACTGCCGCTCTCACCGCCCATATGAGGCTCTTCATCTCCGGCTCCGCCCCGCTCGCCCCCGAGATCCATGCGCAATGGCGCGCCCGCACCGGCCATGCAATTCTCGAACGCTATGGCATGACCGAGACCGGCATGATCACCTCCAATCCCTATAACGGTGAAAGGCGGGCCGGCACTGTCGGCTTCCCGCTTCCCGGCGTCTCCTTGCGCATTGCCGATCCGGCCGCCGGCCGCCCGCTGCCGCAGGGCGAGATCGGCATGATCGAGGTCAAGGGACCGAACGTCTTCAAGGGCTATTGGCAACAGCCCGACAAGACCGCTGCCGAGTTCCGTGGCGACGGTTTCTTCATCACCGGCGATTTGGGCATGCTCGACGAGCAGTCCTATGTTCACATCGTCGGCCGCGGCAAGGACCTCATCATCACCGGCGGATTGAACGTCTATCCGCGCGAGGTCGAGAACGCCATCGACGAAATTTCAGGCATTGCCGAATCTGCCGTCATCGGCATTGCTCATCCCGATTTTGGCGAGGCTGTGACCGCACTGGTGGTGCCGCGAGCAGGCGCGACAGTGGATGAGACCGCCGTGCTGGCGGCGTTGCAGGGCCGGCTCGCCAAGTTCAAGCTGCCGAAGCGCGTTCTGATCGTTCCCGAGCTGCCGCGCAACGCCATGGGCAAGGTCGAAAAGGCTGCCCTGCGCAACGCGCATGCCGGTCTCTATACGGGCTAAAGTTCCCGACTTTGCACAGCCGCCAACAATGGCGGAACCGCGCCTTGGGCGAGGGATTGATAGATATCCCCGCAGCTCAATGCGGCGACCGGAAAACCCATGTCCAAGGAGGGTCCCATGAAGCTCCTGAAATATTCGCCTGCCTTCGTTGCGCTTGCGCTGTTCGCGAGCCCGGCTTTCGCCGACTGCCAGGCCAGGCTCAGCCAGATCGAGAAGGTCATCGGCCCTGCCGCGACCGGCGCCACCACGCCGGCAGCCCAGGCGACCAACACGACCAAGGGCACCACCGCCGAGGGTGCGACCGGCACGGTTGCAGGCGGCCAGCCGAGCGGCGTTGATGCGGCGACGGGTACCCAGGGTGGTGCAGCCACCTCGACGACCGGGCAGACCGCCGCCGGCACCTCGACCACCGACTCCTCGAAGATGAGCGCCACCACCGGCTCGAGCTCCGGAGCAGCGACCACCAGTGCTGGCTCGACCGGGGCGATTGCCGGTGGCCAGGCGAGCGGTGTGGACGCATCGGCGGGTACCCAGGGCGGTGCCGAGCCCTCCGGTTCGTCGGCGAGCACGAGCACGGCTGCGCCGAGCGGCTCGATCGACATGACCTCGGCTCGGACCCATCTCGACAATGCCCGTGCCGCGCTGACTGCCGGCAACGAGGCCGATTGCATGAAGGCTGCCGACGAGGCCGCCAAGGCCGCGGGTCTCGCGCAGTAGCTCTCCGGCCCCAACTTCCCTTCTCCCCCCGCAACGGGGGAGAAGGTCCCCGAAGGGGGATGAGGGGGCCTTTTTCGCGTCGCTATGCGCTTGACATTGCGATGCCTGCAACGAAATTCTCCCGAAATGATCGAAGAGGTTGAGGCGACGGGTGAGGGCGCCGGGAAATTGTCCGTCGCGCCGATGATGGAATGCACCGACCGCCATTGTCGGGCCTTTCATCGCATCCTGACGCGCGAGGCGCTGCTCTACACCGAGATGGTCACCGCCGCGGCCGTGCTGCATGGCGATGTCGAGCGGCTGATCGGCTTCGACCCGGCCGAGCAGCCGGTTGCGCTGCAGCTTGGCGGCAGTGAGCCGCGCGAGCTTGCCGCGGCCGCCCGGATCGGCGCCGATCTCGGCTATCGCGAGATCAATCTCAATTGCGGCTGCCCGTCGAACCGCGTCCATGCCGGGCGCTTCGGCGCCTGCCTGATGGCCGAGCCTGGGCGCGTCGCCGAATGCGTCGCCGCCATGCGGTCGGCCATATCGGCGCCGGTCACCGTCAAATGCCGCATCGGCATCGACGATCAGGACAACGAGGAGGCGCTTTCCGCCTTCGTTGCGGCGGTCGCCGCCGCCGGCTGCCGAACCGTCATTGTCCATGCCCGCAAGGCCTGGCTCAAAGGCCTGTCGCCCAAGCAGAATCGGGAGGTGCCGCCGCTCGATCACGGCCGCGTCTATCGGCTGAAGCAGGCGCGGCCCGATCTCGGCATCATCCTCAATGGCGGCGTCCAGTCGCTCGACGAGGCGGTCGGCCATCTCCGTCATGTCGA
>JBIOYR010000015.1:0-30838 GCA_044870245.1 Aestuariivirgaceae bacterium | reverse complement strand
ACCTCAATGTCTCGCTGACCCTGTTGCACAGACACCGCGACCTCGTCCGGCGTGAGCTGGTTCAGGCCGAGTAAACCCTATTTCCCGCGCGCAAGCCTGACCAACGCGAGCCGCTTGAGCATCTCGGGATCGTCCTCTCCCTCGGCATAAGCCGCCATGATGATTAACCCGAGATTCCGCCGCAGCGCGTCTTCCTCGTGATCATCCAGCGGCGCTCTTTCCTCCAATGCAATAAGGAACGCTTCGTTGAAAACCCTGAACAACATTTCGAGCGTGTCGGGGCTATAAACCTGCGTCAAATAGTGGAACGGCATGGCTCACACTCCGACAGGCCTTCCGGGCCGATGTGACCATTCTATCACATCGAAACCGTGCTCTGGCCAATCTTGAGAGCTTGTTGAAGCAGGTGTAACCTCGTCCGGCTTGACGCATCAACGAACCCCTTCTGTTGAGTGGCAAGCTCCCCGGAGACCGTGGAGTGCGTGGAGCGCCTCGTGCGTCTTCATGCCGGTCTCCGGGTCCAACCCGTACCGCACATTGCTTGAAACGCCTCGTTCTTCCGCGAGGCAGCGGGCCGGCATGCGCCCGCTTGGCGGCTCCGATACCGATGATGGATAACTCACGATTTATGATTGCGGCCAAATCGTGACCAAGTGAGTTCGCTAACCGACCAGGATCATCGTGTCGATGCACCCTCCTGCTTGACTTCCGCCTGTGTTGGTGGCTAAGGTTGATCAATAGCCAATGAGTTATTGATTGATGCCAAATCTCCATGACATGCTTTTCAGATCGCTGGCCGATCCGACTCGTCGGGCGATTTTCGAGCGCCTGTGTCGCGACGGAGAGCTGACGGTGGGAGCCCTGACAAGTCAGTCGGGGGTCTCCCAGCCGGCGGTCTCAAAGCACCTTGGTGTCCTGAAGCAGGCCGGGTTGGTGCGGGACCGCCACAAAGGTCGCCAGACGCACTATAGCGCGCAGCTCGGTGCGCTTGCCCCGCTGATCGACTGGACGAGCCAGATGGCCGGCTTCTGGCAGAGCCGGTTCGACCACCTCGAGGATCTACTTAGAAGGATGGACCAATGAACACACCTGCGAGCGAACTGCGTACAGTCACTGTCGAACGAGAGATTCCGTTTCCGCCGGAAAAGATCTGGCGCGCGCTCACGCAACCACACCTGATCGAGGAGTGGCTCATGAAGAACGACTTCAAGCCCGTTGTGGACCACCGTTTCAATTTCAGCGCCGACTGGGGCGGCGTCGACTGCCAGGTCCTGGCAGTCGAACCGAACAAAACTCTGTCTTACACCTGGGCCGCCTACGGTCTCGAGAGTGTCGTGACTTGGACCCTGACTCCAACGAGCACGGGGACTCACCTGCGCATGGAGCACTCGGGCTTCCGGTCGGATCAGCAGCAGGCCTACCAGGGCGCCAAATATGGGTGGCAGCAGTTCTTTGCGAAGCTGGAGCAGGTCTTGGCGCGGCTGGATTGAAGGAGAGAAGCGGGCATGAAGAAGAGCGGGTCGCAGGAAAGCAAGTCGCCAGCTCAGCTGATTGACGCGAGAATCGAGGAGTTGGGCGACTGGCGGGGCAAGATGCTCGGTCGGCTCCGGACCTTGGTCAAGGAGGCCGATCCCGAGGTCGTAGAGGAGTGGAAGTGGAGAGGGGTTCCGGTGTGGTCGCACGACGGATTGATCTGCACCGGCGAGACTTACAAGAACGTCGTAAAGATGACGTTCGCCAAAGGGGCGGCTCTCAACGACCCTCCAGGCCTCTTCAACTCCAGTCTTGACGGGAACACGAGGCGCGCCATCGACTTCCATGAGGGCGAGAAGGTCAACGAGGAGGCGTTGAAGACTCTGGTGCGCGCTGCCGTAACGCTGAACAAGTCGAAAGCCCGAAGTTAGATCGTCGCCATCCTGGGGAGAACGACAACATGAAGCGCGACAAGGAAGGAGTTATGATGAAGCCGAAGGCCAAGCGCGTGGCGAAGCCCAAGCGGGCTGCGAGCGAGGCTGAACCGGCCGGGGTCGTTCTGCTCTCGGGCGGCAATCCGCAAATCGCCAAAGGCGACGGCGACGCCCCGGTGCAGGCCTACATCGCGGCGATGCCGGGTTGGAAGCGCGATCTCGGGAAGCGCCTCGATGCCCTCATCGTGCGGAGTGTGCCGCACGTGCGCAAGGCCGTAAGGTGGAACTCGCCGTTCTACGGCATCGAGGGTCAGGGTTGGTTCCTCGGCCTCCATTGCTTCTCAAAGTATGTCAAGGTGGGTTTCTTCCGCGGCAAGTCGCTGCGACCGCTCCCGCCTGGCGAGAGCAAGGACAAGGACATGCGCTCCATCGACATCCACGAAGGTGACGAGCTCGACGAGGCGCTGCTGGGGAGCTGGGTGAAGCAGGCGGCCGCCTTGCCAGGCTTTCTCGCACCGCGACCCTGACCAGCCCGTCGGGCGTCCAGCCGGGAACCTTTTCCCGTCAACTGCATCCAACAGAGTCAGAGGGGTAACGGTGCGGGCAGGAGCGTCGCCAGCTCGCTGGCGGGCGCGCCTTCGTTCGTGCTCGCCTCGAATGCGTTCATGGAGGCGCAACCATGCTCTGCAAGCCCCCCTATCTTCTCGCTGCCGCCGCTATGGGCGGGTGTGCGCTCATCTTCTGTGCGTCAGGCGCCGATCTGCGCGCCCAGTCGGGTGGGAGCTCCTACAGCAAAGCCGCTGAGGGCTTTGCAGTGCAGATGCTGAAGGAGGGCAAGAAGACCTTTCGCTTCGATACCTTCGGCAGCGAGGAATTCTGGGGCGGACAGCTCAAGCTTCACCAGGCGATCCAGGGCAAGAAACTCGGCGGCGTCGGCGACGGCGTCGGCCCGAAGAAAGCCCTCGAGCTCGGGCTCAAGGTCGATATGGCGGCGGTGCCCAAGAACGTCGCCGCAGCAATCAAGGCCGGCAAGGTCGATTTGAACGATCCGGCGAACACCGTTCTGCTCCTCAAGGCCAATGCCGTCGTGGGCGTCACCGGCTTTTTCGAGCCGGACGGCAAACGATTGAAGTCGGTCGGAATTCAATGTGCGCTCTGCCATTCGACTGTCGACGATGCATTCATGCCCGGCATCGGTCGACGGCTCGATGGCTGGCCGAACCGCGACCTCGACATTGGGTCGATTGTTGCGACGGCGCCCGATCTGTCGGCTGTCGTCAAAATGCTGGATGCCGACGAGGCCATGGTGAAGAAGGTTCTGACAGGCTGGGGACCCGGCAAGTTCGATGCTGAGCTCAACCTCGATGGCAAGGGGTTCCGGCCGGATGGCAAAACGGCAGCGACACTCAATCCGCCCGCCTTCGGCTTGGCTGGCGTGAACAACCACACCTGGACCGGCGGCTGGGGCACGGTTTCCTATTGGAATGCCTATGTCGCCAACCTCGAGATGCATGGCAAAGGAAACTTCTACGACCCCCGACTGGCGGACAAAAGCAAGTACCCGGTTGCGGCGCGCACCAAGCAGAATGACAAGCAGGACCCGGACGACCGCATCACTCCCAAGCTCGCGGCACTCCACTTTTATCAATTGTCGCTCCCTACGCCGAAACCCCCCGCCGGCAGCATCGACGGGGCCGCGGCCAAGGACGGAGAAGAGCTCTTCAAGGGAAAAGCACGGTGCAGCACCTGCCATGTGCCGCCCCTGTTCACCGAGCCCGGTTGGAACACCCACAAGGCCGCAGAGATCGGCATCGACGACTTTCAGTCCAAGCGCTCGCCCGACGAAAGCTATCGCACCAGCCCACTGCGTGCTCTATGGGACACGAAGAAGATCCACAAGGGAGGGTTCTATCATGATGGCCGGTTCGCGACTTTGTCCGATGTCGTCGATCATTATGACAAGCACTTCGACCTGAAGCTCACCGACAAGGAAAAGGACGAGCTGATCGCATATCTGAAGTCGATTTGACCTGCACGACGCCCAAGGCAGCTTCATGAGAAGCCTCGCAGCGCATGCCCTTCCAGAGGGGCTTCGCTACGAGACCGACCTCATCGATGCTCGCGAGGAATCGCGGTTGATCGCGGTGTTTCGCGACCTTGATTTCAACCCGTTCCAGTTTCATGGCTTCACCGGCAAGCGCCGGATCGTCTATTATGGGTGGCGTTACGATTTCGACGGCGGTGGGTTGAAGAGGACCGATCCGATACCGCCATTCCTGCTGCCGACGCGCGCGATGGCGGCAGCTTTTGCCGGCGGTGACGCCTCGGCGCTCGAGCAAGCGTTGATCACCGAATATGCGCCGGGCGCCACCATTGGCTGGCACCGCGACCGCCCGGTGTTTGGCGATGTGGTCGGCATCTCCCTCAATACGGCCTGCAATTTTCGTCTCCGCCGCAAGGTGGGTGAGACGTGGGAACGCCGAGCCTTCATCGCCGAGCGGCGGTCGGCCTATCTTCTCAGCGGAGCAGCTCGGGACGAATGGGAGCACAGCATTCCGGCCGTCGCCGCGCTGCGTTACTCGATCACCTTCAGAACGCTGCGTGCTCGACACGTGGCCGTTTGAGCGAAACCGAGCGAATCGGCAAAGACCTGCTTTGTTCCTGGGCTCGGGATCGATGCAACAAAAGCGCGCCGGACGAGGTTCTTGCCCTAGCTTCAAACCGGCAGCTGCGGGCTTCACCGGCGCCCGCCTGTCAAGGAAACAGCAGGACACGATGATCGACCATCCAAAGCCGCCATTTGCAAAGCAGCATCAATCACCTCCTGGCATCACCTCCCTGATGAAACCGGTTCCCGATCATGGGGAAGGCTCTTACCAGGGGTCCGGGCGACTCCTTGGAAAGAAGGCAATCATCACGGGCGGCGACAGTGGCATCGGCCGGGCCGTTGCCATTGCCTTCGGGCGAGAAGGTGCCGACGTGCTCATTTCCTACCTGAACGAACATGAGGATGCCGAAAGCACCAAGGCCACGCTCGAGAAGGATGGCGCGAAAGTCGTTCTCGTCCCTGGCGATGTTCAGAATGCGGACCATTGTCGCGCCATCGTCGACAAGGCGATGGAGGCGTTCGGTGCGATCGACATTCTCGTGAACAATGCGGCCCATCAGGCTACGTTCAAGGAGATCGAGGACATAAGCGACGAGGAGTGGGACCTGACGTTCAAGGTCAACATTCATGCGATGTTCTATATCGTCAAGGCGGCAGTGCCTCACATGAAGCCAGGCGGCTCGATAATCAATACCGCTTCGATCAATGCCGACGCGCCGAACCCGATTCTTCTCGCCTATGCAACGACCAAGGGAGCCATTCAGAATTTCACGGCGGGTCTCGCACAACTTCTGGCCGGGAGAGGTATTCGTGCCAATGCCGTTGCACCAGGACCGATCTGGACGCCGCTGATACCCTCCACGATGCCGGAGGAAGCAACCGTCAATTTCGGCAAGCAGGTACCGATGGAGCGACCCGGTCAGCCGGCCGAGTTGGCAACCGCTTTTGTCATGCTGGCTGACCCGCTTTCGAGTTATGTATCAGGCGCGACCATCGCGGTGACCGGTGGAAAGCCGATCCTCTAACGCCGCCGGTGTTGGAGGACGCGGCTCTCGCGGGCTTGTAACGATCCAGGGTGCGAGCTCGGATGAGCGCTGCAGATGAGGTTTTTCAGCGTCTTGGTCTCTCCCTGGCCATCGGGCTTCTGGTCGGCCTTGAACGCGGATGGAAAGCCCGCGAGGAGGCCGAAGGCGGACGGGTTGCCGGACTTCGAACATACGCGCTGAGCGGCCTCCTCGGGGGCCTGTCTGCTCTCATGGCGATCCCAGGCAACCCGGCTTTTCTTCCGATCGCCTTCGCTGTCTATGCCGCGACGATTGCACTCTTCCACTACCGGGCTGCGGGTGACGCTGACTTCAGTGTAACCTCGGTCATTGCCTCGCTGCTGACCTTCGCGCTCGGTGCCTACGCAATTCTGGGAGATCCGAAAATCGCCGGCGCAAGTGCAGTTGCCATGACACTGCTCCTGGCCTTCAAGGAGCCGCTGCATAGCTGGCTAAAGAATCTCACCTGGCCCGAGATCCGGTCGTTCTTCACTCTGATCGCCATGACGTTTCTGCTTCTGCCGATCCTCCCAGATCGGGCGATCGACCCCTGGGGACTCATCGTGCCAGCCGAGATCTGGTTGTTCGCCATCCTGATCGCCGGCATGAGCTTCGTGGGCTACGTAGCAGTCAAGGCCATGGGGCCGGAGATCGGAACTGCGCTTGCCGGCATCGCCGGGGGGCTTGCCTCATCGACAGCCACGACGCTGACATTTGCACGTTTGAGCCGGGAGCAAACGTCCTCTGAGCGGCTCCTCGCCGGCGGCGTGCTGCTCGCTGGTGCCGTGATGGTGGCACGCGTCTTGATCATCGTGACCGCAATCAATGCCGGACTTCTTCTGCCACTGATCGGTCCGCTTGGCGCTGCTTGTCTATTGCTCCTGGCAGTAGGTGCATACCTTTCACTACACCAGCGTCAGGCGAAGCGGGAGGAGAAGGAGCCACCGACAATTGTCATGGGCAGTCCATTCAATCTCCGTAGCGTTCTTGGGCTGGCAGCATTCATTGCCGCCGTCATGGTTCTTTCTCAACTGGCTGCCAGATTTTTCGGCGCATCGGGGACCTATGTGGTCGCCGCGCTCTCGGCGTTGGCCGATGTCGATGCCATAGCTCTGTCGCTGGCGCGACAGGCCTATCGCGAGCTTCCGATCGAAACCACCACTGCCGGCATCGGAATTGCCGTGGCCGTGAATACGATAGCCAAGGCAGGCATGGCCATGGTTGTCGGCGAAAGGCACTTTGGCTTGATCGTCAGCAGTGCGAGCGCAGCTGCAATCGTGTTGGGAGGAGCCGTTTGGCTTGTGCATCCGGTCTAGGCGGAGCGAGGACCGCGCCAGTGCCAGTCGCGGATTTCAGGCATGTCCTCGCCGTGCTCCCGAACATAGGCATGATGCGTTTCCAGCAAGCTTTCGATCATGGCCACGACGCCGTGGACCTTGGCTCCAAACCCCGGAACGCGGCCGATGGCGGCAAGCGCCAGATGAAAACGATCGATCCCGTTCATCACCGCCATGTCGAATGGCGTGGTGGTCGTGCCTTCCTCCTGAAAGCCGTGGACGTGGAAATTGACGTGGTTTTTGCGCCGATAGGTGAGGCGGTGAATAAGATAGGGATAGCCGTGATAGGCGAAGATCACGGGCCGATCTGTCGTGAACAGGCGATCGAATGACTCGCCCGTCATGCCATGCGGATGGGTCGATCGTGATTGCAGCGTCATCAGGTCGACGACATTCACCACCCTGATCCTGAGGTCCGGCAGCGCGTCGCGCAGCAGGTCGACCGCCGCCAGCGTCTCCATGGTCGGCACGTCGCCGCAGCACGCCATCACCACGTCTGGCTCCTGGTCGGCGGCAGAGGTGCAGGCCCATTCCCAGATGCCTGCACCGGCGCGGCAGTGGGCTTCGGCTTGGTCAGCGGTCAGCCATTGTGGCTGCGGCTGCTTGCCCGCGGTGATGACATTGATGCGGTTCCAGGTGCGCAGGCAGTGGTCGGTCACCCATAGCAGCGTGTTGGCATCCGGTGGAAAGTAGAGCCGCACCGTGTCGGCTTTCTTGTTGGCGACGAAGTCGGCGAAACCGGGATCCTGATGGCTGAAGCCGTTATGGTCCTGGCGCCACACATGGGAGGTGAGCAGGTAGTTCAGCGAAGCGACCGGCGCCCGCCATGGCAGTTCGCCTGAGGTCTTCAGCCACTTCGCGTGCTGGTTCACCATGGAGTCGACGATGTGAATGAAGGCCTCGTAGCAGGCGAACATGCCGTGCCGGCCGGTGAGCAGATATCCTTCGAGCCAACCCTGACACAGGTGCTCCGACAGAACCTCCATGACGCGTCCCTCGGGCGCGAGATGCACGTCATAGAGCTCGATGCGTTCCATCCACACGCGGTCGGTGACATCGAACACGGCGTCGAGCCGGTTGGAGGTCGTCTCGTCGGGACCCATCAGACGGAAATTGCGCGCCGCTGCATTGAGGCGGATGACGTCGCGCAGATAGGCGCCCATGACGCGGGTGGCCTCGCCTGTCTTCGCGCCTGGGCGTTCGATGGCGAGGGTGAAGGTCTTCCAGTCCGGCAGAACGAGGTCGCGCCTGAGCAGGCCGCCATTGGCATAGGGCGTGGCGCCCATGCGTTTCGCCCCCTCCGGTCGCAATGACCTCAGCTCAGGCTTCAAAGCGCCGTCGGCTTCGAACAGCTCCTCCGGCCGGTAACCGCGCATCCATTCCTCGAGCATCTTGCGGTGCGTCGCATCGCCACGCGCATTCGCTATCGGCACCTGGTGGGAGCGCCAGAAGTCCTCGACCTTCTTGCCGTCTACTGCCCTCGGCCCTGTCCAGCCCTTGGGGCTGCGCAGCACGATCATCGGCCAGCGCGGACGCTCGATCCCGGCCTCTTCGGCCCGCGCGTTCCGCTGGATCGCCTCTATGCGGTCGAAGGCCGTGTCGAGCGTATCGGCCATGGCCCGGTGCATCGCCATCGGCTCGTGGCCCTCGACGAAGAGGGGCTCATAGCCAAAGCCGATGAAGAGGTCGCGCAACTCCTCGTCATCCATGCGCGCCAGCACGGTCGGATTGGCGATCTTGTAGCCGTTGAGATGGAGGATGGGCAGCACCGCGCCGTCAACCTTCGGGTTGAGGAATTTGTTCGAATGCCACGCGGCCGCCAGCGGACCGGTTTCGGCCTCTCCGTCACCGACGACGCAAGCAACGATGAGATCGGGATTGTCGAAGGCCGCGCCGAAGGCGTGCACCAGCGCATAGCCGAGCTCGCCACCCTCGTGGATCGAGCCCGGTGTCTCGGGTGCGACATGGCTCGGCACGCCGCCTGGGAAGGAGAACTGCTTGAACAGCTTTCTCATGCCGTTCGTGTCTTGCCCGACCTCCGGATAGATTTCACTGTAGCTGCCTTCCAGCCAGGTGTTCGCCACCATGGCAGGCCCGCCATGTCCTGGGCCACAGATGTAGAGAACGTCGGTTGCGCGGTCGCGGATGATGCGGTTCAGGTGGACATAGATGAAATTGAGACCAGGCGTGGTGCCCCAATGCCCGAGCAGGCGCGGCTTGATGTGCTCGGCCCTCAGCGGTTCGGCGAGCAGCGGATTGTCCATCAGATAGATCTGGCCGACAGAGAGGTAGTTGGCCGCCCGCCAGTAGCGGTCCATCAGGGCCAGGGTGCGGTCATCGACGGGCATCTCATTCTCCTTGGCCTTCCCCGCGGTTTCCTGAAGTCTGCCTTGGTGATGGGTCTTGGCTGGCCGCCTCTGGTGCCGACCGTCAACAGCGGAATGATACGGGAGTTCCATACCGCGCTGCCAGTTGCCGAGCTGCGGCCGATTGCCAGCGATCGGCGCAACAATCGACTATTCGGAGCAAGATCGTGCAAGCATTGTCGACTGTGCAGCCTAGTTCTCGAGCAGGGCGACTGGGATCGGTGCCATCGATTTCATGGAAGCAAGGAGAATGATCATGAAACGCGGTGTCTTCGCTTTGCTGTTGATGCTCGCCATGTCAGCCGGCGCTTTCGCTCAGGGCGGCCGGATTCATCTCGGCCTGCATGCCCTCCCGCCAAGGATGTCCTCGCCGAGCGCCGCCGGCAGGGCTGGTGGTTCCGAGCCATTGAATCCAGGGTTGGAGCTGCCTGACGCATCCATTCTGGGCACCAACACGCCGACAGGGCGCGCCGTGGAGGGCCTGGAGTTCAACGATCAGTTGCGCAGGGGTATGCCAAGCGAGCTGCCCGATGAAACGCCAGTTCGATGAATTCGTTGATCGAGTTTCCGCGTGTCGCCGGCACTGCCGGGTAATTTTGCAGGGAGAGTGTCATGAAGGTCGGATTCATCGGAATTGGGCAGATGGGTGCAGGCATGGCCATGAACCTTCTCAAGGCTGGACATGAGCTCACCATTTACAACCGGACGCGCAGCAAGACGCGAGATCTCCTCGATAAGGGAGCGCGCGCCGCCGCGGATGTCGCTGATGCCTGTCAGGGTGATGCAGTATTCACCATGCTCGCCGATGACCTCGCCCTCGAGACTGTCGTCTATGGCGAGCGGGGCATGCTCGCTCACCTCCGCAAGGGGGCTGTCCATGTTTCGGCGAGCACGATCAGCGTCGCCCTTTCGGAGCGGCTGACCGCTGATCATGCTGCAGCCGCGCAGCGCTTCGTTGCAGCACCGGTGTTCGGGCGACCCGAAATGGCAGAACGAGGTCATCTGTTCGTGGTCGCTGCCGGCGCGGCGGATGCGATCGAGCGCGTCGAT
The DNA here is from genome assembly GCA_044870245.1 of Aestuariivirgaceae bacterium. Lineage (GTDB taxonomy): Bacteria > Pseudomonadota > Alphaproteobacteria > Rhizobiales > Aestuariivirgaceae > DATAFF01. The sequence goes on along the minus strand of JBIOYR010000015.1, from coordinate 20,527 downwards.
GCTCTCTTGGAAGCCGTCGGACAAAGAACATTTGTCGTGTCCGAGCAGCCCAAGGCTGCCAACCTTGTCAAGCTCTCCGGCAACTTTCTGATTGCATCGGTCATCGAGTCGCTTGGCGAAGCACTGGCGCTGGTGACCAAGGGCGGGGTCGACAAGCGTCAGTATCTCGACTTTCTGACCTCGACATTATTCTCGGCGCCGGTCTACAAGACCTATGGTGATCTGATCGTTCAGGAAAAATTCGAGCCGGCCGGATTCGCCGTGCCGCTTGGGCATAAGGACATCCGCCTGGTGCTCGCCGCGGGCGAGCAATTGCGCGTGCCGATGCCGCTCGCCAACATCCTGCGTGATCGGTTCCTGAACCTGCTCGCCCACGGCCAGGAAAGACTCGATTGGTCGGCAGCGGGCGGGCTCCCTGCCAAAGACGCCGGAGCTGATTGGCCCAAGGCGACGTCGCCAAGGAAATGATTTGCCGGTCGCTCAACGACCGATTTCGACCCTGATATCGGTCGGCTTCCCTCCGCAGGTCGGATTCTGGTCCTGCGGACAGGCGGACACGACGATGTAGGCATCCATCTCGCACCTGAGCAAGATATTGTCTCCAGCTTTGGTTTCAGGGGCCTTGATGGTGAATGTACCGTTCGGGTTGATGAAGAAGTTGGTGAACAAGTTCCAAGGCTGAGGCGTGAAACCCAGCCGAATGCCGAACTGGCCCAGCGCCTGGTGCAGATTGTCCTGACAGCTGGCGTGCTCCCCCTTCACCCCGAGTTGCCGGTAGCGCATCGGGTCGCAGGCAGCGTATTGCATGTCGTGCTGGCCGGGAGAGTTGTCTTCGATGACTGTGACAATGGCTCTGCGCTGATTTGTGTAGGCGGCATCCCCGACGCCCGGAATCAGTTTCTCGATTGTCGGTTTGGTATGCTCAGGAGATAGAAACTCCAGGGGATCTGCCTTTGAGAACGCCCAGAAATCAACCGGCTGGGCTCCCTCGAGATCAATGATCCGAATGAAGTCTCCTGCCTTGGCCTCGAAACCAAGCCCAGTGCGGGCAGCAACATCGTAGGAGCGGTCGGCTTTCATTGCGCTCTCCGGATTGCAAAGGCGTCACGACCCCAGCACTCTATTGAGGGCGCTGCACTGCTCGCAATGTGGTTTCGGCGAACGTCAGCTGCGCGGACTGGGCTGCAGCATGCTCACGCGGTTGCCCTCGGTGTCAATGAAGGAGACATACTGACCGATGCCCGGTATCTCCATTGGCGTGCCCAGCACCTTGCCGCCGGCTTGGTCCACCTTCCTCATTGCGGCTTTTATGTCGTCAACCGCGATGACGAGGGAGGGATGTTGCGCCGGCCAATCGGACTTTCGCGCATAGAAGCCACCATTGATCGCGCCGGGTCGCTTGGGGCCGCTCTCGTCGGAGTCGGTCGTCATGGCAAGAACATAATTGCCCATCTCCTCACCCAGCATCCGCGTCTGCCATCCAAATGCGTCGCGGTAGAACGTCGCCATGCGGGTGCGGTCGTCATAGGGCATCTCGAAGTGAACGACGGAGTCTGGTTTGCTCATGATCGGGTTCCTTACCAAATGATATTCTCACACCGCCCTCCATAGGACGAACGCTTCGAGGCAATCCCGACACCACCCCTCTATTCTGTCGGCGGGGGTGCTTCGACGGCCCAGCCTGGATCGGCTCCAAAGGGATGATCGATGAAGAACACCCAGCTTCCGTCAGGCAGACGGCGGTGGACCTCCATGCCGTGATGATGCACTTCGGTCGCTTGGCCGTTCTTGTCGATGCCCTTGATCAACCACTGCGAGCGTGTCATGGCGAATTCGCCGGCAATCGTTGTATGGTGGGTGATCACGTCCATATGCGGCTTCAGGCCGATATAGGCGGCCATGGTTCGGCGGATGCCATCGGCACCGCTTGCGATCGTGGTTCCACCGTGTACGGCATCGACCTGCACGATCGAAGCGTCTGGATGATACATTGCTGCGGCCGCTTCAACATCTTGTGTATTGAAAGCGCGGGCGAGCCAAAGATTGCAGAGCTCGGGGGACGGAGCACCCATGAATGTCTCCCATCGTTGAGGAGCAAATCCAATTACTGACCAGGTAACGCACTTCCACCCCTGTGGTGCCCGTGCTGCAACATGGTCGAATTGGAATGGCGTTCCGCGGAACGGTCACTGCAGGGCAGGGCGGACAAGCGGCATGGCGGCCGTTGACCTGCGCCTATCTAGCGAGCGCGCTTGAGAGTGCTGTTGCGGCGCGCGGTCTCATGCGGTTTCGGCGACGGGCTGCCTCGCCGCACCCGTACCGCTGCTTTCGAGTTCCTGCGCCCCTTCACATCTGCGAAGGCGGCGATCATCGCGTCGCCGATCGTGATCAAATGCATGCAAGGCCCTACCACGCCGACGCTTTGGCGACTCACGCGAGCGCCTTCGAGCAGCAGTGACAGGGCATCGGCAAGCAACTCGGCTTGGACGATCCCGGCATCGCGGCAGAGCCTCGCCAAGCGGTCGCGTTGCTTCATCTTGAATTCCTCGATGACGTGCCGCGCCGGATGATCGCTTTCGGCAAGCTCGATCGCGACATTGGCCATGTCGCAGCCGCGGCTTTCCTTTCCGACGCATTCGGCGCCGGCCCGAACCCAGGCATGCAGTTGGGCTAACGGCTCACCGGGATGGTCTCGTTCGAATCTGCTCCAAATCGCATCAGCCTCGCCGGCCACGGCGCGGAGACAAGCGACCACCAAATCGTCCTTTGAGCCGAAGTGACGGTAGAGCGTCATCTTGTTCGAATCGGCAGCGTCCGCAATCGCATCGACTCCGATCCCGCGAATTCCATGCTTGCGAAACAGGTCCCGCGCCGTGGCAATGATGCGCTCGCGCGGTTTCGGCAGGTCGACGCCGCAGCCCTTCATGCGTCGGATTTCTCTTGTCATTTTTCCATCGCAAAAAAATGGTGCAAAGGCCCTTGACTGGATGTGACCGGTCAGTAACATTATACGCGTTACTTACCAGTAACACCCTTAGGGTGCGGAGGTCAAGCGATCGCCGTTACCGACAACAGAGGATCGCGGGCACCCTATGGTCGGTTTCTTCATTGAACGTCCGATCTTTGCATCGGCCATTGCCATCATCATGGTGCTGGCGGGCTCGATCTGTTATTTCCTGCTGCCGGTTTCGCAATTTCCTGACATCACGCCGCCGCAGGTCGTCGTCAGCGCCGTTTATCCGGGTGCGAGCGCGCAGGTCGTGGCAGACACGGTCACCACCCCGCTCGAGCAGCAGATCAACGGCGTCGAGGGCATGACCTATATGTCCTCCTCGAGCTCCAACGACGGCTCATCGGCGATCACGGTCACGTTCGACGTCGGCTATCCGCTGAGCATCGCCGCCGTCGACGTCCAGAACCGGGTGGCGCAGGCGGCGGCGTCGCTGCCGCCGATCGTCAATCAGGCTGGCGTGACCATCAAGAAGCAGAACCCGAATTTTGTGCTCATCGTCAACCTCACCTCGCCTGACGGCTCAGTCGATCCGGTGGCATTGAGCAACTACGCCTATCTCCAGATTGTCGATCCGCTGAAGCGCCTGTCTGGCGTTGGCGACGTCGCCATTTTTGGCGAACGCCGCTACTCGATGCGCGTCTGGCTCGATCCGGACAAGCTGGCCAATCTCGGCATAACCGCCGTCGACGTGAAGAACGCTGTTGCCGAACAGAACGTGCAGGTCGCCGCCGGAAAGATCGGGCAGTCGCCCGCGCCTTCCGGAACGCCTTTCGAAATGCAGGTGAGCGCGCTCGGACGGCTGAGCGATCCCGAGCAGTTCGGTGACATCATCTTGCGGGCAGATGTGAATGCCGGGTCGGTGGTGCGGCTTCGCGATGTTGCACGGATCGAGCTTGGGGCGCTGCAATACGCCTCTACCGCGTTCTTCGGCGAAGACCCGACCGTGGTGCTGGCAATCTATCAGATGCCGGGGTCGAATGCGCTCGATCTGCAGCAGCGGGTCAAGGACAAGATGGAGTAGTTGTCGAAGCGCTTTCCCAAGGGCATTGGCTATGCCATGCATTATGACACGACTCGCTTCGTGTCCGCCTCCATGCATGACGTCGTCATCACCCTGGCAGAGGCGCTGCTGCTTGTGATCGCCGTTGTTTTCATCTTTCTGCAGAGTTGGCGCACGACGATAATACCCACCATCGCCATTCCGGTCTCGCTGATCGCGACTCTGGTGGTCATGGAGCTGCTCGGCTTCTCACTGAATATGCTGAGCCTGCTCGGTATGGTGCTTGCGGTCGGCCTCGTCGTCGACGATGCGATCGTCGTCGTTGAGAACGTAGAACGGCAGCTCGAGGCTGGCTTGCGGCCTCTCGATGCTGCGCGTGCAGCCATGAAGGAGGTCACCGGCCCGATCATTGCCACAACCGCCGTGCTGATGGCGGTGTTCGTGCCGGTTGCTTTCATCCCTGGGGTGTCCGGTCGCCTTTACAATCAGTTTGCGCTCACTGTCGCGATCTCGGTCGCGATCTCCGCCTTCAACTCGCTGACGCTCAGTCCGGCCCTCAGCGCTGCCTTCCTGGGTCATCGCGGCGAGGTTCGGTTTGCCCCATTCCGCTGGTTCAATCGCGGGTTCAGCTGGTTGGCACACGCCTATGCCAACGGCGTGAGGGTGTTGGTTCGGTTGCGCTGGGCGATGCTGGGTCTGTTCGTCGCGGCGCTCGGCGCGACCTATCTCGTGTCCCTGCGGATCCCCTCGACGTTTCTGCCCGTCGAGGACCAAGGCTACTTCTTCGTCGTCATCCAGTTGCCGGACGGAGCGTCTCTTCAGCGCACCGATGAGGTCGCCAGGCAGGTGCGCGACATCCTCAAGAACACACCGGGCGTTGACATCGTAGGCTCGATCAGTGGTCTCAACTTCCTCACCAGGGCAGCGCAGTCGAACTCGGCGGTGGAGTTCGCGATCCTCAAGCCGTGGGACCAGCGACCGCCCGAGCAGGCCGCCTCCAATATCGTGAATGCGGTTCGCCCGAAGCTGCTTGGACTTCCGGGAGCCATCGTGCTGAGCTTCGATCCGCCGTCGATTCCTGGCCTCGGGACCACTGGCGGCTTCGAGTTCCAGGTCGAGGACCTCACTGGCCGCGGGAGCGTCGCGCTCAATGATGCCACTCAGGCGGTGATAGCCGAAGCGCGCAAGCAGCCTGAGATCAACGGTCAACAACTGTTTTCGTCGTTCAGCACTTCGACGCCGCAGTTCAATTATGATCTTGATCGGAACAAGGCAAAGCTTCTCGGCCTCACTCTCCCGGATGTGTTCAACACGCTGCAAATCTATCTCGGATCGCTTTATGTCAACGACTTCAACCTGTTCGGCCGTAGCTTCCGCGTGACCTTGCAGGCCGACAAGGATGCGCGGTCGTCGGCGGCCGATCTGTCCCGCCTCTATGTCCGCAATGGCGCCGGCGGAATGGTTCCGCTGAACACGCTCGGCGACCTCAAACCCATCGTCGGACCGGAGACCGTGCCGCATTACAACAATTATGCGGCGGCCCTGATCAATGGTGGGGCCGCGCCGGGTTACAGCTCCGGTCAGGCGATAGCCGCCATGGAGCGGGCAGCGGCAGCTGCATTGCCGGCGGACTTTGCCTTTGAATGGACCGGCATCACTTTTCAGGAGCTTAAGGCGGGATCGATCGCGATCGTCGTGTTCGCGCTCGCCATCGTCTTCGTCTTCCTCATCCTGGCGGCTCAGTACGAAAGCTGGTCCATGCCCTTCATGGTCCTGCTGACCGTGCCATTGGCTCTCTTTGGAGCGCTCATGGCGTTGTGGCTGCGCGGCAAGCAGATCGACGTCTATTCGCAAATCGGTTTCGTGATGCTCATCGGTCTTGCCGCCAAGAACGCAATTCTGATCGTCGAGTTTGCCAAGCGGCGCCGCGAGGAGGGGCTTGGCATCATCGAGGCTGCAATGGAGGCCGCTCGCCTGCGGCTGCGGCCGATCCTCATGACGGCTTTCGCTTTCATTCTGGGGGTCCTGCCGCTGATGTTCGCGACAGGTGCGGGCGCTGCGAGCCGGCAATCGATAGGAACCGCCGTTTTCGGCGGCATGCTTGCCGCCACCGTCCTGACCCTCGTTTTTGTCCCGGTCTTCTACGCATTGATCGAACGGTTGCGGGAAGGCAGCGTTCGTGATGAACCTGCTTTGGCGGATGAGACCATGGCGAACCACGCCAAGGCGGCGGAATAGAAGGAGCTTGGTGGATGCGGAATTGGAAAATCGCCATTGCCGGAACCGGCCTTGTAACGATCATCGTCGCCGTGATTGTCCTTTGGCAAGGCGGCTTGGTGACCGGTGGGACGGCCGGGGCCGCGACGCCCGGTCCGGCGGCGCCGCCGATGCCGGTTCCCGTCACAAGGATCGTCAAGAAGGAGCTCCCGATCTACCTGGACTACTCGGCGCGCACCGAGTCGATCCGCAGTATCGCGCTGCAAGCCAAGGTGCCAGGTTACATCCGCCAGCAGCACGTCTCCGATGGGACGGACGTCAAGGAAGGGGATCTCCTCTACAGCATCGATCCGCGCGATCTGCAGGCTGCCTTGGAACAGGCAAAGGCTCAGGTCCAACGTGACCTCGCGGCTGTCGACTATGCGCGCTCGAATCTCGAGCGCGGATCCACTCTCGCCAAGAGCGGCTGGCTCGCCTACGACAATTTCGACCAGCGCAGCAGCGCCTCACGCCAGGCGGAAGCGGCGCTGGCGATGGATCGGGCGGCGGTCACGACGGCCGAGCTCAATCTCGGCTATACGGAGATCCGTGCGCCGTTTGCCGGCCGCCTCGGTCGCAATCAGGCACCAGTCGGCACTCTGATGAGCGTTGCCGGTGCTCCATTGAACACGCTGGTGCAGCTCGACCCGATTTACGTCACATTCAATCCCAGCGAGGCCGACCTCGTCGCGATCCAGAAGGCGCGCGCTGTCCGCATGGTCGGCGCGGACATTTTTCTCCCCGGTGAAACGCAGGCGCGATACAAGGGCGAGTTGACCTTCATAGACAACACGATCGACCGCTCGACGGGCACGGTTGTCGCCCGCGCCACCATCAGGAACGCCGATCTCAGCTTGCTGCCCGGCCAGTATGTTCGCATTCGGCTGGCCATCAGGACCGAACCGGACGCGCTGATGGTGCCGCAGACCGCCTTGGGATCAAGTCAACTCGGCAAATACGTCTATGTTGTCGGCAAGGGCGACAAGGCTGAACAACGTCTTGTCTTGCTGGGCCCGACTGATGGAGACCTCGTTGCGGTGCGCAAGGGCGTCTCCGAGGGTGAGCACGTCATCAGTGGAAATCTCCAGAAGATCGGTCCTGGCACGGCCATTCAACCCTCGTTGCAATAGGATCTATTTGAACTGCGGTTGAGCGAGACCGAGGCATTGGGTGAGCCAGCCTATGAACAATTGGACGCGCGGCAATTTTATTTTCTCCCGGCTGACGACCACGTGCCAACCTCCGCGCACATCGATCGACACCCGGAAGGGACGAACAAGTGCACCGGACTTTAGATAGGTCTCGGCCATCAAGTCGCTGGCCAGAGTCACGCCGCCACCATTTGCCGCTATGTCGAGCGCAAAGCTCACGTCGTTGGTAAATAGCTGTCGCTGCGGCCTGCGATCGGTCGCAATTCCTGCAGCAGCGTTCCAGCGGCGCCAGTCCTCTCCATCATCGATATGGATGATGACGTGATGCAACAGACTTGCCGGATCGGCCGGAGAGCTCTTCAAGCCCGCTGCGATGCGTGGACTGCACACCGGGGCGTATCGCACGGTGCCGAGCGGCATCGACCATCGGGTGGACCATTTGCCATCGCCGAAAGTGATCCCGATGTCGGCCGGCTCCGCGGCAAGCACGGCATCGTTGTGCAATGAAATCACCGAGCATTCGATGAAGGGATATTTATCCATGAAATCGGGAAGGCGATGGCTGAAGAATCGATTCGCGAACATGGCCGAGCAGGCAATCACCAACGGGCCACGTGTCGCATCAGGATCGTAGAGTTGCTCGGCAGCTTCCTCGATGGCGCGCAGGGCCGGCTCTACCGACTTCAAGAGACCTGTGCCCGCGGTATTCAAGCGAACCGAACGACCGTGTCGCTCGAACAGTTCGGTACCCAGCAACCGCTCGAGTGATCGTATCTGATGACTGACCGCGCTGGGCGTCACGTTGAGCCGGCGCGCCGCTTCGAGAAATGTCCCGGAGCGCGCTGCCGTCGCAAAGATCTGGAAAGAATCCAAGGATATCCGTCGTCGCATAGTTGAGCTCTGTTCACTAGAAGCATGAAAAGAGATCGGTTTCGGTGATCTGTTCTCATGAATAGAGTGTTTCCTCAAAGGCTTCAACGGCTCGAGAGCGGAGAGATCCATGGAAGGTTTCGTTGGTCGGCGTGATCTGTTGACCCGGGAGCAGCTGCAGAGCTTCAGCGTGAGATCCGATGCGCGGGGCGCCGGCCAGCTCGCGAGCCATCTGATGGCGCTCACCATCTCGACGACGCTGCTGGCAACGCTCTGGGGCACCTGGTGGACGGTGCCTTGCTTTCTGATACAGGGCGCCTTGCTCAACTGGCTCTATTGCGGTCAGCATGAGCTGAGCCATGGGACCGTCTTCAAGACGCGGTGGCTGAACGAGTGGGCCGGCCGGGTCATCGGCTTTCTCCAGCTCTATCCGCGCGACTTCGACCAGATCCAGCACTTTGGCCATCACCGTCACACCGGCGATTGGGAGAAGGATCCGGAGCTGCTGCGGGACCCCTATGAACTTCAGAGCTATCTTCTCTGGTTCAGCGGCATCTCCTATTGGCATTCGCGCCTGACCCGCCTCGTCCGACTCACGCGCGGAAGGGTGGTTGAGCCATATGTTCGCGATGACGAGAAGGAGCTTGTGATCCGCGAGGCCCGCTGGCATGTGGCTCTCTATGGGACGATCGTCGTTCTCTCCATCGTGTTCCAGAGCTGGGTCGCCTTCGCCCTCTGGCTCGGTCCGATGTTTGCGACGAAGTGGGCTTACATGCTCCAGGGCACCATCAAGCACCTGGGCCGCCCGCATAGCGACAACCTCTTCGAAAACACGCGAACCGCTCGTACCGGGATGGTGTTCCACTGGCTCGGGTGGAACATGCAGTACCACACGGCCCACCACCTATTCCCGTCGGTGCCGTTTCATCGACTACCCGAATTGCACCAGGCGATCATCGCCAAGGCGGGTGTCGAGCCGCCGACCATGGGCTATTTCGAGTTTCAGCGTGAGGCGATCGCAAAGCTCACCCGCGGCCGGGAAGTGACCGACTACCCGGACGACGGCACATGGATTGGAGCAGCAACGACAAGGAGCGCCAGCGAAGCATCCGGTCATGCAGAAGCTTGAGATCTTCCAATCGCTGTGGGCGATGGAGTTGCGGCGGCCGGATGGCAAGGAGCGCTCTGTCGAGGAGTCGTTCGACATGGTCGCAGCGGCCGGTTTTGCCGGGATGGGCATCGATCTCGTCGCAAAAACCGACATCGGCCAGGCGCGGACGCTCGAGCACCTTTACGACCGCCATGGGCTCGGTTGCTCGATCAACGCGTTTCCCAACACGATCGAGGAACTTCGTCCGGTGCTTCACATGGCCAAGGATTTCAACGCACGCTTCGTCAACATCATAGGTCGGGTGATGCCCATCCCGGTCGAGGATATGATCCCGGTCGTGCAGGCCTGGATTGCCATGGGCGCCGAGGAAGGCGTGGCAGTGCGTTTCGAGACCCACCGCAACTGCATCACCAATGACCTCTTCACCACCCTACAGCTTCTCGACTCCCTACCGGAGCTTGCTCTGTGCGCCGACCTTTCGCACATGCTTGTCGATCGGGAATTCTGGTATCCGATCTCTCCTGAGAATCATGGATTGATCCACCGGCTGCTGGCGAGGAGTGAATGCTTTCAGGGACGCGTCGCGTCGCGCGAGCAGATCCAGGTTCAGCTCTCCTTTCCCCAGCATAGGAAATGGTTCGATGTTTTTGCAGGTTGGTGGGAGGAGGGTTTTCGGCTCTGGCGGCAGAAGTCCCGCCACGATGCTGTTTTGAATTTTCTGTGCGAGCTTGGGCCGGCCGAATATGCGATCACCGGTCCCGATGGATTTGAACTCTCGGACCGCTGGGAGGAGACGCTGGTGATGAGGCGCCGTGTCGAATCGATTTGGGCCAACCTCGATGCCGAGAGGAAGGACGGTTCGACCTAGCTGCGGTCCCGGAAGAAATGTCCGACCTGCGCTCCGACCTCGTAATAGAGTTCGCGTGCGGCCCGCAGCGGGCGATCCTCGAGCTCGGAGATCTTGAAAGGCAGGTCGTCCTCGGCGATGGTGCCGGATGCGAAATTCGCCAAGACCTGCCCGAAAACGGTGCCGGGCGCAATCCCACGACCGTTGTAACCCGAGATGCCGATGATCCGCTCATCGAGGCGATGGAACCGGGGTATGTGATCCGCGGTCATGCCGATCATGCCATACCATTCGTGCTCGAACGCGACCTGGCCCGTCAATTCGGGAAAGATGCGCGCGAGAGCCCGGTGTGCCCAGCGCTTGTGAATGACCGTGCCGGTGTTTCGCAGGGCGCCGAAGCTCGCAAAGATCAGGCGGCCCGACGCATCGAGGCGGATCATCTCGAGCAGCATCCGCGTATCCCAGGCCCCTTCGCCATTGGGCAGGATCGTCCTGCGGAATTTCTCTGGCAGGGGTTGGGTTGCGAGGTTGAAGAACGCGATCTTGACCTGCTCGTCGGCAAGCTTTCGCCATGGACCGACCGAATAGCAATCGCTCGCCACGATTACCCAAGGCGCGGTGACGGATCCCCCGGCGGTTCGTGCACGCCAGGCCTGGCCTTCGCGCTCGACATGCGTGACGGCGCTGTTTGTGAAGAGCTCCGCACCATGACGAACCGCCGCGGCTGCCAACCCGCGTACATAGGAGAGGGGCTGTATGGTCCCGGCTTCCGGGTCGAACAGGGCGCCTGTGTAGTTTCCACCGCCGACACGCCGCCTGGTTTCCTCCGCGCCAAGCAACGCGACAGGCTGGCCACGTGCCCTCCTTTGCCGGTGGCGATTCTGGATTTCCTCCAGTCCCTTCCTTCCGACAGCGAGGTGCAGGGTTCCCTTTGCCACCAGGTCGCAGGCAATGCCTTCCTCGGCGATTGTTTTCTTGACTGCCGCTGGGGCTCCCAAAAGGAGGTCGAGGACCCGCTCGCCATATGTCTTGCCCATGATGCGAAGAATCTCGTCGGGCAGGATCCACATGCCGCCATTGAGCAGACCTGAATTGCGACCGGCGGCACCGAACCCGACGTCGACCGCCTCCAGAATGACGACGCGATGGCCAGTTGCCGCCAGCTGTCTGGCCGCCGAGCATCCGGCAAAGCCTGCTCCGACAACAAGAAAGTCGGTCTTGCGGTGGTCATCAAGCGGGCCGCTTCGTGGCGCGGGCGACGCCGTCGCTTCCCAAAGGCCGTGGCTACGACGATCACCAAGCATTTCGGTTTTCCTCGCCGACCTTATGATGTCTTTCCAGCTGCCAAGAGAGATCGATGGTACTCGGAGGATTTCCGCAGGCCAAGATCTCTGTTAATCGTGGCCATCTGCGAGCCGCACTCGAATCAGCACCGATCGAGGTCCCGAGCACACCCATGGGAAACAGTGAAGATCGTCGAAACCGACAACTGGGCTTCGCCACGCGCGCCATTCACCTCGGCTACGAGCCGGCAAGCGAGAAGGGCGCGCTGACGGCTCCGATCTTCATGACCTCGACCTATGCCTTCGAGAGCGCCGAGGATGGCGCGGCGATGTTTCGTGGAGAGAAGGCGGGATACATCTACGGCCGGACGCGAAATCCCACCCAGGCGCTGCTGGAGGAGCGCATGGCGAGCCTTGAAGGTGCTGACGCAGCCCTTGCCGTCGCATCCGGAATAGCGGCCATCGCGGCGACCTGTTGGACCTTGCTGTCGGCAGGCGACGAAATTGTTCTCGACAAGACACTGTATGGAAGCACTTTTGCATATTTCACGAGGGGACTGACGCGCTTCGGAATCGCCGCCGTACCGATCGATTTTTCAGATATCGATGCATTGCGGCAGGCATTGACGCCGCGGACCAGGATCGTGTTCTTCGAGACGCCGGCCAATCCCAATCTGCGTGTGATAGACATCGCTGCGGTGTCGGCAGCGGCGCATCGGGTCGGGGCAACGGTGATTGTCGACAACACCTTCTGTTCGCCCGCCCTGCAGCGACCCATCGAATTTGGTGCCGATCTCGTGGTCCACTCGGCGACGAAATTCCTCGGCGGTCATGGCGACCTTCTCGGCGGCATCGTGGCCGGTCCTGCCGAGATCATCGATCGCATCCGCGGCGTAGGCTTGCGATGGCTCACCGGCGCCACGCTTTCGCCGCTCAACGCCTATCTCATCCTGCGGGGGTTGAAAACGCTCGAGCTTCGGATGGAGCGGCATTCGCAGTCGGCGCTTCGGGCTGCCGAGTTTCTGGCGTCGCATCGTGCAGTCGAAGCGGTCCGATCTCCATGGCTCCGGGGTTTTTCCGATGGCGAGATCGCCAGGCGCCAGATGAGCAATGGCGGCGGCTTGATCGCCTTCGAGCTCAAGGGTGGTCTTACGGCCGGTCTCGCCCTGATGAATGCTCTGAAGCTCGTCACGCGAGCCGTCAGCCTCGGGGACGCCGAGACGCTGATTCAGCATCCTGCCAGCATGACCCATTCCACCTATTCGGCCGAGGAACGGCAGGCGCACGGCATCACCGAGGGATTGGTCAGGCTGTCGATCGGACTGGAAACGATCGACGATGTGCTCGACGATCTGGGCCAGGCCCTGGACCAGATCTCCCGCCAGTTAGGGACAAGCTAATCACTGCTGCATGAAATTGTAATTTCGCACAACCGCTCCCGCCAGTAACAATCGGACCTCGGTCGGATCCGCAGAATTCTCGGAAAGGCAAAAGGGCCCTGAAATGTCGGTCGAGGAAGTGGACACGCTCGTTGTCGGCGGTGGACAGGCCGGGTTGGCCATGAGCGAGCATCTCGGCAAGTGCGGCGTGCCTCATCTCGTCCTTGAACGATGCCGCATTGCCGAACGCTGGCGCTCGGAGAGATGGGACTCCCTGGTAGCGAACGGTCCGGCCTGGCATGATCGATTTCCGGGCATGGAGTTCACGGATCTCGATCCCGACGGCTTTGCTCCCAAGGAGCAGGTCGCGGACTATTTTGTCGCCTATGCGAAGCGGATCGCCGCCCCCATCCGCTGCGGCGTGGAGGTGATGCTTGTACGGAGGAATTTCGGTCGACCTGGATTCCGAGTCGAAACGTCGGATGGCGTGATCGAGGCCTTGAACGTCGTTGCCGCCACGGGACCCTTTCAGCGTCCCGTCATCCCGCCTGTCATTCCCGAGAATGCGGGCATCCATCAGATCCACTCCAGCGCCTACCGCAATCCCGACCAGTTGCCCTCAGGCGCGGCGTTGGTGGTAGGTGCGGGGTCGTCAGGGGTGCAGATCGCCGAAGAGCTCCTGCATGAAGGAAGGCGAGTCTACCTCTCGGTTGGCCCGCACGATCGTCCTCCCCGGGCCTATCGCGGGCGTGACTTCTGCTGGTGGCTCGGGGTCCTCGGCAAATGGGATGCCGAAACTCCGGGGCCTGGCACAGAGCATGTCACGATCGCCGTCAGCGGTGCTCGTGGCGGCCATACGGTAGACTTCCGGCGGCTCGCCAAACAGGGGATGACGCTCCTTGGCCTGACGAAATCTTACGAGAACGGCAAGGTGGCCTTCGCGCGCGATCTCACGAAGAATCTTGCGCGCGGTGATGCGAGCTATATGGCGCTGTTGGACGAAGCCGACGCTTATGTCGCCCGCAACGGCCTGGACCTTCCAGAAGAGCCCGATGCCCGCCGGATCGAGCCGGACCCGGATTGCGTAAGGAATCCGATCCTCGAACTGGATCTGGCGGAGGCGGGAATAACGTCGATCATCTGGGCTACAGGCTTTGCTGCTGACTATGGCTGGTTGAAGGTCGAAGCCTTCGACGACAAGGGTCGGCCGAAGCATCAGCGCGGCGTGTCGGTCGAGCCCGGGATCTATTTCCTTGGATTGCCCTGGCAGTCTCGAAGGGCATCGAGCTTCATCTGGGGCGTCTGGCACGACGCCAAGCATCTGGCAGACCGTATTTCGACGCAGCGCAAGTATCTCGCCTATCATGCTTCCGCAAAACGCGAGACTGAAGACGCCTGACAAGCGCTCGAGACTTGATTGCGCCACCCAAACGGGCATCATAGCCGCCCATGGCGCTCCGCTTCACGCTCAGACAATTGGAGTATTTCGTCGCCGTCGGCGAAGCAGGCTCCATGACCAAGGCCGCCGAGCACCTCAATGTCTCGGCGCCCTCGATCTCGGCGTCCATCGCTCAGCTCGAGGCTGAGTTCGGGGTTCAGCTTTTTGTTCGCAAGCATTCGCAGGCTCTGTCTCTGACGGCAGGTGGACGAGTCTTCCTCAAGGAAGCCGCCCGTCTCCTCGATGAAGCGGACGCTCTGCACGACATTGCTGACAATATCGCGGAAAAAATACGGGGACCGCTTGCCATTGGGTGCCTGCTGACTTTCGCTCAGATTGTCCTTCCGGCGCTGCGTAGGAAATTTGAAGACGCCTACCCGGACGTGCGCGTGAGGCAATTCGAACGTAACCAGGGACAATTGCTTGAAATGCTGCAGCGTGGCGAACTGGACGCCGCACTCACCTATGATCTCGAATTGTCACAGGACACGACTTTCGAGCCCCTGATGCAATTGCCGGCCTATGTCATGCTGCCCGAAGCGCATCCCCTCGCGGCCAGGGTGGCCATCAAGCCCGAGGAGTTGGTCGACGAGCCAATGGTTCTGCTCGATCTGCCCTATAGTCGTGAGTACTTCCTTTCTGCATTTCAGATGAAGGGGCTGAGGCCGAACATTGCAGAGCGCACCGGCGACATTGCGGTGATGCGTTCAATGGTGGCCAACGGCTTTGGCTACGCCATTGCCAACATGCGTCCACTGAACAGCTTGTCACCCGACGGCAAGCCGCTCGTCTTCGTGCGGCTGGACGGCGACCTCAGGCCGCTCACCATGGGCGTGGCCGTGCCCAAAACCGAACATCGCACCCGGACGGTGCAGGCATTCATCGACCACTGCCGTCTTTTCGTGGTCGAGCAGGGCGTCTTCGGCGCTGAGCGCATCGTGAGATAGGACGTTTCTTTGGGCCGACAGGACCGCCCGGACATCATCCATGGAGAGGTTCACATTTGCACGCGCCAGCTCTCTGGTTGGGATCTGGCCACGGTGGCAGCGGCGGCAGGCCGAGCACCGTACGCACTGGCGCGAACGAGCGGCGGTGGGCGGGCGAAGCGCCCAATCGCCTGAGTGCGGCAATATGCTCGCGCACGGGATACCCCTTGTGCTGACAGAAGCCGTACCCCGGATGTCGCGCATCCAGTTCACGCATGAGGGTATCCCGCGCCGTCTTCGCCAGGATCGACGCGGCCGCAATGCTGAGACTCCTGGCATCTCCCTTGATGATGGCCTGCTGAGGGATTGCCAGCTCCTTGAGGCGCCTCGCATCGATCAGAAGATGCTGCGGCGGATGTGGCAATCCCTCCACCGCGCGCCGCATCGCAAGCAGTCCGGCCCAATAGATGTTGATGGTGTCGATCTCTTCAACCTCGGCAAAGCCGACGGACCAAGCGACCGCTGTTGCCTTGATTTCAGTCGCCAACCGGTCTCGGACAGCGACGTCAAGCTTCTTGGAATCATCGATGCCGGGAATGCGTGTTCCTGGTGCGAACACAACGGCAGCCGCTGAAACCGGTCCGGCAATCGGGCTCATGCCGGCCTCATCGACGCCGGCAACCCGCAACACCCCTGCCGTCCACAACGCCCCTTCAAACCTCAAGAGCTTGCGAATTCTCTGGCCCTCGGAGCGGTGCGCAAAGCGCCGGCGCGCCACTGCGTCCAAAATGGCCTTGGCACCCGGCCGCGGATCCAGCATCAAGGCGCGCTCCGTCGCGCTGTCGAGCGGACGCGCCTCGACAACACAACGCCGCCGAATCTGAGTAAGGCAAATCTCGGTCATCGGTCGGATTTTAAGCCACATGGCGCAAGCATCACAGCTCTTTCTCGGCGAGTTGGCGAAATTCGTCAGGAACGGAGCGTGTGACCCCAAGCAAGGCGCTACAGTATCCGACTGCGTCCCGTCCAAAGCGATCGCGAATGGCGTCGACCGCCTGATCCGCAACCCATCGCGACTTCCCGGTCCTGGAACCAGGCCGACGCTTCTCATCGTCGATTTCGAGCGGCAGTTCCAGCTGTATGAACGGCTGCGTCTCCAGATGCGACACTGAGATTGCCAACAGCGAGATGGATTTCTCAGCCGGGTGAGCAGCCAAGACACCACGGACCAGATCCTCGGCAACCTCCGCCAGCATCGTCGTCGCCGAAATGGGCGACCGCAAAGTCAACGAGCGGGTGACCGACCGCAGATTCGCGAAGCGCACGCGTACGGTCACAGTGCGCCCCCAACGCGATTTGGCTCGAAGCCTTGCCGCGACTCTGTCAGCAAGGTGGCGCAGTGTCGGTTGGAAGATCCGCTCCTCGGCGGGTTTTTTGCCGATTGCCGACTGCGCTCCGGCAGACCGCGCACGATGATGCGTCCTGATTTCCCGGGGATCGCGGTTCCATGCGAGCGAGCCCAGCCTGGTTCCGATCGCATGTCCCAGCAAGTCCTCCAACCAGCGCCCCGGCACGGCAGCCAACTGACCGATAGTGCGCACGCCGGTGTTTGCAAGACGCGCCGCGGTGACCGGACCCACACCCCACATCAGCTCCACCGGAAGATCGTGAAGGAATTCGAGTTCGGTTTCGGGGTCGACAACGACCAGCCCGTCGGGCTTGGCGACTTGCGAGGCGATCTTGGCCAAGTGTTTGCTGCGGGCCAGCCCGACCGAAATCGGGAGCCCCAGCTCATCCTTGACCCGTCGTCGAATGGTCTTGGCAATTTCGAGAGGGGGACCGAACAGGCGGGTTGAACCGGCAATGTCGGCGAACGCTTCATCGATCGAGAGCCGCTCGACGAGCGGGGTGTAATTGCCAACGATGCCGATGGCCGCGTCGCCGAGCCTTTGGTATTCGCCGAAATGACCGGAGACGAAGCGCAGCTCCGGACAGAGTTGGCGGGCCCGCCATCCCGACATTCCCCCGCGCACCCCGAAGGCCTTGGCCTCATAGGACGCCGCGAGCACGACCCCGCCGCCGACGGCGATGGGTTTGCCTCGCAAACGCGGATCAAGCAGCTGCTCGACCGAGGCATAAAAGGCGTCCAAATCCGCATGGAGGATTGTGGGGGCTGCCCGCATGAATCACCCCAAATCGCTCTGATTCGAGCAATGGAACATAACATGAACATTCGAGTCGTTGTCAAGCCTGGGCGGAGACAAACTTGCCGCCATGAATGTCGAATGGGCAACGAATGGACCCCATCGTGATTTGAACGATGGAATGATCCTTCTGCGATGGATGAGTGAGGGTTTTGCGATGCGTCTTCGTCAGACACTCCTGGCATGCGCCACAATTTCGCTGCTCACCGGAGAGCCGGTCATGGCCGCAGACCTCTCGATCGCTGTCGGCGACACCGGCACCGAGCTGGAAGCCTTACGCGCCCAAGTGAAAGAGTTCGAGCAACGCACCGGCCACACCGTCGACATCGTCGCGATGCCGTCATCGTCGAGCGAGCAGTTCGCTCAGTACAAACTCTGGCTTGCCGCCCGCAACACCGATATCGACGTTTACCGCATCGACATCATCTGGGCGCCGCAACTGGCAAGCCAGCTGCTCGACTTGACCGAGGCGACCACCGACGTCATCGACCAGCACTTTCCATCGATCATCGAATCCCAGAAGGTGGACGGCAGGCTGATCGCGCTGCCCCTCTTCACGGACGCACCGGCACTCTATTATCGGAAGGACCTCCTCGAAAAGTACAACGCTCCGGTGCCCCAGACTTGGGACGAAATGGCTGCGACTGCCAAGATGATCATGGACAAGGAGCGCCAGGCAGGCCATCCCGACATGTGGGGCTTCGTCTTTCAGGGCAAGGCGTATGAGGGCCTGACTTGCGATGCCCTCGAATGGATCAAGTCGTCGGGCGGCGGCCAGATTGTCGAAGCTGACGGTACGATCTCCATCAACAACCCTGCAGCGGCGGCGGCGATCGAGCGCGCCAGGGGTTGGGTCGGCACGATCTCGCCGCCCGGCGTGCTCGCCTACGGCGAAGAGGAAGCCCGCGGGGTATGGCAGACCGGCAACTCCGTCTTCATGCGCAACTGGCCCTACGCCTACGCGCTCGGCAACGAAGGCGATTCGGCGATAAAGGGCAAATTCGACGTGACCATTCTGCCAATCGGCAAGAAGGGCGATCGGTCGACCGCGACGCTTGGCGGCTGGAATCTTGCCATTCCGAAGTTCGTCAAAGATCCCCAGGCAAGCGTCGAGCTGGTCAAATTTCTGGCCTCGCCCGAACAGCAGAAGGTGCGGGCACTGGTCGCGGGCAATCTGCCGACGATCAAGTCGCTTTACAGCGATGGTGAAATAGCCGAGAAACTGCCGATCATTCCGCGCTGGGAGCCGGTTTTCCAAAACGCTGTCGCGCGACCCTCGGCTGCGACCAAGCTCAAATATAACGAGGTCTCGAATATCTTCTGGACCGCGGTCCACAAGACGCTTTCGGGCGAGGGAACGGCGGCCGACAATCTTGCCGCCCTGGAAATTCAACTGACCAAGCTCAAGCGTGCCGCCTGGTAGAACACCTGATTTCGGTGGTGCGATGTTGTCGGAAATCCGCTCCATGTTTACCGCTCGGCCGTCAATCGTCACCCCGCTGCGGCGGGGATCGGATCTCCGTCGCCAACGCCTCCGCTCGGCCCGGCTTTTCCTGTTGCCCATGCTGGCTGTGCTTGCAGCAGTTGCTGGCTGGCCGCTCGCCCGCACCATCTATTTCGGGTTCACCGACGCGTCCCTGACCACCCTCGAGAGCGCCCGATGGATCGGCCTCGACAACTATTTCTCCATCGTGTCGCTGCCGAGCGGGGCCACTTTCCATGACGGTCTGCTCGTCGATCCGGCTTGGTGGCGCGCGTTCTGGAATACCGTCCGCTTCACCGTCATAGCGGTAACGCTCGAGGCAATATTCGGCACGATCGTCGCCCTCGTTCTCAACGCCGACTTCAAGGGCCGCGGGATTGTTCGCGCGGCCGTCCTCATTCCCTGGGCGATTCCGACCATCGTCTCGGCGAAAATATGGGCATGGATGCTGAACGACCAGTACGGTATCCTCAACGACATGCTGCTTGATCTCGGGCTGATCGATCAGAAGATCGCCTGGACCGCCTCGCCCGACACGGCGATGATCGCCGTCATCATTGTCGATGTCTGGAAGACGACGCCATTCATGGCACTGCTCATTCTCGCCGGCCTGCAGATGATTCCGAGAGACATCTACGAGGCAGCGCTGCTCGACGGCGTCCATCCGCTCAAGGTGTTCTGGAAGATAACGCTGCCGCTGATCCGCCCGGTATTGATGGTCGCTGTGATTTTCCGCGGGCTGGATTCGCTACGAGTATTCGACCTCATCTACGTGCTGACGCCGAACAATCTGCAGACCAAATCGATCTCAATCTACGCCCGCGAGTTTCTCTTCGATTTTGACAAGTTCGGCTACGGCTCCGCCGCCTCGACCCTTGTCTTCCTGACCATTGCCCTGATGACCATCGCCTATATCTGTGTCGGACGGGTCGGCGTTTCGGGGGAGATCAGATGATCGCCCGGCTGGCCAGGGCGGCGGCGTTCTACGCGCTCGTCGCCGTCATCGTCATCGTCGCAGTCTTCCCGCTCTACTACGCCATGCTGACGTCGCTGAAATCGGGCACCGCCCTGTTCGAGGTCGCTTATTGGCCGAAGGCACCCTCGATCGCAAACTATGTCTCCGTGCTCACCACCGGCACCTTTTTACGGAATATAGCCAATTCGCTGCTGGTTGCTATGGTCGTCGTCGCTCTGTCGTTGCTGGTCGGCCTCACCGCCGCGTACCCTCTGTCTCGCATCAATTTCCGAGGAAGGCGCCTCCTGCTCCTCATCATCCTGTCGGTGTCGATGTTTCCGCAGATAGCAGTGCTTGCCGGCATGTTCGAACTAATCCGGACGCTCGGCATCTACAACACGCCGCTGGCGCTGATTTTCTCCTATATGATCTTCACGCTGCCGTTTACCGTCTGGGTGCTGACCACCTTCATGGGCCATCTGCCGGTCGAGATCGAGGAAGCGGCGATCGTCGACGGCGCCACGCCCTGGATCATCATCTCGAAGATCTTCTTGCCGCTGATGTGGCCGGCACTTGTCGCGACGGGCCTGCTCGCCTTCATCGCCGCATGG
>JBIOYR010000014.1:0-11247 GCA_044870245.1 Aestuariivirgaceae bacterium | reverse complement strand
GCGCGGGTAGGCTGATCCAGGAGATACAGCAGACTTTAGTAGATCGAAATGGTTCTTATACACAACATGGGCTAAGTCTTCAGCGTCGTGTTCTGGCTCAAATCCAAATCCTATGCTCGCCTCATCTGCGATAACAAGCAACGAAATGGCGAGTTCAGCCCAATCCTCCGAACCGTCACCGATCTCGTGATCCTGCAAATCTCGAAACGAGCGCCACATTTTCTGAAGTTTCTGTGGCGGCTTCAGAGTCTGGGCCCAGCGAAGAGCAATTTTCTCTACATCGCGCCGGGTCTTCGTGTTGAACCTGCAATTGCTTTCCCAACCCGACATAAACATGGAATTCGAATAACATCCCGACAGTTCGGCAATAGTGGCGGTGACTCCAAACAGATCCGGCGGCCATCGAGGGCATGATCTGTCGAATGACGAGGTGCTGGTTGGAGGATTCGCGCCAAAAGGTAGCAATCTTGTCAGAATGTCACGGATGGTTGGCATTCTTGAACCGGGTCCCCTCGGTCTTTTTATCCGCCACCACCTTTTTTTCGGGCTAGTGCGCGGCTCGCAAGTGGTACCCAAACTGGGACCGAATTTCCAGTTTCAGGAAATCTCATTGCAAATACCGTAACTTAGTTATAGGTATTGGCGGAGACGGAGGGATTCGAACCCTCGATACGGATGTTAACCGTATAACGGTTTAGCAAACCGCCGCCTTCAGCCGCTCGGCCACGTCTCCGAAGAGGCCTCTCTTGCCCGGTTTTGCTGGCCCGTGCAAGCCACCGGCATGTTGCGGCCGGACCAAAGCCGATATTTCCCGCGCTCCACATGGAACTGTTGCACCATGGTCGCGGTTGCAAGACAATCGTCTCGTTCGCCAATTCTTAAGTATATGGCGGCACCATTTGTGGCTTAATAGGTTTCAGACTCGCCTTGGTGGCCGGATTCCGGGCGCGGGGCGGTCCAACGCGGAGTGGGAAATGCGCGCGCCGGGATTGGCAAGTGCCGTGCTTGTCGGAACTCTCCTCACCACTGCCACCGGCTTGATGGCAGCGGAGTATTTCGTGCCGTTTCGGCCGATCTCCCCGTCCTCCGAATATCTGCCACCGGTCAACAGCCCAGAAGCTCGGTTTCAGGGGCAAGTCGATATTTATCAAACTGAAATCAACAACTTCCAGAAAGAGCGCAAGCGCCACGAGACCTGGAATCGCGAGAATTTCGAAGAGCACCAATTCGACCAGACCATCTTCAACAGCCGCGAATATTGATCAGCCTCGAGCCTCCCAACCTCAACCTGCCATGAGCCAGGCGCGCGCCTCGCGCTGAGCGTCGGCAATCTGAGCGGCCGTCATCTCCAGCGCCACTTCGGCGCGACGCGATTTGGCTTCCCGATTGCCATGCATGGCCGCGAGATTGAACCATTTATGCGCGGCAACGAGATCCTGCGGCACGTCGCGACCGGTCGCATAGAGCATGCCAAGGACGAACAACCGATCAGCAGCCCCACGACGGGCGGCGATTTCCGCATCCATAATCAGGCTGAGATCACTGCGAGCCATGTCCCGAACTCCCCGTCTGCTTTCGATCAGCATGGCGCCGAGGATCAAACGGACGGTTAAGCCGAAAGCTTAATGGGGGGTTTGCGGCGGGCTCGCGAAAGGCAATGCGAAGGCACAAAAAATCACGCTAAATCAGTAGGTTGCGAAATTGGCTGCAGTCGCCGGGATGCCCGGCGATTCAACCTCGGCTAACCATCAGCACAGAACATCCCCAGTCGAAAGCCGCCTCAGTTGGTCTTGCCCATGGCGGCCAGGATCTTCTTGTGGGCGTCCTGCTCCTTGCTCCAATAATTGACCAGGGGGTCGCCGGTGATGAACTCGCCGCGCAGGGAGTTCCGGTTCATATAGTCCTGCCACTCCTTGGATTCGTACACCTCGCGGAAGAGGTTGCGATAGAACTCGAGCGCCTCCGGCGGCATGTTCGGCGGGCCGACGACGCTGCGCTGCATGAAATAGACCATATCGTGCCCCTTCTCCTTGAAGGTCGGGACATTCTCGAACTGGTCGAGCCGCTCCGGCGTGAAGGCCGCCAGCGGAGTGGTCTTGCCGTCAAGATAGATATCTTCCTGCTCGGAAGGGTTGTTGACGGTGGAATCGCATTTGCCAGCGGCAAGCTCCTTTGCCACCTCGCCGCCGCCCTCGAAGGCGCGATAGCTCATGGAGAGGCCAAACTCCTCATTGAGGAAAATGGTCAGGAGATTGTCCTCCGAGGCCGTTCCGGTCCCTGCCATGACCCAGTCTTTGCCCTTCTTCTTGGCAGCCGCGGCAAATTTCTCAAGCGTGTCGATGCCGCTGTTCTTGTTCACCCAAAGAACAAAGGTATCCTCCGCCATGCGGGCAATCGGCGCGAAGTCGGTAATCTTGGCCTTTATCTCGGAATTCTGCAGCGGCGTAGTGTAGAAGCTGTTGAGCGTCACCATCACGATATTGGCGCTGCCGCTGTTCTCCTCGAGATGCTTCAGCGCTTCGGCACCGTTCTCCCCCGGCATGTTGACCGGCTCGAAGGGTACCGGCGACATCTGATTGTCGTCGATGATCTGCTTGAACATTCGCGCCATCTTGTCGGCGCCGCCACCCTTGCCAGCCATGATGACCAGCTCGACCGGCTTCTCCGGCATCCAATCCTGGGCAACGGCCGGGGTCACGCCTGTCAGAGACCACAACAGACCGGCAAGGACGAGGCTCGTCCCGACCAGCTTACGCATGAGCGACATCACAGACCTCCCCAAGCGCGACCTCATTGATACTGCGGATTGGCTTTGAGCCATGCCTTGAACTTTTCGGTGAGCTCGCTGGTATCCTGTTCGCTCAGCGTGTTGGTGCGCGGCAAGGCGACCTTGGTGTCCTTCAGGAAAGTCTGAATGGCTGCCCTGAGCTCCGGCTCGGTGCAGGCATCGGGCGAGATCGCAGCGAGGCGCGGCAAGGCCTCGTCGGCCGCGCGGAACCGGTCCCAATTGGCGATCCGCGCCGACAGGTTCATCTCGCTCCATTTGGGATGGCGCGGCGGCTTGGCGAGGAAGCGAGCACGTGCGAAGAAGTAGTCGGTGAACCGCGCAATGGCCTTGAACCGGGCGGTGTCCTCTTTCCAGTTGAATACTGTCAGGATCGCTCCGACCGCCGGCGTCTCCAGCTTATCGCCTGAGTCGATCAGGTTCGGATAGTCGGCAGAGGTCAGGCTCGACGGCGTGTAGGCGCGATAGAGCGAGCGGTCATAGGGCACCGCCAGGAAATGCACCCCGTCCTTTGCCGTCAGCTGCTCGAACAGCCGCACCGGCTTGCCGTCGACATAGACCATGGCGTCGATCTCGCCGGACTTGAGCTTCATCAGCGCGACATCGGCATCGTCGTTCGTCACTTCGACGGGGATCCTGAGCTTGTCGAACAGCGCAGTCGCGGTGATGGCTGCGCCGCCACCAACCGGACCGAAGCTCACCTTGCGATTGGCGAGCGCCGAAATGTCCTGGACGTCCTTGCGGGCCAGGACATGAACCTCCTCATTGTAGAGCTTGGTGACGTAGTTCACGCGACGCTCGAGCGCCGGGATGGCGCGGGTCGACCTCAGCTGGTCGAGCACGTCCTGCTGGACGACTGCGAGATCGATCTCCTTGAGAAACAGCAGGTCGTTGATGTTGGACACCGAGCCCCGGCCGACCACCGGAATGACACGGAGGCCCTCGAGGCCGCTCAGCACCGAGCTGACCTCGGCGGCGGCACGAAAGCTCGTCGAATCGATATCATCGGCAATGATGCGGATGACCCCCTCATTGGTCTTCTGACGCATCTGCCATTCACCGGGCGAGAGCTTGAAATCGCTCTGCTGCGCTGCCATCGATGCGCCGGGAGCCACCGCGATGACGGCAAGCACCAGAAGTCCAAAACACCATTTGTGCATGGGTTTGCCCGCTCCGAATCTGAGCGCCTCTCCACCTGGCCGCGGCGACGACGCCCGCTACATCAGGCACTCATCCATCTACCGCCCCGGCTGGGGCGCTTCATAAATGTGGACAGCTGTGGCCGGATTTGGGCGAACCGTGCCAAGGGGCAAGTTTATTTCCGTCGGCCAGCGATCACGGGAAGAGCGGCGCCTGTTCGAGGCCCATGGTCTCCGGCAACCCGAACATGAGGTTGAAATTCTGAATGGCTTGGCCGGCCGATCCCTTCACCAGATTGTCGAGCGCCGCCAAGAGGATGACGCGACCCGGCATGCGATCGGCATAGGCGCCGAGCATGACGTTGTTGGAACCGCGCACATATTGCGTGGCCGGACAGATGCCGCGTGGCGCCAGCACGATGAAGGGCTCGCCATCATAGCTCCGCTGAAGGGTGATCGCACAGTCGTCGGCGGTGGCACCGCGCCGCAACCGTGCATAGGCGGTGATGAGCTCGCCGCGACTCATCGGCACGAGATGCGGCGTGAAACTCACCACCACCGCCTGGCCGGCGATCCGCGAAATCTCCTGCTCGATCTCCGGCGCGTGCCGGTGGCTCGCCACGCCATAGGGACTAAGCCCCTCCCCTGCCTCGCAAAAGAGCGTGTTCTGCTTCGGTGTGCGACCGGCGCCCGACACGCCGGACTTGGCGTCGATGATCAGATCGCCGGCATCGATCAGTCCGGCCCTGATCAATGGCAGAACCAGAGTGAGGACAGCCGTGGGATAGCAACCGGGGCAAGCGACCAGCCGCGCCTTGCGAATGTCGTCGCGATAATGCTCGGTCAGCCCGTAAACGGCGATGCGCTGAAGCTCGGCCGCCTTGTGCGGAACACCATACCAGCGCTCATAGGTCTGAGGGTCGCGGAACCGGAAGTCGGCCGACATGTCGATGATCCTGAGATGGTCCGGCAAGCCTGAGATCACCTCCTGGCTCGCCGCATGCGGCAGGCCGCAGAACACCGCCTCGACACCGTCCCAATTGACATCCTCGGTCTTGATCAGGCGCGGCAGCGGCAGAGCGGCGAGATGGGGAAACACCTCCGCCATGCTCTTGCCCGCATGAGCATTGGCGGTGAGAGCCGAAATCTCCATGGCCGGATGGCGCACCGCAAGGCGAACCAGATCGGCGCCGGTGTAACCCGAGGCGCCGATCACGCCGATCTTGTGCGTGGCCTTGCTCATCTTCGTCGCTCCTCTTAACGGGGCCACGAAAATCGGCCAAGCTTCGCGCCCTGGCAACCCCCTTCGGAGAGCAAGGTCACCATGTTGTTCATGTGCATCGAGGATTTCAGCGGCCGTGACCGAAAGGCAATTTACCGCAAGTTTCGCGACAAGGGACGCATGGCGCCGGCAGGGCTAACTTTCGTCGAGAGCTGGGTCAGCGCCGATATGCGCAAATGCTTCGTGCTGATGGAGACCGACGATGTCACGCTGCTCCAGCGCTGGATGGCGGACTGGTGCGAGCATGCGGAATTCGAGATCCTGCCTGTCGTCACCGGCAAGCAGACCTATGAAGGCCTGGTTGCCGGCGGACTTTGAGGCTGGGGCGGTGCGCGCTCCTAGCGCTTCGAGAACTGGAAGCTGCGCCGGGCCTTGGCGCGGCCGTATTTCTTGCGCTCGACGACGCGGCTGTCGCGCGTGAGGAAGCCGCCTCTCTTGAGCACCGGTCGCAGCTCCGGCTCGAAGAAGGTCAACGCCTTCGACAGGCCATGACGCACCGCGCCTGCCTGACCTGACAGGCCGCCGCCCGACACGGTGCAGTCAATGTCGAACTGCTCCATCCGGCTTGCGGCCTTGAGAGGCTGCTCGATCAGCATGCGCAAGGTGGGACGCGCGAAATAGGTGGCAAATTCCTTGTCGTTGACCGTGATCTTGCCCTTGCCGCGCTTGATCCACACCCGCGCCACCGCATCCTTCCGCTTCCCGGTGGCGTAGGCGCGCCCCTTCGCATCGAGCCGGGGCTTGGCCGGCTGAACCGGCGCCGGCTGGGGCGTGACGCCCATGGCGGCGCCAAGATTTTCAAGCGTGGTCTGGATCTCAGCCATCGGTCAGCCTCTATCTCAGGGAATTCTTGATATTCATGGCGCGGATATCGAGCGTCTCCGGCTGCTGCGCCTCATGAGGATGGCCCGGCCCCCTATAGATGCGCAGATTGCCCAGCTGGCGACGCCCCAGCGGACCCCGCGGCAGCATGCGCTCCACCGCCTTTTCCAGCACCCGCTCGGGATGGCGGCCTTCCAGCACCTTCTCCGCCGTGCGGCCCTTGATGCCGCCTGGATAGCCGGTATGCCAGTAATAGGTCTTGTCCTGCCGCTTGTTGCCGGTCAGAACCACCTTCTCGGCATTCACGACGATGATGTTGTCGCCAGTGTCGACATGGGGGGTGAAGATCGCCTTGTGCTTGCCGCGCAGGCGGCTGGCGATCAGCGCGGCGAGCCGCCCGACGACCAGGCCATCGGCGTCGATCAGCAACCACTTCTTCTCGACCTCGGCCGGGCGTGCGGAATAGGTCTTCATCGATCTCGTCCCTTGTCAGATTCGCGCGCCATATATCCCTTGCCTGTTACGCTGGTCAAGAGACAAAACATGAGCGGCGGCAGCAAGTTAGTTGTGTGGTATCATGATACCGACCCTTTGCCGTTGTATCCCTGTCATGCGTTGCCGTAGAATTGTGGCGATCGAAGCGCCGAGGGAGCGGATCGAGTCGATGCGATATTTTTTGCGCCACCTGCTGGTCGCAGCATTGTTGGCCGCCACGGCTTGGCTTCCATCCGAAAGTTCATCAGCCCCGGCGAAGGACCAGTCACGCATCGAGGCGGAGGAGAAGGCGCCAGGCAAGGTCCTGCCAAATCTCGAGGCTCCCGGGCCATTGCCGATCCCTGCGCCGGAAGGTGGCGCAAGCCCGAACCAGCCGCCGAGCGGTGTCGAGGCGCCGACGGTCGAGGATCCTTCGGCCGGCGAAGGCAAGGATGCCGGGGAGGTGCCGCCGGTCGAGACCATCGAGCTCACCGACGATATCGCCAAGCGCGCCTTGGACGCCTTCGTTGCGGTCAAGGACAAATACAAGGACACCCCGCTCGAGAATTATGAATCGCTCGAGCAATTCGTGCGCGAGACCGAGGCCGGCAAGCAATTCGATGCCGACATCAAGAAATTCGGCTTCGACAGCGTCACGGCATGGAACACGGCGGTGACGACAGTCAGCTTCGCCTATAGCGCGGTCGCCGAGAACCAGGAGCAGGAGATCAAGAAGCAGATCGACGATCTCAAGCAGGATAAAGATATCCAAGAGCCCATGAAGATGAAGATCATCGCTAGTCTCGTCGCCATGCTGCCGTCCGAGAACAACAAGACTATAATCAAGAAGCTGATGGAAGATCAGGGCTACGCTGCGAAGCTCAAGATCCTGACCGAGGAGACAGAATGACTTCGTCGTCGGCTGCTACTTCAATGGCTCCATCGGCAATTCTCGAAGAGAACCTCGACGAGGCAGGCGTGCTCAGGCTCACCCTGAACCGGCCGAATGAGCGCAATGCCCTGTCGAGCGCGTTGCTCGACGCCTTGCTCCAGGCGATCGAACGGGCCGGCAGCAACGATTCAGTGCGGGCGGTGGTGATCGCCGGCAATGGACCCGGCTTCTGCGCCGGCCATGATCTCAAGGAGATCACGGCCCATCGCAGCGATGCCGATGGGGGGCGCCAATTCTATGAACGGCTCTTCGCCGGCTGCACCCGGCTCATGCGGGCCATCCGGCGTTCGCCCCTGGTGTTCCTCGCCGAGGTGGGCGGGACCGCCACGGCTGCCGGCTGCCAGCTGGTGGCGAGCTGCGACATGGCGGTGGCCTCGAGCGTTGCGCGGTTCGGCGTCAATGGCATCGATTCCGGGTTGTTCTGCTCGACACCAATGGTCGCCGTCGCGCGCAACCTTCCTCACAAGCTCGCCATGGAGCTGCTGACGACCGGGCGGCTGATGAGCGCGGAGGAAGCGAAGGCCGCAGGCCTGGTGAACCGGGTGGTCGAACCGGAGGCGCTGCGACAGGAGAGCGATGCGCTGGCCGCACGGCTGGTCAAACGGTCGCGCGCAGTGCTCGCCCTGGGCAAGCGCGCCTTCTATGCCCAGATCGAGATGCGTTTCGACGAGGCCTATGAATTCACCGAGCGGGTCATCGTCGACAATCTGATGATGGCCGATGCCGAGGAGGGTATCGCCGCCTTTCTTGCCAGACGCGCCCCTGTCTGGAAGGACCGCTGAGCAATGGATCATGACAACTACCCGCCGGACTACCTCCGGAACATCCTGAATTCAGTCCGCACCATTGCGCTGGTGGGTGCTTCCAGCAATCCGGTGCGGCCATCCTTCTTCGTTCTGAAATATCTGATCGACAAGGGCTACGAGCTCTATCCCATCAATCCCGGTCTCGCCGGCAAGGAGATCCTGGGTCGCCCAGTGTTCGCCGATTTGAAGTCGGTGCCGGCGGCGATCGACATGGTCGATGTCTTCCGCAATTCCGAGGCGGCGCTGGCGGTCACTCGGGACGCGCTGGCGCTCGATCCGTTGCCCAAGGTGATCTGGATGCAGCTGTCGGTCCGCAATGACGAGGCGGCAAGGCTCGCCGAGGCGCAGGGCGTCGCGGTGGTGATGAACCGCTGCCCGAAAATGGAATATGGCAAGCTCTCCGGCGAGTGGGCCTGGGTGGGTGGCAATCCCGGGCTGGTATCGTCACGGCGCCAGACCCGCCATGCCTCAGGCCGTTTCCAAAGTCTCGGGATCGCGCCGAAAAGCTGACAGGAACGGCAACCGCCGCCGCACTGCCTGGCCCGCACGGTTTGCCCGGCAGACCGCCTGATAGAGCGCCGGCGTCGACTTGATGCGACGCTTCACCGCAAGGCGCGCCCGGAGTGCGGCGGCGAGCGGTGCCCCGCTCGGCCGCAGCGGTCGGATGCTGCGCATGAGCCGCGTTGCGGTGTCGCAGATCTCCTCCTTATAGGGTTCATCCCCAGGTCCGAAATCGAGCACGGTCTTGCCGCGCCTAGCCGCTTCGTTTTCCACGAGCTGGCGCAGCAGGGTGCCGGGAGAGCAGAAGGCGAAGGCCGGGTCATAGGCGCATTGGTAGATGCACTCGGCCTCGCCGCCGTCGATCAGGATGAAGCCTGCGAGCACCGATGACGCCGTGCGGAGCAGCGCCACCCGCAGCGGCATCGAGGGATCGCCGGCGAGCGCTGCAAGGAAAGCCCGCACCCCCTCGTCCTCGAACGGACTGAAGCCGCCGTTGCGCGCGAGCTGCCGCGCTTTCCAATCGATGATCTGCGCCACCGCCAGACCGCAAGCCGGACCGGCAGGGATGGAGATATAAGCGAGGCTGCCATGGTCGCGCTCAAAGGCGCGCAATCGTTTGCGGTGGCGCTTCGACGACCCCGTTTGCGCCGTTGCGGCCCCGAGACGCAGGCTGTGGGCGCGACACGCTTCCTCGCCAACGGCGCCGGCAATGAATGGATTGGCCAAGTTGCCGATCCGCTCCGGCTGATTGGCGAGATCAAGAACAGCGGCCGGGCCCGTCAGGTCGACGATGAACCGCCACAATGCCGACGCCTCCCCGGCGGTGAAAGCCGACCGCAGCTCAGGCGAGGCAAGCGGCGCATTGTAGTCGGCGGCATCGCCTCCGAGCCATCGCAGCACGCTGCATGGTCCGCGACCGCTGATGCCGAGCGGCACCACCATTTCGCATCGGCCGCGATGGCTGCCAATGGCAATTCTTGGCCGCACCGATATCGCCCTGCCCCGGGTCTTCAGCCAGGCCGCGATCCAGGCCGGGTGCTGGAATGGCTGATCAGGTGCCCGCGCCGCCAGCGACTGCCAGGGCGCCCTCACCGCCTCGACCCCATCGACAACTTTCCAGGACAGCCCCCGCCAGGACACTTCCTCATGCTTGAATTGCATCGTTCCGATCCATCGCCAACCCGTGACAGACCAGTCAGCACAGGCCGTGCCATCGGCATGAATGTTCTCTATTCCGAACGATTGTTTCGTTCTTCGGTCTGCGGTAAGAGACCACAAGCAGCTCGCCAGGGAGATTTGAATGGCCGACACGACTCCAGGATTCAACACGCTTGCCATTCATGCCGGAGCCCAGCCGGACCCGGTGACCGGCGCTCGGATCACGCCCATCTACCAGACGACCTCCTTCGTCTTCGAGGATGTCGAGCACGCCGCCGATCTGTTCGCCCTGAGGACGTTCGGCAATGTCTATACCCGGATCATGAATCCGACACAGGCGGTGCTCGAAGCAAGAGTGGCGGCGCTCGAGGGTGGCACGGCGGCACTGGCTCTGGCATCGGGGCATGCGGCACAGCTCGTCGCTTTCCATGCCCTGATGAGATCCGGCGACGCGTTCATCGCCGCCCGCCAGCTCTATGGCGGCTCGATCAACCAGTTCAATCATTCCTTCAAGTCGTTCGGCTGGAACGTCGCCTGGGCCGATGCCGGGGATCCGGGCTCCTTCGCCAAGGCGGTGACGGCCAAAACACGCGCGATCTTCATCGAGTCGATCGCCAATCCCGGCGGGCGGGTCACCGACATCTCGGCGATCGCCGAGATCGCCAGGAAAGCGCATGTGCCGCTCATCGTCGACAACACGCTTGCCAGCCCCTATCTGTGCCGGCCCTTCGATCACGGCGCCGACATCGTCATCCATTCGCTGACCAAGTTCATGGGCGGTCACGGCAACTCGATGGGCGGGGTGATCGTCGATGGCGGCCGGTTCGACTGGAGCAGGGACGACAAATATCCGCTGCTCAGCGAGCCGAATGCCTCCTATAACGGCATGCGCTTCCACGAGACCTTCGGCAATATCGCCTTCGCCATCACCTGCCGGGTGCTCGGCCTGCGCGATCTCGGGCCGGCGATCTCGCCGGTCAACGCGTTTCTCATCCTGACCGGCATCGAGACCTTGGCGCTGCGCATGCAGCGCCATTGCGACAATGCGCTCGAAGTGGCGCGCTGGCTGTCGCAGGACGCCCGCGTCGCCTGGGTGAGCTATGCCGGGCTCGAAACCGATCCCGACCACAAGCTGCAGCAGCGCTACGCGCCGCGCGGCGCCGGTGCGGTGTTCACCTTCGGCCTCAAGGGCGGATATGACGCCGGCGTGCGGACGGTGTCGACGGTGAAGCTGATCTCGCATCTCGCCAATGTCGGCGACACGCGTTCGCTGATCATTCACCCGGCGTCGACCACCCACAGCCAGCTTGCACCGGAGCAGCTGGTGA
>JBIOYR010000013.1:0-81895 GCA_044870245.1 Aestuariivirgaceae bacterium | reverse complement strand
GATCGCCACAGTCACCGGCCATAGCTTGAAAGACGTCCGCTCCATCTTGGACGCGAACTACCTTCACCGCGATCCAAAGCTCGCGGAGTCGGCCATCAGAAAGCTCGAAAGGAGAACAAATTTTCCCGACTGATCACCCGACCGGCATAAGCCGTTCACTGTCCATTCTTGGAAAAGTGCAATGAAATCAAGTGGCTGGGGGACTAGGATTCGAACCTAGACTGGCGGAGTCAGAGTCCGCTGTCCTACCGTTAGACGATCCCCCAATTCGAAGGGTGGCCGGGAGATAAACCCCGCCTGTATGAGTGTCAACCGCCCGCGCCGGAGTTGCCTCCGCGCCGCGGCAGAGTTTACCTTGGGCGGCGGCCAGGCCGACCGGGTCGACGATGATGGAGGGATGAGGTGAGCACTGGCGACGATGGGCAAGCGCAGGCGGTGGCCTCGGCCAAGACGATGGCCCTGGCCGTCTACATCCTCTACGTCGTGGGCTATTTTGTCGGGATCACCTGGCTGATCGGGGTGATCATCGCCTATACGCAGCGCGCCAACGCCGACCCCATCGTCAGCTCGCACAGCCAGAACCAGATCACGATATTCTGGGCCTCGCTCGTCTATGTGATCATTGGCAGCCTGCTGGCGCTCGTCCTGATCGGCTGGCTTGTTCTCGCCCTGTGGTTCGTCTGGTCGCTGATCCGCATCATCAAGGGCCTGATGGCGCTCAACAACAACCTGCCGATCGATCGTCCGACCTCCTGGGGGTTTTGAGAAGCGAGTAGCGAATAGTGAGTGGCGAATACCCCTCACCCGGCGCTTCGCGCCACCCTCTCCCCGCAGTCGTGGGGCGAGGGGAGTAAAAGAGGGGGCGCCACCCCCCATGACTCCCTTCTCCCCGTGCTTGCGGGGAGAAGGTGCCCCGAAGGGGCGGATGAGGGGCACTTACTATTCGCTATTCGCTATTCGCTACTGCCTACTGCCCAGATGACGCCTGAGCTCCGGAAGGTTCCGGCAGTTGAGCACGCGATCGGCCGGCACCCCGCCCTTGCGCGCCATCATGACGCCCCATCGCGTGTGGTCGAGCTCGCGCGTCGAATGGGCATCGGGATTGATGCTCAAGAGACAGCCAAGCGCGAGGGCGCGCTGGTGCCAGCGCCAATCGAGGTCGAGCCGCCAGGGATGGGCATTGATCTCGACCGCGACGCCATGACGGGCGCACGCCGCGAGGACCGCCTCGACATCGACCTCATAGCCCGGGCGCTGCAGCAGCCGCCGCCCGGTCGGATGACCGAGAATGGTGGTCCGGGGATTGCCGACGGCACGGATGATACGCCGGGTCTGGCCCTTTCGATCGAGCTTGAACCGGCCGTGGACGCTCGCCACCACGAAATCGAAGCGCGCCAGCACCTCGTCCGGATAGTCGAGAGCGCCGTCGATCCGAATGTCGGATTCGATTCCCTTGAGGATGCGGAAGCTCTTGCCATAGCCCCTGTTCAGCCGATCGATCGCGGCATGCTGTGCCTCGATCTCGGGGACCGTCAGCCCGCCGGCATAGCGCGCCGAGATCGAATGGTCGGCGATCCCGAGGTAGCGATAGCCGCGGGCCCGCGTCGCCTCGGCCATCGCCTCGAGCGTGTCGACGCCATCCGACATGTCGGTATGGACATGGAGGAGCCCGCGCAGGTCCTTCTCGGTGACGAGCTGCGGCAGATCATCGGCGAGCGCACGGGCGATCTCGTCGCCTCCCTCGCGCAGCTCCGGCGGGATGAAGGGCAGTCCCAATCGCCGATAGATCGCCTCCTCGCTCGCCGCCGCAAGCCGCCTGCGCCCCTGCCTCAAGCCGCTTCCGTCGAGAGTGAGGCCTTGCTCGCGGGCGAGCGCCGCCAACGCCTCGACATGGCCCTTCGATCCCGTGGCATGGACGAGCGTGACGCCGTAATGCGCCGCATCGGTCAGATGCACCGTGAGCTCGCCGCCGACGTTGAGCGTGTGCGGACCATCCTCGAGAGACGGCGCCTCGGCGACCAGCGCCAGATCGCCGATGAGCTCGGCGCCGCGCCGGAAATCGCCGGCGGGGATGATGCGCTTCAGCTCCGGCCGCGCCTCGCGCAAGGTTCGCGCCGCATTGTCGAGCAGCGTGGCGGCGCGGTCGATATGGCGCTGCCCGGCGCCGCCGTCGTCGCTCGTCTCGTTCGGCAGGGCGCCGCCCTCCTGCCGCATCGCCTCGAGCACCGGATGGCTGCCGGTCTCGTGCAGCGTGGTGATGACCTCGGCAATGCTTTCGCCGACGCCCGGGATCTCGCGCAGCCGCCGCTCGGCGATCAGCTGCTCGAGCGGGACCGGCAGCGTCGCGATGCTGTCGGCGGCCCGCCGATAAGCCTTGCTGCGATAGGGATTGCCGCCGGCCGCGGCGGAGCGCTTCGCCAATTCACGCAAGCGCGCCGCGATCGCCTGGTTGTCGAGCGCCATCAGCGGAAGGTGGTGACGCCAAAGACCAGCGGGTAGGCCGCTTCGACCTTGCCCGATGCGGGCTTCACCATCAGCGTCTTGCGCTCTTCGCTGATCTCGACCTTGCCGGTCAGCTCGAACTGATCGATGACGAAGGGAAGGCTGTCGCCGGTCAACGGGTCGGGACGGTCGAGCAGCCCGAAATGGAGATGCGGCGCGCTCGAATTGCCGCTGTTGCCGAGCCTGCCGATTCTCGATCCCGCCTTGACCTTGTCGCCGATCTTGACGGCGATCTTGCCTGGCTGGAGATGGGCATAGAGGGCATAGACATCGGGGCGGATGCGGATGATCACATGGTTGCCGCCATAGTCGTTCGGCGCATGCACCGTCTTTGGCGGCATGAAGGGCTGGCTCTCCGCCATGCCGTCGCGCACCGCCACCACCTCGCCATCGGCCACCGATCTGACCTCGGCGCCATAATAGGGGAACTGCTTCACCGCCTTGCCGTCGCCCTTGAAGAACCGGTCGCCCTTGAGCTGGACCCAGTCGATGGCGAAGGTCTCCGGCGTGGCGATCCGGGTGCCGGCGGCGACCCGCACATTGCGGTGGATGTTGGGGACGCAGCAGCCGTTGAGCGCCGCCCAGCCCGGGCCGGTCAGCGGCGCGATGATCGGCACCGGCTCGCTCTTCGACATCTCCACCTCGGCCCCCACCACCTCCCGGCTGCCGATCAGCGAGGCGAGCGGGTCGAGCTGGGGGAAGTCGTAGACCACGCGATGCGACAGGCGCTTCGGCAGCGTTCCCGGCGACAGGACGAGATCGACCTCGATCGCCACCGACCCGGATGGCGGGATCGCTTCCGCGAGCTTGCCGTCGATCAGCGTCTGGGTGGCCTCGGCCAGCTCGCGCCCGTCGAAATGGCCGATCACCTTGCCGGCCTCGTTGGTGATCTCGAGCGTCGTCACCCTGACCTGGCCGTCGAACACATTGGTCACCAGGAGGTCGTATTCGACATGCTCGCGGCCATCGTCGCCGCGGACATGATGAGCCTCGTGGAACGGCGCCACCACGATCGCGGTGGAAGGCTCGATGATGCGCGTTCCAGCGAGCGCGGCCGCCGGGACGAGGCTCAAGGCGAGGGTGGAGGCGATGAGGCAATGGAGGAGCATTGTGCGGATATAGTCAGCCTTGAGGCATTAGGCATTAGGCACTAAGGCAGTGATCTCGCCCCTTCCCGACTGCCTATTGCCTACTGCCTACCGCCTCACAAGCAAAATGGTTGACTCCGTCCGAAAACTGGCCTGACATTCATGAGGTGAAAACCTTTTGCCACACAGGCAATTTTTCGTGCCTGGGATCGCGCGCTAGCAGGGAGAGGGGCCGATGGTTACAACCCAGAATGTCCAAGCTGCCGTCGAGGACCTCGATGCCCGGATCGACCGGATGCACAAGCGCGACCGGCTCGGTGCCCTGGCATTCGTCATCGCCCTGTGGGTCACCGTCCTGTTCGCCCTGGTGAGCGTCTGGTCGCTGGTGACCGTGCCGATGCTGCGGGTGATCCTGCTGATCTCCGGCGGGCTGGTCCTGATTTTCAACACCGCCTCGATCTGGGCGATGCTGCGCCACTATGCCGACGATCGCGACTTCATCTACGGCCTCGATCTCAAGCATCTCGACGAAATGCGCCGCCAGAAGCGGATTTGAGGAGACCCCACCATGGCTTATCGTCCGCCTGAGCAGAGCCTGTTCAGCCAGATCGTCGATGTCTTCGTGCTGCTCGTCCTGACCGTCGGGTCGCTGTTCGTGCCGCTCTATCTCGGGCTGGCCGGCGCCACCAAGACCCCCAATCCGATCCCCAATCCGACCTGGGAGGCGCTCGGTCAGAACGCCATCGAGCAGCAGCAATGGGCCGCCCTCGGCATCACCGATCCGGCCGCCGCCAACGACATCATCACGGCGCGCTTCAACTACGATTTCAGCTGGCTGGCGCTGATCACCATGGCGGTGCTCGTCATCGGCTTCTTCGTCCTGGTGGTGCGCCTCTCCGACCGGGAATATCGCGAGGTCATCGCCGAGCGCTTCGGCAGCAGGAGATAGAGCGATGGATCTGTGGAACGTTCTCGAATATCTCGCCTGGGCGCTGTCGGCGGCCTTCGGCCTGCACATGCTTTACGACCTCTGGAAGGTCGACACGACCTATGAAAACGAGCTGCTCACCTCCTCGCGCGAGGGCGAGATCGAGCTGACCCAGGAACGCCACGAAATCTGAGGGGCAAGAGCATGTCCACCGCCACTGGCACCGCCGCCGCTGCCGAGAAACGCCTGAGCCTGCTCAGGGTGCTGGGGCCTGTCCATGTCTGGGCGCTCGGCGTCGGCATCGTCCTTGTCGGCGAATATATGGGCTGGAACTTCTCGGTCGGCAAAGGCGGCATGATCGCCGGCCTGGTCGCCTGCTGGGTCGCCGGCCTCCTCTACACCAGCGTCGCCATGATCGACTCCGAGGTCACCTCGACGGTGGCGGCGGCGGGCGGCCAATATGCCCAGGCCAAGCACATTGTCGGACCGCTGATGGCCTTCAATGTCGGCCTGTTCCTGGTGCTCGCCTACACCATGCTCGAGGCCGGCAACGCCATCACCGTCGGCTTCCTGCTCGACACCGTGGCCCAGATGCAGGGCCATACCGGGCTGAACCAGAAGCCGTTCATCATTCTCACCGTCATGTTTCTCGCCTGGCTGAATTATCGCGGCGTCCTGGTCACCCTGAATTTCAGCTTCATCATCACCGCCATCGCCTTCATCGCCATCGTCATCCTGTTCTTCGCGGTCGAGGGCGGCATTTCGGCGATCCCGCTCGATTTCAGCGCGATCACCACCGAGCCGCTCCCCTATGGCTGGGTCGGCATCCTGGCGGCGCTGCATTTCGGCCTCTGGTACTATCTCGGCATCGAGGGCACGACCCAGGCTGCCGAGGAGGTGCGCTCGCCGCCGCGCGCGCTCCCCTATGGCACCATGGCCGGCATCATCACCCTGGTGATCGCCGCCACTCTCACCTGGTATGTCTGCTCGGGCCTCATCCCGTGGGAATATCTCGGACAGGCCGGAACGCCGCTGTTCGACGCCGCCCGGGTCACCGGCAGCCTGTGGCTGATGATCCTCCTGTTCATCGGCACCATCTTCTCCACCCTCGCCTCGGCCAATGGCTGCATCAACGATGCCTCGCGCGCCTGGTTCTCGATGGGCCGCGACCGCTATCTGCCGACCTGGTTCGGGGCGGTCCACCCGGTCTACCGCACGCCCTATCGCGCCATCGTCTTCCTGGTGCCGATCGCGCTCGTCTTCGCGCTCGGCGCGCCGCTCGACCAGGTGGTCACCTTTTCGATCCTGTCGGGCCTGCTCGGCTACACCTTCATGTCGTTCAACATGATCATGTTCCGCAACAAATGGCCGCTCAAGTCGATCAAGCGGGGCTATGTGCATCCGTTTCATCCGCTGCCGGCCATCGTTCTCATGATCTTGTGCGCCGCCACCTATGTGGCGATCTTCCTCGGCTACGGCACCCAGCTCATCGCCATGATGTGCTATTTCATCCTGGTGTCGCTGTGGTTCCATTTCTGGCGCTACCGCTTCGTCAGGCGGGGCGACCAGTTCACCATGCCGTGGCCGCGGCCGCAGGGCTATTGACCGGCGCCCTCTTTGCCCTGTTCGTCGTGGCAGGGCTCGGCACTCTCTATGCGATGGCGCGGCGCGACCATCTGAGGGAGGCGGACCGCCGCGCCAGGCTCCTCGACCGCGTCGCGGCGCTCCTGCCGCAGGCCTCGACCACCATCAGGCCCGACGGCTTTCCGGCGCTTGCCGGGCTCGCCGACGGCCGGGCGGTGACCATCGAGCTCATTCCCGACACGCTGGTCCATCGCCGCCTTCCCGAGCTGTGGCTGATCGTCACCATCGAGGAGGAGGCACCGCTTCGCGGACCCTCGATCGGCGGTCTCTCGCGTCCGACCGGGGCCGAGTTCTATGCCCTGGTGCCCGCCCTGCCCCGCCTTCTCGAGATGCCGGAAGGCGTCGAGACCTCGCTGCTGCTCCGCTGCAGCAACGACTTCATCGGCCCTGCCGCCGAGCGCCTCGGCCGCGCGGTGATCCGCCTGTTCGATGATCGCGAGATCAAGGAGGTCGTCTCGACGCCGCGTTTCACCCGCATCGTCCGCCAGGCTTCGGAGGGTGAGCGCGGCGCCCATCTGCTGCTGCGCCAGAGCCGCTTCGCCATCGTCGAGGTCCCGCCCGAGCTCGTCACCCGCGCGGTCGCCGAGGCCGATCTGCTGCGCGAGGCCCGTGCACCTGCGATCGAGCCTCCCATTCGTCTCGAAGCGAATGGCGAAATGAGGCAGTAGGCGCTAGGCAATAGGCAGTGCGTCGTGCTCTTGCCTACTGCCTACTGCCTACTCGCTCCCCCGCAACCGCCGCAGCAGCTCCTCGCTCGGATTGCCGTCCATCGTCATCCCGAGCGACTTCTGCGCCAGGCGGATGACCTCGCGCTCCTCCAGATCGATGCGCGCTTCCTTTTCCGGGATCTGATAGCCTCGCGCCCGGAGCCGCTTCAGCAGCTCGAGCCGCTGCGCCTTGTTGAGCGGCTTGGCGGCGGGCGGCCAGGCCGGCATGGCGGTGTCGTCGCTGGCGATCCGATTGGCGATGAGACCGATCGAGATCGCATAGAGGTCGGAGTGGTTGTACTCCTTCAGCACCGCATAATTCGCCGACACCAGGAAGGCCGGACCTTTCGAACCGCTCAGCAGCAGCAAATAGAAATCATCACCCGGCGGAATCGGTCGGCCGTCCCGCCGCTTGACGCCGGCGCTTCGCCATTTGGCACCCGGCGCGAGGCCCGCGCCGAACTGGAAATCCTCGGGCAGGATCACCTCGGCCCCCCATTGGTGCCCCGCCTGCCAGCCATGGGCCTTCAGGAAATTGGCGATCGAGGCAAGCGAATCCGGAACATTGGTCCAGATGTCGTGCAGGCCGTCGCGATCGTGATCGACGCTGAATTTGAGATAGCTCGTCGGCATGAACTGGGTCGAGCCCATGGCGCCCGCCCACGACCCCTTCATCAGCTCCGGATTGGCCTCCTTCTGGTCGATGATCTTGAGGCAGGCGATCAGCTCCTTGCGGAAGAGCTCCTCGCGATAGCCCATCGCCGCGAGCGTCAGCAGCGAGCGCAGCACATTGCGCTTGCCCTGGCTCGCGCCGAAATTCGACTCGACGCCATAGATCGCCAGGATGATCCCGGGATCGACGCCATATCGCCGCTCGAGCGTCGCGAGCAGCGCCGCATGGCGCTCCTTGAGCCTGCGCCCTTGCGCGACCCGGCTCTCGGCGACCTGGTTGCGCACATAGACGGCGATCGTCGTCTGCGCCTCCGGCTGGCTGACCAGCAAGCCCGGAATGTCGGGATCGGCCTCGAGGTCGCCGATGACCTTGAGCACGAAGGCGCGGTCGAGCCCCTCCCTGGCCGCCTCATTGGCCAAGCGCTGCTTGTACTGCGTCATCTGGGCGGCGCTCGGCAGATCGAAGGCATGAGCCGGCGAACCGAGGCAAAAAATAGCGAGAACGGCGAAGAGAAGACGAGTCATGCGGATCAGGGCTTTGCCTTGCTGGCGGTGACCGACAGCTTGCGATAGCCGAGCGATCCGAGCAGCAGATCGGCCATCTTCTTCTGCGTCTGCTCGTCGTTCTTGGCCACCATGATGTTGAAATATTTGCCGACGCTCGCCAGCCGGTGGATTACCAGATAGTTCGACATCGAGCAGTCATTGGTCGACGGCCCGACCTCCTCATAGATGACATTCATGCCGAGAGTCTGGAGCCGGTTGCGCCAGCCGATCGGCCCGGGCTCGGTCGGCGGGTCGGTGCCGGCAATGACCACGACGTTCTGCGGGTCGGCGAGCGCTCCGGCCGCCGCCGGATTGACATAGCCGGTCATCTGTCCGGAGGTCGTGTTGGCCGTGAGCCCGCCTTCATTGTTGTGGAAGGTGAACCAGTGGCGGCCGCCCTTGAGGAGCCCGATCATCCGCTCGGTATAGCGCGGCGCCGGCCGCTTGAGGCCGCTGCAGCTCTTGCCGGTGCCGAATGCGCGGTTGGGATCCTGGGCGCGCGAGCGCTTCGACTCGGCCGTCTGGACCGCCACCATCCGCCCGCCATAGCTCGCCACCGCATAGACCGCCGTGTCGAACGCCGAGCCCTCATTGTCGCGCGGGATGGCGATCCGCGGTCCCTGCGGCTGCGCCCGGTTCTCGATGATCGCCAAGGTCCAGTCGAGCCCCTGATCGCCGAGCTTCTCCTCGCGATAGCACAGCTTCGCCTTGCGGATGCGCTCGGCATTGCGCGCGATATCGCGATCCTTGACGCTCGAAAGGTCGTCCCGGCAGTCGCCGGCCGCTGGTTTCTCCGATTGCGGCGGCGTCAGCTCATTGACCGCCTTCTTCGACAGGTCGACCAGCCGCGACGTCGCCAGCGCCTTGCCGGTAGCCTCGCTTTCGGCCCGCACCGCCTCCTCGAGCCTCGCAATATGATGGGGGAAATCGGCACTGTCGCGATTGGCGCGGGCCCGGTCGATCCAGTTGCGGGCGGCCGGGAAGTCCTTGTGCGACAGCGCCGTCTGGGCCAGCACCAGCTGGGCGCGGATATAATTCTTGTCGGCCGACTTCTCGAGCAGGCTCAAGCCCGTCTCCCACTGGTTCCGCTTCAGCCGGTACCAGCCGAGAATATACATGGCCATCGGGTTCTCGCGGTCGGCCTCGGCCTGCAGATAGAC
Source organism: Aestuariivirgaceae bacterium (assembly GCA_044870245.1). Classification (GTDB taxonomy): domain Bacteria; phylum Pseudomonadota; class Alphaproteobacteria; order Rhizobiales; family Aestuariivirgaceae; genus DATAFF01. Next base: position 72,648 of record JBIOYR010000013.1, on the reverse strand, counting down.
CAGCGGACCCGGCTCGAGCACATCGCCTGCCTCGACCGATTTGAGGACGCCCTCCAGCATGATCGTCGATTTGTCGATCATGTCGCCCTTGCCGCCGCCAAGCGTCGGCGGCGCCGCGCTCGCCGCGGCCAACAGAGCCACGATGCACCAGGCCACCCGACTTCGCGCCCGTCCGCGCATGGCTCCCCGCTGAAAACCGTGCCCCAACCATCATCATGCGATAGGCGACATTGTGGCGGTTTTTTGGATCACCCGCGGGCGGCTTCCTCTTTCCGGTCGGCAACGGCGCTCGACGTCACCGGCGTGACACAGAGCAGCAGCGCCGGGATGCCGCTTGCGGCCGAAAGCAGGAAGAAAAGCGGATAGCCGATGGCATCGACCACGATCCCCGACAGCCCGCCGAGGAACCGCCCGGCCAGGCTGTAGAGCGACGACAGCAGCGCATATTGGCTGGCGGCGAAGGTCAGCGAGGTCAGGCGCGAGAGATAAGCGATGAAAATGGTTCCGGCGAAGCCGGCAGCGAAATTGTCGGCGGTGATGGCGGCGGCGAGCATCACCAGCCCCTTCTGGCCGAGCGCCATCGCGGCGAAGGCGAGATTGGAGGCCGAGGCGAGCACCACCCCGAGGATCAGTGCCGTCCGGAGCGGGATCTTGGCGACCACCAGGCCACCCGCCATGGCGCCGGCGATCGACATCAGCACGCCATAGACCTTGGAGACACCGGCGATCTCGAGCTTCGTGTAGCCCATGTCGATATAGAAGGGCGCCGAGATCGAGGAGAACAGGAAATCCGGCAGCCGGTAGAGCAGGATGAAGGCGACGAGCGGCACGATGACCGGTGCCGTCCGCGCATGAAACTCGCGCAAGGGCTCGAGGAAGGTCTCGACCAGATTGGCGGTACGCGCCGGCTTCTCCGCGACGGCGGGCGCGATGACGACGCCGAGCGCCGCCGCCAGCATGAGCGCCGCCATGACCCGATAGGCGCTCTCCCACGTCCAGAGCTCGGCAATGGCCAGCGCCCCGGCGCCGGCGGCGATCAGCGCGACCCGGTAGCCGATCTGATAGATCGCGGTCAGCACCCCCTGCTGCTCGGGCGGCGCTGCCTCGATGCGCCAGGAATCGACGGCGATGTCCTGGGTGGCGCCGAGAAAGGCGGTGATCAGCGCCACCAGCGCCAGCACCTCGCTGCCACGGCCGACATCGATCGTGGGAATGACGAGGAGTGTCGCCGCGACCCCGAGCTGCGTCACCAGGATCCACGACCGCCGCAGGCCCAGCAGCGCACTCAAGGCCGGCAATCGATAGGAGTCGAGGATCGGCGCCCACAGGAATTTCACCGCATAGGGGGTCAGCACATAGGAGTAGAGGCCGATCGCCGTCAGCGTCATGCCATGCTCGCGCAGATAGATGGCGAGCGTAGTGGAGATCATCAGCAGCGGCAGCCCCGAGCCGAAGCCCAGGAGGCCCATCGCCACATAGTTGCGGATCGTTGTGCCCCTCATCGGGGGAGGCTATAGCGCTTTAGGTGGGAAAAGGCAGTAGGCATTAGGCAATAGGCAGTGAACGGAGGCCCCATGAGCCCTGAGCCGACCGAGCTGAGCGGCACCCTCGCCGCCGACCTCCTTGCCATGGCCTTTCCGCTGGTGAAAGCCTCGCTGGAAAGCGACCTGATCCCGGGGGCGGCACTCGGCATTGCGATCAAACGCGGTGGCGAAGCCATGGCGGCCGCCGGCTTCGCCGTGAAGGAACCCAGCCCTGAGCTTCTCGATCTCGACACCGTGTTCGACCTCGCCTCCCTGACCAAGGTCATGCTGACCACCCCGGCCATCCTGGCGCTGGTCGATCGGGGCGCGATCAGCCTCGACGACACGCTGGGCGCGCTCCTCCCCGGCATACCGGCGGGGGCCGACCATGGCCGGCTGACCGTCGCCCAGTGCCTTGGCCATCAGACCTTCCTGCCCTGGCATGAGCCGCTCTACCAGCTCGGCCTTGATCCCGACGCGCTGCGCCGCTACGTGCTCGAGCGCGACTGGCCGCATGGCTTGAGCGTCTATTCCGACATCAATTTCATCCTGCTCGGCATGGTCGTCGAGGCGGTGACCGGCCGCCCGCTCGGCGAATGGCCATTGCCGCCCGGCCTCTACGTCGATCCGCCGCGCGAGCGCACCGCCGCAACCGAGCGCGACCCCTGGCGCCGGCGCCTGCTGCGCGGCGAGGTGCATGACGAGAATGCCTTCGCGCTGGGGCCGCCGGCGGGCCATGCCGGCCTGTTCGGCACGCTCCCGGCGACCCTTCGCTTTGCCGCCGGCCTGCTCGACGGCACCGGTCTGTCGCCTGCGGGTCTAGCAGCGGTGCGCCGGCCGGTATCGGCGACCCGCACCCTCGGCTTCGAGCTCCGCCATGATGGCTGGGCCGGCGGCGACCGGGCGAGCCCCGGCGCGATCGGCCATACCGGCTTCACCGGCACGGGCCTTTGGGTCGATTTCGAGCGCGGCGTCGCCTGGGTGCTGCTGACCAACCGCGTCCACCCCTCGCGCGACCGCCGCAGCGACATCGTGCAGCTCCGCCGCGCGGTCGGCGATCGGATCTGCGAGGCAGTCGGCACTTAGGCAGTCGGCGGTAGACGGCCCCTCACCCGGTGCTTCGCACCACCCTCTCCCACGCTGGCGCGGGGAGAGGGGAGTTATGGGGCGCCCTCCCTTACTCCCTTCTCCCCCGCGCAGTGGGGGAGAAGGTGCCCCGAAGGGGCGGATGAGGGGCACTTACTATTCGCTATTCGCTACTCACCCCCTTTTTGGCCGACCCCCCTCGGGCAGCACGTCGAAGGCGATCGAGATCCGCCGCTCATTCGAGCGGAAGGGCACCGTGGCGTGATAGAGATAGGCGGGGAACAGCACCATCATTCCCTCCCTGGGCTTGATGGTGCGCGACGGAAAGGCTGCCTTGAGGCCGAGCTCCTCGGGCGGCCGGCCCGCTTCGAAGCCGCCGACGATCACCCCGTCGCGGCCATTCTCGTCGCTGGCGATCTCCGGCGGGATGGTGACGTAGTAGCAGCCCGACAGGTAGCCATCGACATGGACATGCGGCTGCTGGTTGCCCTCCCCCTCGAGCACCGCCGCCCAGGCGGCGATCTCGACGGCGCGCGGCCGGTGCGCCACGAAGGGATGGGCATCCTCTCCGGCCGTCGCCGCGAAATAATCGGCGACGGCGCGGCGCATGATCCGATGGAGATCATCGATCGGGCCGCCCTTGCCATCGAGCCTGAGATTGGCGATCCGCAAAGCCGGATGATGCCAGGTCGGGTGGTTCTCGGGCGGCGTCACGAGCTTCGGATGGGCCAGCACCTCGGCCTCGAGCGCCCTGTTGAACTCATCGAGCGATCGATAGCCTTCCGGCACCGCGATGGTCTCGACCCGCATGAACCGGTCGAAATCGATGAGCCGCTCCGCTTCGCCGCGCTGTCCCGTTTCCGTCAGCAGCAGCGCCTTGAACGACAGCGCCTCGATGCTTCCCGGCATCGCCGCAAGCCAGTCCTCCGCCGTCTTGAGCGCCGCCGCCGGATCGCCGGTCGCGACCAGCGCCGCGATCAGATTATTGTAGATGCCCGCCGTCCTCGGCCCCCGCGCCAGCGCTCGGGCGTAGCCGTCGATCGCCGCCGCCAAGTCGCCATTCTTGTGGAGCGCGACCGCGAGCGACGACCAGGCCTCGCCGCTCTCCGGCGCCATCGCAATGGCGGCCCGATAGGCGGCGATTGCCTCCTCGCGCCGGCCGAGCCGCTCGCAATGATCGCCCTCCGCCACCGCCAGCTCCGCATTGTCGGGGAAGCGCGCCCGACCCTTGCGCAGCATCGCGCCCGCCTGGTCGAACGCGCGGGCACCGGAATAATGGCGCGCCAGCGCCAGAAAGGCTGCCGGCGCGGCGGCCGCCCGGTCGAGCACGCCGGCGGCAAGGTCGAGATGGCCGACCGCCTCGCTCGCCCGCCCCTGCCTGAGCCTGGCCATGGCGGCGATCATATGGGCCCGCGGCAGGACCGGCCGGGCGGCGAGCGCCTTGCCGAGCACCTTGAGCGCGCCTTCCGGATCGCGGCCCTTGAGGAGCGACTCGGCATGCTGCATCGAGGCCACAAGCTCCTGGCTCATTGCAATTCTCCGGTTTGACGATATCCCTTGGGAGGAGGTTAAATCATTCCGGCAGTGTCATCCACCGCCTCTGCCATGCCTTTGAAACGCCTGGAGAATGGAGACCATGGCCGAACCTGATCTCGTCGTCATCAATGGCAGGCTCCTGACCATGGACGGCAGCGGCGCGCCGGCATCGGCGCTCGCCATCGCCGGCAACCGCATCCTGGCGGTCGGCGACACTGCGGCGATCGGGGCGCTGGCCGGTCCCCGGACGCGCATCGTCGATGCCGCCCAAGCCACCGTGCTCCCCGGCTTCATCGAGAGCCACATGCATCTCTTCGCCGGGGCGGCCGAGCTCGACCATCTGCAGCTCGCCGGCGTGTCGGGTCGCGAGACACTGGCCCGCGCCATTCGCGACCACGCGGCGAAGCACCCCTCGAAGCCGGTGCTGCTGGCGCAGGGTGCCGACTACACCATCCTCGCGGGGACCACGCGGGTCACCCGTCACGATCTCGACCAGGCGATCCGCGACCGGCCCTTTGCCATGGCCGCCGCCGACCATCATACGATGTGGGCCAACACTCTGGCGCTCGACAAGGCCGGCCTCCTTCACGGCCGGAAGCTCGCTCCCGGCCATGAGATCGTGATGGGCTCGGATGGGCTGGCCACCGGCGAGCTGCGCGAGATCGACGCCTTCGCGCCGATCCTGCGGCTGGCCGGGCTCGGGCGCGAATCGGCCGGCCTCGTCACCGGCGGCGAGCCTGAGCCCGCGCCGACCGCGGGCGAGCGCACCCTCGACCGCAAGCTCCTGAAGCGCGGTCTCGCCTGGTGCGCCCGCCACGGCATCACCAGCATCCACAACATGGACGGCAATCTCTACACCCTGGAATTGCTTCAGGAGATCGAGGAGGAGGATGCGCTGATCTGCCGGGTGCGCGTGCCCTTCCACATGAAGAGCTTCATGCCGCTCGAAGCGCTCGCCAAGGCGCGGGCCATGGCCGAGCGCTACCGCTCCGACACTCTGTCCTCGGGCTTCGTCAAGGTCTTCTACGACGGCGTGCTCGACAGCTGGACTGCGGCGATGATCGAGGATTATGCCGACAAGCCGGGCACCCGCGGCGTGCCCCTCTTCACCCCCGAGCATTTCGCCGAGGTCGCCGTCGCCGCCGACCGGCTGGGCCTCCAGATCGCGGTGCATGCGATCGGCGATGGGGCGGTGCGGGCGGTGCTCGACGGCTATCGGGCGGCGGCCGCTGCCAATGGCCGGCGCGACAGCCGCCACCGCATCGAGCATATCGAGGTCATCCACCCTGCCGACATCCCGCGCTTCCGCGAGCTCGGCGTCATCGCCTCGATGCAGCCGCGCCATGCCCCGGGCACCATGGGGCTGCCGCTCGAACCGACCGTGTCGCGCATCGGCGAGAAGCGCTGGCCCTGGTCCTATGCCTGGCGGACCTTGCGCGAGGCCGGGGCGCGGCTGGTGTTCGCCACCGATTGGCCGGTGTCGCCGATCGATCCCCTGGCCTCGATCCAGGCGGCGCTGACCCGCCCGCGCTGGAAGAGCGACCTGCCCGATCAGCGCCAGAGCCTGGACCAGGCGCTCCGCAGCTACACCGCCGATGGCGCCTATGCCGAGTTCAAGGAGGATCTCAAAGGGGTGCTGCGCCAAGGGGCGCTCGCGGATGTCGTGGTGCTGTCCGGCGACATCGCCGCAACCCCGCCCGAGCAGATCGCGGAGCTCACCGTCGCCACCACCATCTGCAAAGGGCGCGTGACCTATCAACGGGGGCAGTAGGCAGATAGGCAGTAGCGACCCCTCAAATCGAAGGCAGTAGGCATTAGGCAACAGGGAGTAAGTCGTGCTCTTCCCGACTGCCGACTGCCGACTGCCTTTCACCCCTCCCCCAACGTGGGGAGGGGTCGGGGGTAGGGGGATGCAGCTCTCCGCCGCAAGACCACCCACCCGGCCTCGCTTCGCTCGGCCACCCTCCCCACCAGGGGGAGGGTTTTCTTTTTGCTATTCGGTTCGACCCACCGCCCTCTGCCGACTGCCGACTGCCGCTACAACGGCTTCAACCCCGCCTCGATCTCTTTGCGGCGGGCTTCCAGGAAGGGCGGCAGCGACAGCTTGCGCCCGAGCTCGGCGACCGGCTCGTCGGCGGCGAAGCCCGGTCCGTCGGTGGCGATCTCGAACAGGACACCGCTCGGGTCGCGGAAATAGAGGCTCCTGAAATAGAACCGGTCGATCGGGCCGCTCGAGCGCACGCCGCTCTGCCGCAGATGCTCGTCCCAGGCCTCATAGTCGCGGTCGGGCGTGCGGAAGGCGACATGATGGACGCCGCCCGCCCCGAGCTGTGCCGCTGCTGCCGACGGCTCCTCCACGACATGGAGCTCGGCCGCCGGCCCGCCCTCCCCCATCGCATAGACGCGCGCTCGTCCGTCCTCGCGCGCCTTCCGCATGCCGAGGACGCCGCGCAGCATGGCATCGGTTCCGGCAATCTCCGGCGTGCTGATGGTGATCGGCCCCAATCCCCGGATCTGGTGCTCCGCCGGCACCGCGCTCGCACCATAAGGATGAGCCTCGCCCGCCCCCCCGTCATCGACCAGCGACAGGCGCTGGCCCTCCGGGTCCTCGAAATCGAGCGCCAGCCGGCCGTGCCGCTCGCAGATCGGTGTGGCCGCAATGCCGGAAGCGGCGAGGCGCTCGCGCCACCAGTCGAGGCTCCCCGCGCCGGCGACCCTCAAGGCGGTCTGCACGATGGACCTGGTGCCGCGGCGCTCCCGCGGCATCGGCCAGTCGAAAAAGGTGATGTCGCTGCCCGGCGACCCGCGGCCGTCGCCATAGAACAGATGGTAGGCGCTGGTGTCGTCCTGGTTCACCGTCTTCTTCACCAGCCGCATGCCGAGCGTGCCGGTGTAGAAGGCGTGGTTGACCGACGGCGCGGCGGTGACGGCGGTGAGGTGGTGGATGCCGGTGAGCTGCATGGGCGAATGTCCTCCGACGTTTCGCCCGGCACTCTGCCAGAAGCAGAGGCAGTAGGCATTAGGCAATAGGCAGTGATCGGCGCCCTTCCCTACCGTCTACTGCCTACTGCCGACTGCCTAAATCGCGATCTTCCCCTTCGTCGGTGGAACGCAGCGCACCCGCTGCGTCGCATCGACGAACCACCGTCCCTTCTGGCGCGGATCGCTCTGCCAGGCGGCGGTCAATTGTTGCGAAACGGCCAGGCAGCCGATCGGCGTGAACTGGTCGGTGAGGATCTGGATCGGCTTGCAGCGCAGCGGCTCGGTGATACTGCATGCGAGGAAGGTGATCATGTAAGCTTCAAGCATGGTGCCCCCTTCTTCCCCTCGGGAGATCGTTGACCATTACCCACAGGCGTCCCTGCTCGGGACAAGCCTGCCCACTCCCTTCCTCCTGATGCTCGTTGCTTCTTGCGGCGTTGCCTGATTGATTACACTCAGCACGCCTGCAGCGTGGCCCGGCCTATGAATTTCGGCTACTTATGGCCCGCTGTGGCAACTATACACGATTCTCGGGGGCTTCCCGTGCCATTTGTGCAACAGTGGATAGGATAGAAGAAGGGCATGCACGAAGCGGCCGACACGGCGGACTACATTCTGACAACCGAGGGCCTGACCAAGGAATTCACCGGCTTCATTGCCGTCCGTAATGTCGACCTCAAGATCCGGCGGGGCGCCATCCACGCCTTGATCGGTCCGAACGGTGCCGGCAAGAGCACCTGCTTCAACCTTCTCACCAAGTTCCTCGCGCCGACCAGCGGCCGCATCAGCTACAATGGTCGTGACATCACCGGCCTCGAGCCGGCCGAGATCTCGCGACTGGGGCTCGTCCGCTCGTTCCAGATCTCCGCCGTTTTCCCGCACCTGAGCCTCATCGAGAATGTCCGGGTGGCGGTCCAGCGCGAACGCGGCGACTCCTTCGATTTCTGGCGCCCGGCGACCGTGCTGAGCCGCCTCGACGAGCGGGCGCTGGCGCTGCTCGATGCCGTCGGCCTCGTCCCCTGGGCCGGGATGCTGGCCGGCGCCCTCCCCTATGGCAGGAAGCGCGCCCTCGAGATCGCGACGACGCTCGCGCTCGAGCCCGAGATGATGCTGCTCGACGAGCCGACCTCGGGGATGACGGCGGAGGACGTGCAGCGGGTTGCCGAGCTGATCCGGCGCGCCGCCGCCGGCCGCACCGTGCTGATGGTCGAGCACAATCTCTCGGTCGTGTCGCGGCTCTCCGACCGGATCACGGTGCTTGCCCGCGGCGAGATCCTGGCGGAAGGGAACTATGAGGCGGTCTCGCGCGATCCCAAGGTGATCGAGGCCTATATCGGGACCGGGCATGCCTGACGACGCCCTTGAGGTACGCGATCTTCATGGCTGGTACGGCGAGTCGCATGTCCTTCATGGCGTCGGCTTCACCGTCCCGGACGGCGCGCTCGTCACCCTCCTCGGCCGCAACGGCGCCGGCAAGACGACCATCCTCAGGGCGGTCATGGGGCTGCTCGCGAAGCGGAGCGGATCGATCCGCTTCGCCGGCCGCGAGACCATCGCTCTCGAGCCCCGCGCCATCGCCCGGCTCGGCATCGCCTATTGTCCCGAGGAGCGCGGCATCTTTGCCAGCCTGAGCGTCGCGGAGAACCTGATGCTGCCGCCGGTGATCCGCCCGGGCGGCCTCACGCGCGACGACGTCCTCGCCATGTTCCCCAATCTCGCGGAGCGGCTCTCGAACCAGGGCACCAAGCTCTCCGGCGGCGAGCAGCAGATGCTGGCGATCGGCCGGATCCTCAGGACCGGCGCCCGCTTCCTGCTGCTCGACGAGCCGACCGAGGGCCTGGCGCCGGTGATCGTCCACGAGATCGCCCGCACCATCGGCCGCCTCAAGCAGGCGGGCTTCACCATGGTGCTGGTCGAGCAGAACTTCCATTTTGCCGCAACGGTCGCCGACCGCCACTATGTCATTGAACAGGGACGCGTGGTGGATAGCATCGCCTCGGGCGAGCTGGCGCAGAATGCGGCGAAGCTCCAGGCCTATTTGGGCATCTAGCCCGGGCCGGATAGAAACGAGATGAAAGGCAGTAGGCAGATAGGCAGTAGGTCATAAACGAGCACTTCCTACTGCCTACTGGCTACTGCCCATTTGCCTACTGCCTAAATAAGAGGAGGAACTCCAGAGAATGAAAGCCATCAAGCCACTGATCGCCGCCGCCGTCCTGTCGCTGACCGCGACCGCCGCCGCCGCCGAGGACATCCCCGTCAAGATCGGCGTCCTCAACGACCGCTCGGGCGTCTATTCCGATCTCGCGGGCGAAGGCTCGGTGATCGCCGCCCGGATGGCGGTCGAGGATTTCGGCGCCGCCGCCAAAGGCATCAAGGTCGAGATCGTCAGCGCCGACCACCAGAACAAGCCTGACATCGCCTCCAACATCGCCCGCCAATGGATCGACCAGGACGGCGTCGATGTCATCGCCGACGTGCCCACCTCCTCGGCGGCGCTGGCGGTCAGCGAAGTGGTGCGCGAGAAGAACAGGATCTTCCTCGTGTCGGGCGCGGCGGCTTCGGATCTGACCGGCGCCAAATGCTCGCCCAACACCGTGCACTGGACCTATGACACCTGGGCGCTCGCCCATGGCACCGGCAAGGCGATGGTCGAGCAGGGCGGCAAGAAATGGTTCTTCATCACCGCCGACTACGCCTTCGGCCAGGCGCTCGAGCGCGACACCGCGGCGGTGGTCAAGGCGGCCGGCGGCGAGGTCGTCGGCAGCGTCAAGCATCCCTTTCCGGGTCAGGACTTCTCCTCCTTCCTGCTGCAGGCGCAATCTTCCGGCGCCCAGGTGATCGGCCTCGCCAATGCCGGCGGCGACACCATCAACTCGATCAAGCAGGCCGCCGAGTTCGGCATCACCCAGGGCGGCCAGAAGCTCGCCGGTCTTCTCATCTTCCTCACCGATGTCCATGCGCTCGGGCTTGAGACGGCCCAGGGGCTGGTGCTGACCGAAGCCTTCTACTGGGACAAGGACGACGGCACCCGCGCCTTCGCCAAGCGCTTCGGCGAGCAGAATGGCGGCAAGATGCCGACCATGGTCCATGCCGGGGTCTATGCCTCGGTGCTGCATTATCTCAAGGCGGTCGATGCGCTGAAGTCCAAGGACCCGAAGGCGGTGATGGCCAGGATGAAGGAGATGCCGAGCGAGGATCCGCTGTTCGGCAAGGGCCAGATCCGCGCCGACGGCCGCCATGTCCACGACATGTATCTGTTCGAGGTGAAGAAGCCCGCGGAATCGAAGGGTCCCTGGGACTATTACAAGACCCTCGCCACCATCCCCGCCGACCAGGCCTTCCGCCCGCTCGACCAGGGCGGGTGTCCGTTGGTGAAGTGAAGGAAGGCAATAGTCAGATAGGCAGTAGGCAGTGACTATCGCGCTCCCCCTACTGCCTACTGCCTAATGCCTACTGCCCCACTTTCTACGACCTACTGCCTCTCTGCCGACTGCCTCTACGCTCGATCTCCAGGATGATGCTCGGTATCTCAACCAACGCCCTCTTCGGCCAGCTCCTGCTGGGACTGATCAATGGCGCCTTCTACGCGGTGCTGAGCCTCGGGCTCGCGGTGATCTTCGGCCTCCTCAACATCATCAACTTCGCCCATGGCGCGCTCTACATGATGGGTGCCTTCGTCGCCTGGATGCTGCTCAACTATCTGGGGCTTGGCTATTGGTACGCGCTCATCATCGCGCCCGTCGCGGTCGGGCTCATCGGCATCGTCATCGAGCGCACCATGATCGCGCGGCTCTACAAGCTCGACCATCTCTACGGCCTGCTCTTGACCTTCGGCCTCGCCCTCGTCATCGAGGGCCTGTTCCGCAACCGCTTCGGCGTCTCCGGCCTTCCCTATGTCATCCCCAGGGAACTCGCCGGCGGCTACAATATCGGCTTCATGTATCTGCCGCTCTACCGCGCCTGGGTGATCGTCGCCTCGCTCATCGTGTGCCTCCTCACCTGGTACGTCATCGATCACACCAAGCTCGGCTCCTATCTGCGCGCCGCCACCGAGAATCCCGAGCTCACCGGCGCCTTCGGCATCAACGTGCCGCGGCTCATCACCCTGACCTATGGCTTCGGCGTCGCGCTTGCCGCCTTTGCCGGCGTGCTGGCCGCGCCGATCTATTCCGTCAACCCGGTGATGGGGGCCAATCTCATCATCGTGGTGTTCGCGGTGGTGGTGATCGGCGGCATGGGCTCGATCCTCGGCTCGATCGTCACCGGCTTCGGCCTCGGCCTTGTCGAGGGCCTGACCAAGGTGTTCTACCCCGAGGCCGCCTCGACCGTGATCTTCGTGATCATGGCGGTGGTGCTGCTGATCCGCCCGCAGGGCCTGTTCGGAAAGGCTTGAGCGCGATGCAAACGAGCGCGCAGGAGCGCAGCGCTTCGCCCGCCGCCGCGGTGAGCGACGAAGGCATGCCGGCGCATCAGAAGGGCCTCATCGCCGGCCTCGTCGCGCTGCTGCTCGTCGCCCCCTTCCTTGTCTATCCGATCTTCGCCATGAAGGTCCTGTGCTTTGCCCTCTTCGCCAGCGCCTTCAACCTGCTGCTCGGCTATGTCGGGCTCCTGTCCTTCGGCCATGCTGCATTCTTCGGCATGGCGAGCTACACCGCCGCTCATGCCGCCAAGGTCTGGGGCGTGACGCCGGAGCTGGCGATCCTGCTCGGCGCGATCGTTGCCGCAGCGCTCGGCCTGATCTTCGGGGCGCTGGCGATCAGGCGGCAAGGCATCTATTTCGCGATGATCACCCTGGCGCTCGCCCAGATGGTCTATTTCTTCGCGCTGCAGATCCCCTTCACCGGCGGCGAGGACGGCATCCAGGCGGTGCCGCGCGGCCGTCTTTTCGGCCTCGTCGATCTCGCCAACGACCTCACCCTCTATTACGTCGTGGCGGTGATCTTCCTCATCGGCTTCCTCCTCGTCTACCGGATCATCCATTCGCCCTTCGGCCATGTCCTCAAGGCGATCCGCGAGAACGAGACCCGCGCCATCTCGCTCGGCTATTCGGTCAACCGCTACAAGCTCGTCGTCTTCGTGCTGTCGGCGGCGCTCGCCGGGCTCGCCGGCGCCACCAAGGCCATCGTCTTCCAGCTCGCCTCGCTCACCGACGTCCATTGGACGATGTCGGGCGAGGTCGTGCTGATGACGCTGATCGGCGGCGTCGGCACCATCATCGGCCCCTTTGTCGGGGCGCTGATCGTGCTCGCCATCGTCAACTATCTGGCGGGCTTCGGCGCCTGGGTGACGGTGATCGAGGGCCTGTGGTTCGTCGCCTGCGTGCTGCTGTTCCGCCACGGCATTGTCGGCGTGCTGTCGGGCTGGCTCAAGAAGCCGCTGTGAGGTGTGGACCATGTTCCAAAGCAACCTGCTCGCCGACAAACGCATCCTGGTAACCGGCGGCGGCACCGGTCTCGGCCTCGCCATCGGCCGGCGCTATCTCGAGCTTGGCGCGGCGCTCGTCATTTGCGGGCGTCGAGAGCAGGTGCTGGCCGATGCCGCCGCCCAGTTGATGAAGGAGACCGGCGGCACTGTCGCCTTCCATCAATGCGACATTCGCGATCCGGCGGCGGTCGACGCCATGCTGGCCGCCATCTGGGACGCCGGTCCGCTCGACGGCCTTGTCAACAATGCGGCGGGGAACTTCATCGCCCGCACCGAGGACCTGTCGCCGCGCGCCGTCGATGCCGTGCTCAACATCGTCCTCCACGGCACCGCCTATGTGACCCTTGCCTGCGGCAAGCGCTGGCTCGCCGCAAAGCGCCCGGCAAATGTGCTGTCGATCGTCACGACCTATGCCTGGACGGGCTCCGCCTATGTCGTCCCCTCCGCCATGGCCAAGGCCGGCGTCCTCGCCATGACCCGCTCGCTCGCCGTCGAATGGGGCGGCCGCGGCATCCGTCTCAATGCCGTGGCCCCGGGCCCCTTTCCGACCGAAGGCGCATGGCAGCGGCTGGTGCCCAAGCCCGAGCTTGCGACGGCCTTCGAGACCAGGAATCCGCTGAAGCGCGCCGGCCGCCACCGGGAGCTCGCCGATCTCGCGGCCTATCTCATGGCCGATGGCAGCGCCTATGTGAATGGCGACTGCATCACCATCGACGGCGGCGCCTGGCTCGAAGGCGCCGGCCAGTTCAGCTTCGTGGGCGAGCTGATGAGCGATGATGATTGGTCGGCGTTGAAGGCGAAGAAGAGGCAGTCGTCAGATAGGCAGTAGGCAGTAGGGAAGTGCACCGGCCACTGCCTACTGCCTAATGCCTACTGCCTGTATAACCGGCTCTCGCCAACCTCACTCTATCCCCAATATCCCCTTAGCCTCCGACAGGAGCTCCAGCCCCTCGTCGGTGTTGCCGCCGTCGCACAGCGCCTGGGCCTGCGAGCGCATGTCCTCGAGCTGGGCGCGCTCGTCATCGGCCAGCTCCTTCTTGGCCAGCGCATCGTCGATCACCTTGAGATCGGCATCGCATTCGCCGGCCGCCGCGAGCGGACCGGCCATGAAGAGCAGCGCGCCGAGCAGCACTGCCAAGGCGGGGACAAGCCTCAGGGTCATTCGCGTCACTCCCCTCGCGAGTTGGAAGGGCATGCTTAGAGCGGCCGCGCAGCGCATGCAAGCATGCAAGCTTGACGAGGCCCGATTGCGGCGCTATTTGGACTGCAACCATTCGGTAACACTGTCCGAGCATCATCTTTTCGTCATGAACGTCCCGCGCACCCTCCCGACGCCTGATCAGACCGGTTTTTCCGGTGCGTCGTCGCGCGCCCGGCTCCTTCTGCTTAGAAGCCCCTGAGGGCCTCCCTTGGTCCGCGGACAACGTGGACGGGCTTTCAGGGGCAAGGACTGAAGACACCGAGCCAGGATCTCAATTCGAGGGAAGTCATGCCAAGCGATTCCACTTCCACCCCTGCCCCGAGCGGTTCCGATTCCAACCGGGTATTGATTTTCGACACCACCTTGCGCGACGGCGAGCAGTCGCCCGGCGCCACCATGACCTTCGAGGAGAAGCTCCAGGTCGCCGAGGTGCTCGACGAGATGGGCGTCGACATCATCGAGGCGGGCTTCCCGATCGCCTCGGAGGGCGATTTCGAGGCGGTGGCGGAGATCGCCCGCCGCGCCAGGCGCGCCACCATCGCCGGCCTGGCGCGCGCCGGCATGAAGGACGTCGACCGCGCCGGCGAGGCGGTGCGCCATGCCCGCCGCCCGCGCATCCACACCTTCATCTCGACCTCGCCGGTCCATATGAAATGGAAGCTCCAGAAGGAGCCGCATGAGGTGCTCGACCTCATCGTCGCCTCGGTGACCCGGGCCCGCAACCTGGTCGAGGATGTCGAGTGGTCGAGTGAGGACGGCACCCGCACCGAGCACGATTTCCTCTGCCGCTGCGTCGAGGCGGCGATCAAGGCCGGCGCCACCACCATCAACATCCCCGACACCGTCGGCTATTCGGTGCCCGACGAGTATGGCGCGCTCATCGCCATGGTGATGGAGCGGGTGCCGAACTCCCACAGGGCGGTGTTCTCGGTCCATTGCCATGACGACCTCGGCATGGCGGTGGCGAATTCGCTGGCCGGGGTGCGCGCCGGCGCCCGCCAGATCGAATGCACCATCAACGGCATCGGCGAGCGTGCCGGCAACGCCGCGCTCGAGGAGGTCGTGATGGCGATGAAGACGCGCGGCGACATCATGCCATTCGCGACCGGCATCGATGCCGCCATGCTGACCCGCGCCTCGCGGCTCGTCGCCGCCGCCACCTCCTTCCCGGTGCAGTACAACAAGGCGATCGTCGGGCGGAACGCCTTCGCACATGAGAGCGGCATCCATCAGGACGGCATGCTCAAGCACACCCAGACCTATGAGATCATGACGCCTGAATCGGTGGGCGTCGCCAAGACCTCGCTGGTGATGGGCAAGCATTCCGGGCGCCATGCCTTCAAGGCCAAGCTCGAGGAGCTGGGCTACAGGCTGTCCGACAATGCCCTCGAGGACGCATTCGTGCGCTTCAAGGCGCTGGCCGACCGCAAGAAGGTGATCTACGACGAGGATATCGAGGCGCTGGTCGACGAGGAGATCGCCACCAAGGCCGACCGCATGAAGGTGGTGGCGCTCACCGTCATCGCCGGCACCATGGGGCCGCAATCGGCGACCTTGACCCTCGATGTCGACGGCGTCCACCGCACCGTGCAGGCCACCGGCAACGGCCCGGTCGATGCCACCTTCAACGCCGTCAAGGCGCTGGTGCCGCATGACGCCAAGCTCGCCTTGTTCCAGGTCCATGCGGTGACGGAGGGGACCGACGCCCAGGCCGAGGTCTCGGTCAAGCTCGAGGACGTGGCGGCCGGCAAGAGCGTGACCGCCCGCGCCGCCGATCCCGACACGCTGGTGGCGTCCGCCAAGGCCTATCTCGCGGCGCTGAACAAGCTCGAGATCAAGCGGGCCCGCACCAAGCCCGAGCCGATGGCCGAGCTCGCCCGCGGCGAACGCCGGGGGCCGTAGGCGCCCCTCCTCCTGCTCCCTTCTCCCCGTCCTTACGGGGAGAAGGTCCCTGGAAGGGGCACCGGCTCTCGGAACCACGCACCCGATCGATCGGTTCAGTGCAGCATGGATAGAGAAATCGATACCCCGCGCCCGCCGAATTCTTCACCAAGCCCGCATGCGTGTCCCGTTTGTGAGACGCTTCACACCGGGCCAACCTGCCCCCGCTGCGGCCGCAGCCCGGTCCCCAATCCGATTATCCTGAGGGCCCGCCGGCGGATGCTGAACGAATGACCTTGGTTGCCTCGGAACCATGCGCTGCCCAGTCCATTGGTGGGCAAGTCCGTCGGCAGCGTATCGCCGGCATTTAGGAAGGGCGGTCACCAGCTGGGGCCGCTTTTTCCGCTTCTCGCTGGAACCAGGGTTCATTGAACCTGGATGCTCTGCAGGGCAATCGCCTTCAGCCTCTCCGGATCGGTTTCGCCGGCGATGAAGCTGTCCATGATCACCTTGCCGAGGCGTTCCTGGACGTCCCTGACCTGTGCACCATTCGTCTTGGTGACAGCCGCAAGGGTCTCGTTGAGAATGCCGGTCAGCATGCGGAGATGATCGCAATTGTACGGCTTGCTTGGTTTGTCCTGCATGACTGCCTCCTCAGCCATCGAGCGGGAGCGCAACTCATGTCTCTCTGCCGTCGGTGCCCATGAATGTTGCCGACGATGGCATCATTCTATTGGAATACCCCGATGAGAACGAATCTATTCCATAGTTGATGCCGAGCTGCCGGAGGGAGAAACCAGCATCCGAGCCCTTCGAGATTGGTTGCCGCAGCGACCCGTTGTTTGACCTGAATCAATGCTGCGCATTGCGGGGAGCGCCAACCTCCGCTCATGACCCTCGGTCAACTTCGTACTCTCAATCGGGCACTGCTGTGCATGCTCGTGGTGCTGTATGCGGCGCTGGCCATCTGGCTCCTAAGCCTGTTCTGACCTCCTGGTATACCACCATGCGAAATAAGCCACCGCATGCCGGTCGATGCTGTATGAGCGCACGTCCAACGAGCCGAGGGCCGACGTGCCGCAGAAGCCTGGTCTCTTTGAAGTGCTCGTCATTGCCGCCGGCATGGCCTCGATTCTCCTGCTGATCGGCCTTGCCTTGACGGCGTTCCAACACCATCCCTGACCCTGGTGAGCGTCCTGTCGCCCAGCCACTGGCGCGGCGCCGCCCCCCATTTGCGGAACACTTCCGGTCATCCCCTGGTTCGCCCCCCTGCCGGCGTGAGGCATTGCCCTCCCGCAAAGGCGCCGGCAGGGGCGGCGACCGTTAACCCGTCGGCTCGCCGCCCTCATTTGCCAGGTGCAGGAGCGCTTCCCGCCTAGAAATGCACCTCGCCATGCATGAGTTCGCCCGCTCTTTGATGTCTACGCAGGGTCGCATAGAGCAGCCACGCATAGAAGCATGCAACGATCGCGATGATCAGCCAGCCGGGTGCCGGGCCGAGAGCGGCATTGGCGACGGTCCCCTCGATCGTGTGCAGGCCGACGCCGGCTTCTGCCGTCTGCGGCAGTTGAGACGAGATCTTGACCACCCACGCCAGCAGCAGAATCAAGAATATCCAGCAATAGTTACGGCGCAGCCGACGCGACATTGCCGTTCGCAGGCTGATCAGGAACAGCGGCGCTCTGAGATCCTGGCCAAGCCTTCGCGCCCAATCGGCATCGATCCCTTCGGTCGGTGCGAGGATTTGGGCGTAGTAGCTGCGCTCCATCAGACGCACCCGGCTGCGGTATACGTCGAAGAACCGGTAGCGACGCGCCTCTATCACGAGAAGCAGCAGAACGACCAGCATCGAGAAGAGCAGAACGCCGTGATGGGAGGTCGGGGTCGAAAGCGACAGGGACAGCATCGCCGCCACCGCGGTGATGGCCCAGTTTGTCGTGCGATCGATCCGATCACGCCACCCGGCCATCCGCGCAATCTCGGCCCGGTGATAATGCGCCATGACGGCAATGAGCTCGGATCGTGTCTCGGGAAACAACGGCGGTTGAGGGCCGGGTACCCTGCCGCCATCCACCGCTTCACCTTCCAAGCTCATGCAATTCGCTTCTTGCGCCGCCCCCAACCCCACCCGGGCGATGCATGAGAATACGCCTTCCGTTCATTCAAAGCCACGATGGACGACGTGCAACGCCTTGCCCGAGATCTAGCGGTTCGTGAACGGCCAGATCATTGTGACAAGCGGAACGCCGACCGCGACCACGATGATCGAGAGCGGCAGCCCCAATTTCCAATAATCTCCAAAACGGTAGCCGCCGGGCCCCATCACCAGCGTGTTGCACTGATGCCCGAACGGGGTGAGGAAGTCGCACGCAGCACCGATTGCCACCGCCATCAAGAATGGATCGGGGCTGAGGCCCAGCCTGGTCGCGAACCCTGCCGCGATCGGCGCCATCATCAGGACCGTCGCGGCGTTGTTGAGGAACGGCGTCACCGCCATCGCCGCCACCATGACCAGCAGGAGTGAACCGAAGGGCGGCATGGCGACGGCCATCCGCGACAGCCAATCGGCAATGAGCTCGGTGCCGCCGGTCGTGCGTATGGCGTCGCTGACCGGAATGAGCGCGCCCAGCAAAACCAGAATAGGCGCATCGATCGCCTTGTAGGCCTGCTTCAATGTCAGCGAGTCGATGAGGATCATCAGCACCGCAGCAGAAAAGAACCCGATCGCCACCGGTACCACGTGAGACGCAATGAGAAGCATGGCGACGAGCAGCACGACCAAGGGTGCAAACCGACGTGGGCCATGGCCAAGCTGGATCTCCCTTGCGACCAGCGGCAGAAACCCGAGCTCGACCAACGCTTCCGGCAGTTGCTCGAGCGGACCCCGCAGCACGACAAGATCGCCGCTGCGAAATCTGACCGTGTCCAGGCGATGGGTGATCTGCTGGCCGCCGCGACTGAGTGCGACCAGCTCGAGATCGAAGTGGCCGGTTCCGGTAAGTTGCGCAGCGGAGGTGTCGATGATCGGTGATCCGTCGGTCACCACCGCCTCGACGAGCTCATATTCGTGACTCTCTCCGCGCGCCTCGCGCGGGCGATGAAGCGTCAGACCGGTCCGGGTGACAAGCCCGTCAAGCGCTTGCGCCTCGCCCTGGAGAAGGAGAACATCGCCCTCGAGCAACGTCCAGTCCGGGCTTGGCGTATATCTTCTGAAGCGCTCCCGGATAATCGTCGAAACCTTGACCTCGCCCTCTGCCTCACCTTCGAGATCCGCCACGGTTCGACCGATGAAGGGTGAGTCGGGGCGGAATTGCGCTTCGGCCGTATAGCGGATCTTCAGGGCGCTTTCGATCAGCGCCGCCCCGCTTTGACGGGGCTGCAGCAACCGGTAGCCGAACGACAGGAACAGCACCCCCGCCAGGGCGATGCCGGCTCCGACCGGGAAGAAGTCGAACATAGCAAAAGGCTGTCCGACGATCTCCTCCCGTACCTTCGAGACGATGATGTTGGGTGACGTGCCGATCAGCGTCATGAGCCCGCCGAGCAACGAGCCGAACGACATTGGCATGAGCAGCTTCGACACCGGTGTGCCGCTTCTCCGCTCGAGCTGGAAGGCGGCTGGCAGGAAAATGGCGAGCGCTCCGATGTTCTTGACCAGGGAGGAAAGCAGCGTCACCGCGCCGATGAGAGTCACGATCTGCAGCTGGATCGTCCTGAGATAGGGCGTCACTCGTCGGAACAGGGTCTCGACCACGCCTGAACGGGCGATAGCCGCGCTCACGACCAGGGCGCTTGCCACGATCACCACCACATCATCCG
The DNA here is from genome assembly GCA_044870245.1 of Aestuariivirgaceae bacterium. Taxonomy (GTDB): domain Bacteria; phylum Pseudomonadota; class Alphaproteobacteria; order Rhizobiales; family Aestuariivirgaceae; genus DATAFF01. The sequence goes on along the minus strand of JBIOYR010000013.1, from coordinate 53,193 downwards.
AAAAGCCTTGAAACGCCTGCTCCGGGGGCACGATGCCGGTCGCGACCGAAGCCAGCAGCGCGAGCAGCGCGACGAGATCGAACCGCACGCGGCCCCACACGAACATTGCCATGGTCATGGCAATGATGGCGAATGCGATCGACTGCTGCGCGGTCATTCGGATTGCGGGTTGTCCGGATCGGGCACGCTGTCGGCATCCCGATGCGGCTCGACGATTCGCCTGAGCCGCTCGACGTCAGGCAAGCCCAGATGGCGCGCCAGATCGCTCAAGGTGATGATTCCGACCGGTTTGCCGCGAGCATCCAGAACAGGCAGCCGACGCACCTGGCGCCGCTTCATTTCGGCGACGACGGATTCGAGCGAGTCATCCTCCGAGCAGACGAACAGCGTCGCCGACATGACGTCCTTGATCTGCACGACGCTTGGATCTTTCCCCTCCACCACCACCCGAATGATGATGTCGCGGTCCGTCAGGATGCCCTGGAGCTCGCTCCCCTCCCCGACGAGGATGGCGCCGACATCCGCCTCTGCCATGCGCGTGGCGGCCTCCCTAACCGTCGCATCCGGTGAGACGATTTCGAGGCCCCTGCTCATTACCTCGGCGATCCGCATGAGGAGCTCCGTGTAGCGATCTTCAACGAGATCCGGAAGGCCTTGTTCCCCTCCTCGATTGTTGCAAGAAGGCCCGGGAGCATGCGCCGCGGCTCGGACCCTGCAGCGAATCATGATACAAGGTAAGGTGGGCGGTTTGATTCGAGGGGAATTGCATGAGTGCCCGCCGCATCCTTGCGATCGTGCCGCTGGTCGTCGTCGCGGCTGTTCCCATGGTCGCCTTTGCCAAAGACTGCAACGAAATCAGAACCGAAGTCGATGCAAAGATCACGGCAAAGGGTGTCACGAATTACTTGTTGGAGATTGTTGATGCTCCACAAGTGAAAGAGGGGAAGATTGTCGGCACCTGCGGTGGAGGTTCAAAGAAAATCGTCTATCGCAAGAAGAGCCCGCTCGACCCCAAGATGCCGGCCATCGAGGAAAAGCCCGCAGGAACATGAAGGGGCACCCGGTTTCCGGTGTGGTCCGCGCCTGTACCGACTTCATGCTCCGCTATTTTTTCGAATGCGGCGTGCCGATATAGGGGAACTCCTTGAGAGTGTCGGTGTGCGGCTTCAATCCGGTCGGAGGGCATTCGCCCTTGGTCAGGAACGCAAGCCGGTAGTCGATGACGTCGTCGGTGAAGACGCGGCCGTTGGGATACTTCGCCGGCTTCGACGGATCGAAGCTCAGCACGTCGGGCAGCGTGCGCTCCTTGTCGATCTCGGCAATCGCTTCTTCGCGCGAGTAATTGCCCGTGTGGCCCATCAGATGCACGAACTGATCGAGCCAGCGCTTGCGATCGTTCACCGGTTCGCTGGCGTTGTATTCCAGCTTCGTGTCGTCGGTGTTGAAGAAGCTGCTGACGCTGGGGTGGCCCGCGCGGTCGACATGGACCAGCTTGCCGTCCTGCCGCACGCTGCATCGTCCCCAGATGTGCATCTCGGGCCTCGGGCCCAGTTCGCTCGTCGGCAGCTCGACCACCATCGAGAAGACGTTGGCTTCGGTATTCGAATCGACGCCCGTCCATGGTGACTTGCCGCTCAGGTGTGGCTCGGTGAAGTTCCGCTTGCCCCTGATGTCGAACAGATTCTTGATGCCGTCGAAATCGAAGAAGAACGCATCGCTGCGACTGCCGGCGAAGAATGTGTAGTCGCCCGCCTTGACGATGTTGGGCTTGGGGCCGAACGAGACGTCCGCATCGGCCACGATTTTCTTCCCGGCAGCTTCGACCGAACGCGACTCCGGCCCCTTGGCCAGAAACACGCTGAAGGTCTGCTTGCCGATTTGCGGCTTCGAGAACACGTAGCTGAGCGCGATGTCCGTCAGCAAGTCGCCGTCATTGTCGATGTTGAGCCGGTAGATGGCGTCGGGATGGAGCGCGTCGGCATTCGGATTTGCATTCAGGATGATCACGGTTCTCGACCGGTCGGCGGGCGACTGGAATGCGTAGAGATCGCACAGATCGAGTCTTTGGTCGCCGAGCGGCGGTCCGAGGCTCAGGCCGGTAAAGTGGTTCGACATTTTTCTTCTCCCTTGAATCCATTCGCGATGGCGGGCACCCGAGTGGAGTTGCTCGGCGCTGCTTCGACGTTTCAATAGCAAGGTGGATAGGGGTAGTAGCCGCAATAGGGTGCTGCGGCGGCAGCTGCCGCACCAATGGCTGCGCCGGCAGCGACTCCCGCATAGACACCGGGATGCGCATACCAGCCGCCGTGCCAGACGGGCGCACGAAAACCGCCGGCGACGAAGCCGCCTCGGAAGCCGCGTGCCGCGAACCAATCGATGAACAGCGAAGCTGGCCCGTCGGCGCCGGTGAGGCTGCCCTCGAGCACTTCGACATCAAAGGTCAGATTGCTGCCGTCGAGCTTCGGGGCCTTCAGGACCACGACGGCGTCCTCGACCGCTGAGCCGTCCTTGCTGAACACCGATATGGTGGCGTTTGGCGGATCCTTGGCGAAACTGTCCTTTCCCTCGCCCCACTGCTGGATGAAATGCTTGGTCAGGACATGACCGGCTGCACGCACCGGGCGGTCTGCGAATACGATCGAATTGGCGGCCACATCGCTCAGCGTGAGCTTGTCTGCCGCAAGGCTCGCTCCACCGGAATTGATCACGGCAAGCGATGGGATCATCTGTGATTTGGCGGCTCCGACGGATTTTTGTGCCGGCGCGGTAATCGCGTCTTGAGCTGACCCGGCTTCGGTGACAGCCAAGAGGCTGACCGTGACAAGCAGCATCCTTGCAACAGTGTGTAGCTTCATACCGTTTCTCCGATCCCGGATGTTTGGTGTCTTGATTGCGCTGCTTCAAGCCTTGCGAGGCAAGAGCTCCGTTGCATCAACGAAGAGGTGGAACTTATCAGGCCGATCGCGCCTTCGCCTAGCCCCATTGGGTGCTCTGCCATGCATCCGCCAGGCAGGCCTTGCCTCATATCCGCACTGCATGTCGGCCTTGTCACGTGTCTGTGACATGCCGGTTGAAAATGCTGGATGCTCTTGGCTTGCGGCAATGGCCACATTTATGCTTGGGCAGCCAGGACTTGGCGAGCTGGGGACGGCACATGCACCGGGAGGTTCGGGTGAGTACCATCCGCACGACGCTCATCATTGCCTTTCTGGGATCGACCTCGCTGGCCGCCGGCGCCCTGGCACAGGACGCGCCCGACCGCAAGGCGTTCTTCGGCGAGACTCATGTCCACACCAGCTGGTCATTCGATGCCTACATCTTCGGCAATCATTTCACCGGCCCGGACGATGCCTACAAATATGCCAAGGGCCAGACGATCAAGCATCCGATGGGCTATGACATCAAGATCACCACGCCGCTTGACTGGATGGGGGTGACCGATCACTCCGAATATGTCGGTACCGTGCGGCTGGCCAATGAGCCGGGATCGGCGATCAGCAAGCTGCCGATCGCCAAGGAGCTGATCGTCCACACGCCGGCCGACATTCAGCGGATCTATCTGCTGCTCGGCACCACCATGATCGAGCAAAAGCCGATCAAGGAGCTGATCAGCCCCGAGGTCGCCGGCAGCGTCTGGAAGCAGAACAACGATTTTGCCGACAAGGCCAACGAGCCCGGCAAGTTCACCGCCTTCTGCTCCTATGAATGGACCTCGACGCCCGACAATCGGAACATGCACCGCAACGTCTTCTTCAAGGATTGCGCCAAGGTGCCGGTGCAGCCCTTCAGCTCGCTCCAATCGGTCGATCCGACCGATCTGTGGAGCTGGATGGACGGACAGCGCAAGACGGGCAATGACCTGCTGGCCATCTCGCACAACGCCAATCTTTCCGATGGCCACATGTTTCCGATCGATGTCGACGAGAAGGGTCGGCCGATCGATGCCGCCTGGGCCGAATCGCGGATGCGCAACGAGCGTCTGACCGAGATCAAGCAGATCAAGGGCCAGTCGGAGACCCATCCGCTGCTGTCGCCCAATGACGAGTTCGCCAATTATGAAATTCTGAGCTACCTGCTCGGCTTCCCGCAAGGGCGGTCCGCGACGATTCCCGGGAGCTACGTGCGCCAGGCCCTCAAGGACGGCATCGCCATGCAGGCGACACGCGGGTACAACCCCTACAAGACCGGTGTTGTCGGCGGCTCGGACTCCCACAATACGGGGGTCCCCTATCGTCAGGAGAATTTCTTCGGTGGCCACGCTCTCAATGACGGCAACATCAAGGAGCGCATGGCCGGCCATGTCTTCGCCGGCATGGATGTGCGCATGGAAAACCCGGCCGGCCTGACCGGGATCTGGGCCGAGGAGAACACCCGCGCTTCGCTGTTCGAGGCGATGCAGCGCAAGGAGACCTTCGCCACCAGCGGTCCGCGCATGCAGCTCAGGTTCTTCGGCGGCTGGGAGTATGACAAGGACGAGAAGCTGGCGCAGCGCCGCGAATTCTGGAGGATCGTTCCCGACTGGATCAAGGATCGCGCCTGGACCCGCGTCGCCTATGAGCAGGGCGTGCCCATGGGCAGTGATCTCAAGCCGCTGCCCAAGGGCAAGAAGGCGCCGTCATTCGCGGTCTGGGCGGTGAAGGACCCGACTTCGGGCAATCTCGATCGCATCCAGATCGTGAAGGGCTGGACCAGGAGCGGCCAGAGCTTCGAGAAGATCTTCGATGTCGCATGGGCCGACGACCGCAAGCCTGATCTGGCCGGCAGGATCCCGCCGGTCGGCAGCACCGTCGACATCGCCAATGCGAGCTACAGCAACAGCATCGGCGCCGTCGAGCTCAAATCGGTGTGGACCGATCCGGAGTTCGACCCGAGCCAGGACGCGTTCTACTACGCGCGGGTGCTCGAGATACCGACTCCCCGCTGGACGACAATTCAAGCGAAGGAGCTGGGGATCGATCCGCCCGACATCGTACCGGCGACAGTCCAGGAGCGGGCCTGGAGCTCGCCCATCTGGTATACGCCAAGCTTTGAGGCTCGCGCCATCGCATCGCGCGGCGAGACCGTCGTCGATCTGACCCAGAAGGGGGCGGTTCCCTTGAGCACGGCGCAGCTTACCGATCTGGTCGTCGGCAAGTCGATCTTCCTCCAGAACAATGTGACCGGCGGAGTCTTCCAGATCGTGTACGGGACCAATGGCCTTCTTCAGGTCAAGAACGTGGATGGAAAGGTTCCCCAGCCGAGCGAGGTCGGCGACGTGATGCGCAGCGCCTATCAGGGGCTCCAGTCGGGCTACGAGATCAAGGACGGCAAGATCGTCGCCTCGTTCGGCAACGCGCCCTTCGAGGTCACCGTCTATAAGCTCGGCGAACGCTACTATGGCGCCCGCAGCAACGAGTTCGGCTATGCCAATTACGAGGTGATCCCTGTTCCCCAGCAGCTCGGCACGGAAGTCGAGTTCAAGTTCAAGTAAGGTGGGCGTCGTGCGGCGTGTGCTGCCCTTTGTGGCGACCGTTCTGCTTTTGCTGACCGGCCAGGCTCTGGCGTGTCCGATCTGTTTCACCGGCCGGGTGGTCTCGATCGGCCAGAAGCTCGATGCGGCCGACGCCGCGGTGCTGGCCCAACCCCTCTCGCAGGACGGGACCTACAAGATCATCGATGTGATCAAGGGCGACGCGAACAGGCTCGCCCCTCTCATCCTCGACGTCGCGCCCCCGGCCGCCGCATCGGCTGCACCAGGCGAACCGACCCAGCTGCTTCTGCGCAATCGGCTGTCCGGCAGCTGGACAAGCCTCGGCTCGATGCCGGCGCGCCATGCTGACTGGCTCCGCGCGCTCGCCGCCATGGAAGCGGTGGGAGAGCCGGCGGTGCGCCTCGTCGAACGGCGCGGGGCGGCGCCTCCGGATGCCGGCTGGATCAGGCGGCTGAAGCTCGTTGCGCCCTATCTCGAAAGCCCCGATCCTTTGGCTGCCGAGATCGCTTATGGCGAAGTGGCGCGGGCGCCCTATCAAGAGCTGCGGCAGCTCAAAACCGCGCTCGATCCTGCAGCGATTGCCAGATGGATCGCCGATCCGGCCCGCGCGTCGCGCCGGCCCGCCTACACTCTGCTGCTCGGAATGACAGGCCTGTCGACCGCCTCGGCCATCGTCGAGGATTCGCTGGTGGCGGCGTCTCGATCGCATGATGCATCCAACCTGTCGGCGCTGCTTGCCGCCGATCTCGAGCTCCATGGGGCGTCGCGGATCGCCTGGATCGAGCAGAGCTACTTTTCCGACCGGAAGCGGACGCTTCCCGAAATCGAGGCGGCGCTGCTGGCTCTCAGCGTTCACGGGACGGCCGACGCGGCCGTGCCAAGAAGCGAGATCATTGCGGCCTATCTGCGCTTCATCGATTTGCGCAGGCCCATGGCGGGTTTCGTGGTCGGCGACCTGATCAGCTGGGAATATTGGGGGGCGACCGGAAGGCTGGTGGCGATCTTGAAATCGGGCGCGGTCAGGGATCCCGGCTCCCGCCTTGCGATCATCAACTACCTGCGCCGGAGCCCGATCCCGATTGCATCCGCCGAAATCGAGCAGCTCTCCGATCTGCCGCCATAGAGCATCATGACACGTTTCCGCACCATCCTTCGCGAACCATTGGCCCAGTTCCTGCTGATCGCCCTCGCGCTGTTTGCCATCAACCATCTGGTGAATAGGGATCAGGGCGGGGCAGATCCCGCGAAGCGCATCGAGCTGACGGTCAACGACCTGCGCCAGATGACGCTGATGTGGCTGGCGCAGGGCCGCCCGATGCCCAGCGAGCAGCAGCTGCGGGCCATGATGGAGCAGAGAGTCGGCCTGGAGATATTGTCGCGCGAGGCCGCGGCGCTCGGCCTCGACAGGAACGACGAGATCGTCAAGCGCCGGCTGGCCCAGAAGATGGAGTTCCTCTTCGAGGATCTCGGGCAGCTCCAGGATCCTTCGCCAGCCGAGCTTGGCCCCTGGCTGAAGAAGAACCCCGAGCGGTTCAGGCAGCCGCCGCGCATCAGCTTCCACCATCTCTATTTCGCGCTCGACAAGCACGGTGGAATGGCACGGCAGGATGCGGAGGCAACTCTGGCCAGGCTTGCAGGCAGTCCTGCGCAATCGCCGGGCGAGGCCGTCGCCGGCGATCCATTCATGTTCCAGGATCGCTATGTCGATCGCATCCCGCAGAGCGTCGCGAAGGATTTCGGACCGTCCTTTGCGGAAGCGATCTTCTCGTTGCCGCCAGGGAGCTGGGCCGGTCCGATCCAGTCGGGCTATGGCTGGCACCTGGTCTTTGTCGATGCGATCGCTCCCGAGCGAATGCCGGCCCTTGCCGAAATCGAGCAGCAGGTCAAGGCCGATTGGCTCGAGACCCGAACACGCGAGCTCAAGGACAAGGCCCTGGAGGAGCTCCGCTCCCGTTATGTCGTGATCCTTCCCACGCTCGACGGCGATACGATGAAAGCGGTGCTCTCGGGGCCGCAGGCCATTCCGGTTCAAGGCAAGCCATGAGCTGTCCCGTCTTGCACCGCCTCTGCCTCATGATGCTGGTCCTGGCGGGTTTCGGTGCGGCAGGATCGACGGCCGCTCACGAGGTGAGGCCGGCCTACCTCGAGATCACCGAGATCGCTCCCAGCCGCTATGCGATGTCATGGCGCGTCCCGGTGCTCAATGGCATGCCGCTGGCGGTCAAGGTTGCGCTGCCGAGGAACGCGCGCGATGTCGGGCTGCCCAGCGCCCAGGATCTGCCGGGCTCCCACATCGAGCGACAGCAGTTCGCAATCGCCGACGGCCTTGGCGGACAGCGCGTCGACTTTCTCGGTCTCGATGCCACGATCACCGATGTGCTGGTTCGCTTCCAGACACTGGACGGCGCTCATTCGACAAGCCTGGTTCACCCCTCGAAGCCTTGGCTCGACATCCCCGAGAACCCGCGCATGATGGCGGTGGCCACCGCCTATCTGGCACAGGGAACAAGCCACATCCTCGCAGGCGTCGATCACCTGCTTTTCGTCTTCGGTCTCCTGCTCCTCGTCCCGAACCGGTGGATGCTGGTGAAGACCATCACCGCCTTCACGGTGGCTCACAGCATCACCCTCGCTCTGGTGACATTGGGAGTCGTTGCCATTCCGACGGCCCCGGTCGAAGCCTCGATCGCGCTGTCGATCCTGTTCCTTGGCGTCGAGGCCATGCGTGCGCGACGCGGCGAGCCGAGCTTCGCGGCACGCCAGCCCTGGGTCGTCGCCTTCGCCTTCGGCCTTCTGCACGGCATCGGCTTTGCCGGCGGGCTGTCCTTCGCCGGCCTTCCGCAAAGCGACATTCCGCTTGCGCTCTTGATGTTCAACATCGGTGTCGAGATCGGACAGCTCGCATTCATTGCCGTCATCCTGATTCTTGAGCGCGCCTTGCGGGTTCTCCAAATCCGCTGGCCGTCGCCGATGGCAGCTGCTCCGGTCTATCTGATCGGGATCTGCGGCGCCTATTGGACCATCGAGCGCGTCACCATGATGGTGACGGGCGCATAGCCTGTTGCACTGCCCGAAAACTATTCACTACTCATTATCTCACTCACCCAACCCTTGTCCCGACCTTCACCCCCGCCGCGGCCGCCCATTGCGCTGCCGGAATCTTGTCGCCGCCCTTGAGCCGCACCCGCTGCAGCAGCACCCGTCCGCCGCTCGCCTGGACCAGCACGCCATCCTCGGTCAATCCGACCACCGTGCCGGGCTCGCCCGCGCCGTCGCGCCGCCGCGCATCGAAGATCTGCAGCTCGGCACCGTTCGCCACCGTCCAGGCGCCGGGCTGCGGATTGGCGGCACGGATCAGATTGTAAACCTCCGCCGCGTCCTTCCCCCAGTCGATCCGCGCATTGTCGCGTCTGAACCAGCTCTCATAGCTCGCCTTCGCATCGTCCTGCTTGACGTGCGGCGGATTGCCGGAGCGGATCAGCTCGATGGCTTCGAGCGTCGTCTCGAGCCCGAGCGGGAAGATCTTCTTGAAATAGACATCGCCGAGCGTCTCGTCGGGACCGATCGTCACCTCGCGCTGCAGCAGCACGTCGCCCTCGTCGAGCCCGTCATTCGGCCAGAACCAGGAGAGCCCCGTCCTGGTCGCGCCCATCGCGATCGGCCAGTTGATCGACGACGGCCCGCGATGCTTCGGGAGCAGCGAGGGATGGAAGCAGATCGACCCGAAGCGCGGGATCGAGCGCACCGCCTCCGGCACGAAGATGATCATATAGGCCATGATCATCAGATCGGGCCTGAGCGCCTTCATCGCCTCGGCCACCGCCGCGTCCTTGTAGGAGGCCGGCTGATGCAGCGGGATCTTGTTGTCGAGCGCCGCCTGCTTCAGCGGATCGACCGGCCGGCCCTCCTTGTCGGGCGCCGTATAGACCGCCACCACCTCGTCCTTGCCGGCATTGAGAATGGTCTCGAGCGCCGCCTTGCCGAAGGCCTGCTGGCCGTTGACGATGATCCGCATGACTGGCCTTTCCTACTCCGCCGCCGCCCGGGGCTTGGCGGCACCCATCGCACCCGAGGCGGTGATCGCCTGGACCTCCTCCGCCGAATAGCCCAGCACCTGCTCGAGGATCTCGGCATTGTGCTCGCCGAGCAGCGGCGAGCGCTTGACCTCCGCCGGCGATGCCGACAGCTTCACCGGCATTCCCACTGTAAGATATTTACCCCGGGTAGGATGATCGACCTCGACCACCGTGCCGGTCTCGCGCAGGCTCGGCTCCTCGAGCAGCTCCTTCATCGACAGGATCGGGCCGCAGGGAATGTCGAGCGGGTTGCAGATCGCCATCACCTCGAACTTGGTCTTGGTCTTGGTCCACTCCTCGACGGTCGCGAAAATATGGTCGAGCTTGTCGAGCCGGGCCGGCGGCGTCGCATAGGCCGGGTCGGTCTTCCATTCCGGCTTGCCGATGACGTCGCACACCTTCTCCCAGGCCGCCGCCTGGGTGATGAAATAGACATAGGCGTTGGGGTCGTCTTCCCAGCCCTTGCATTTGAGGATCGAGCCGGGCTGGCCGCCGCCCGAATCATTGCCCGCCCGCGGCACCGCCTCGCCGAACGCGATCCCCTTGCCGTGCTGGCTGTATTCATTGAGCGGCCCATGCCGGAGCCGCTGCTGGTCCCTGAGCTTGACGCGGCAGAGATTGAGCACGCCGTCCTGCATGGCGGCGAGCACCCGCTGGCCCTTGCCGCTGCGCTCGCGCTGGTAGAGTGCTGCGACGATGCCGAAGGCGAGATGGAGGCCGGTGCCGGAATCGCCGATCTGCGCGCCCGTCACCAGCGGCGGCCCGTCCCGGAAGCCGGTGGTCGAGGCCGAACCGCCAGTGCATTGCGCGACATTCTCATAGACCTTGCAGTCCTCGTAAGGACCGGGTCCGAAGCCCTTGACCGAGGCATAGATCAGCCGCGGATTGAGCTCCTGGATGCGCTCCCAGGTCAGCCCCATGCGGTCGAGCGCGCCCGGCGCGAAATTCTCCACCAGCACGTCGCAGGTCTTGACCAGCCGCTCCAGCACCTCCTTGCCGTGCGGCGACTTGGTGTCGAGGGTGATCGAGCGCTTGTTGTGATTGAGCATGGTGAAATAGAGCGAGTCGACATTGGGAACGTCCCTGAGCTGACCGCGGGTCGGATCGCCCTCGCCGGGGCGCTCAACCTTGATCACGTCGGCGCCCAGCCAGGCGAGCAGCTGCGTGCAGGTCGGCCCCGACTGCACATGGGTGAAGTCGAGCACCTTGACGTCCGCCAGAGCCTTCATCTGCAATGTCCTCCCTTAAAGGCAGTAGGCAGATAGGCAGTAGGCCGTAAGCGAGTCCTTCCCTACTGCCTAATGCCGACTGCCTTTTTTCTCACTTGTACATCGTCTGATTCTTCGTCCCCGGCGCGTACTCGTTCGGGTCGATCCAGACATTGACCACGGCGCAAAGGCCGCTCTTGGCGATCGCCGCCCGCGCCCGCTTGAGCGCCGGCCCGATCTGCGAAGCCTCGCGCACCTCCTCGCCATGCCCGCCGAGCATATGGGCGAATTTCGAGAACTCGACATCGCCGAGCTTGTTGCCGATATCGCCGCGCTGCGGGCCGTATTTGGCGATCTGGCCGTAGCGGATCTGGTTCATCGCCGAATTGTTGCCGATCACCGCCAGGAACGGCGCGTTGAAGCGGTTGGCGGTCTCCATGTCGAAGGCGGTCATGCCGAACGAGCCGTCGCCATAGAGGCACATCACCTCCTTGTCGGGATTGGCGAGCTTGGCGGCGAGCGCGAAGCCGGTGCCGACGCCGAGCGAGCCGAGCGCCCCCGGGTCCATCCACTGGCCCGGCCGGCGCGGCCGCACCGCCTGCGCCGAGATGGTGACGACATCGCCGCCATCACCGATATAGACCGTGTCCTCGCCGAGGAACTCGTTGATCTCCCATGCCAGCCGATAGGGATGGATCGGCGAGCGGTCGGAGGTGAAGAGCGGCATCAGCTTCTCGCTCGCCACCGCTTCGGCTTCCGAGAGCTGCTTCATCCATTGCTGCCGCGCCTGCCGCTTGCCCTTGTCGATCTTGGCGCTTGCCGCATCGAGCACCGCGCCGAGAATGGCGCCCGGGTCGCCGACGAGCCCCAGCGTGATGTCGCGGTTCTTGCCGACGGTGCGGTAGTCCATGTCGATCTGGACGAGGGTCGGCACGTCGATCCGCTTGCCATAGCCCATGCGGAAGTCGAAGGGCGTGCCGACGATGACGATGACGTCGGCCTTGGAAAAGGCGAGCGAGCGCGTGCGGTCGAAATGATGGGGGTCGCCCGGCGGCAGCAGCCCGCGCGAGGCGCCGTTGAAATAGCCCGGAATGTCGAGGCCGCGCAGGAGCGCGATCGCCTCGTCCTGGCCGCGCGCCGTCCACACCTGCTGGCCGTAGAGAATGGCCGGTCGCTCCGCCTTGACCAGGATGTCGACGAGCTTTTCGATGTCGCGCGGATCGCCGATCGAGCGGGTCGAGGCGCGGTAATGGCCAGGCTCGGGGATCACCGCCTTGTCGAGCGCGATCTCGCGGTCGAGCACGTCGCGCGGGATCTCGAGATAGGCCGGCCCCGGCGCCCCGGCGAAGGCTTCGCGCGCCGCCATCGCGATCATGTCGGCCACCCGCTCGGTCGAGAACACGCCGGCGGCGAATTTGGTGATGGGCTGCATCATCTCGACATGCGGCAGGTCCTGCAGCGAGCCCATCTTGTGCTGGGAGAGCGACGACTGGCCGCCGATATGGAGCACCGGGCTTTCCGAGCGGAAGGCGGTGGCGATGCCGGTCACCGCATTGGTGCAGCCCGGTCCCGCCGTCGTCACCACGCAGCCGAGCTTACCGGTCTGGCGGGCATAGCCGTCGGCCGCATGCGCCGCCACCTGCTCGTGGCGCACATCGACGATGCGGATGCCCTCGTCGATGCAGCCGTCATAGATGTCGATGATATGGCCGCCGCACAGGGTGAAGATGGTGTCCACCCCCTCGGCTTTGAGGGCCTTGGCGACGAGCCGTCCCCCCGAGATCACATTGCTGTCGAGGCTCTTCCTGTGCAGTGTATCCGTCGCGGTCGACATGGCTGGGGCGCCTTTCCTGTAAAGTCTTCTTCGTCTCGAATGAACCCGGCCACCCTATTCGGATGCCGTCTCGCGATGCTCGCGGTCGATATCGGTCCAGGTGCGCCGGACATGGCTGTGGAGCCGCATCGTATGCTCGCGGACTTCTCTCCCGGCGCGATCGGCATCGCGCGCTTCGATCGCCTCGATGATCTGCATGTGGTCCTCGACCGAGCGGCGCACCCGGTCGCCTTCCGCCATGGCGCGCTCGCGAATGGCCCGCATATGGAGGAACAGCCCGTCGGCGATGTCCTTGAGCAGCCGGCAGCGGCCGAGCTCGAGGATGCGCTGGTGGAAGGAGATGTTGGTTTCCGAATATTCGTCGATATGGGCCGGAAGCTCGTCCTTGCGGTAAGGCGGCAGCGCGCTCCGCAGGCTCGCGATCTCCTCGTCGCTCGCATGCCCGCAGGCGAGCCGCGCCGCCATGCTCTCGAGCGCCGCCCACACGGTGATCATCTCGAGGATCTCCTCGAGCGACTTGCGCTTGATGAAGACGCCGCGCCGAGGCTGGATCTCGATGAACCCCTCCTGCTCGAGGCGGGCCAGCGCTTCGCGGATCGGGGTGCGGGAGATCCCGAGCTGCTCCGACATCTGGCGCTCGTCGAGGCGCAGATCCGCGCCCTCGTCATAGATGTTCATCGCCGTGATGCCGTTCTTGAGCACGTCGTAAATATGCTCTTTCAGGCTGAAATTGCCGCCGACCGGCTTGAGCTCGAGCTTCGAGCCCTTGGCCGGTTGCGCCTTGGTCGCTGTCAGGGTCGTGCCGGACGTCATCGGCCGTGGTATACCACAGCCCAGGGGTTAACGCAACAGTGGAAGAGAGGCAGTCGGCATTAGGCAATAGGCAGTGACTGGTGCTCTCTGCCTACTCCCCACTGCCCACCTACCCCATCGCCGGCACCACCAGCCGCGCCACCAGCCCCGGGCGGTTGTCGTCGAGCTCGAGCCGGCCGCCATGCAGCCGTGCGACCGACGCGGCGAGCGACAGGCCGAGCCCCGAGCCGGGGAGCGTGCGGCTCTCGTCGAGCCGGGTGAAGCGCTCCTTCACCCGCTCGCGCTCGCCGACCGGGATGCCGGGACCGCGATCGGCGACCTCGATCCGCGCCTCGCCATCCTCGGCGCTGACCGAGATCGCGACATCCGGACGCCCGTCCGGCCCCGGCCCGTATTTGATCGCATTGTCGAGGAGGTTGGTGAGCGCCTGGGCGAGCAGCTGCCGGTCGGCGCGGATCATGATGGGCTCGGGCGCCGCCACCGTCAGCCGTCCGCCCGCCTCCTCGATCGTCGGGTCGTAGAGCTCGGCGATGTCGGCGGCGAGCTCGGCCGCGTCCATCGGCGCGATGCCCTCGCGCGCCTCGCCCGATTCCGCCTTGGCGATCGAGAGCAGCGCGTTGAAGGTGGCGAGCAGCTTGTCCGATTCATCGATGGTGCGCTCGAGCGCCAGGCGATAGTCGCGTGCCTCGCCGGTGCGCAGCGCATCCTCGGCGCGCGCCTTGATGCGGGTCAGCGGCGTCTTGAGGTCATGCGCCACATTGCTCGACACCTCGCGCATCCCCTGCATCAGCCGCTCGATCCGGTCGAGCATCGCGTTGAGTGCCGCCGACAGCCGGTCGAGCTCGTCGCCGGTGCCGGTGAGCGGCATGCGCTGGGCGAAATCGCCCTCCATGATGGTGCGGCTCGCCGCCGTCAGCCGCTCGATCCGCTTGAGGAAGTTGCGGCTCATCAGGAGCCCGCCGACCAGCCCCAGCACCAGCGCCAGCGTCAGCCCGCCGATCGTCGAGTTCTTGATGATGCCGTCGAACCGCCGCCGCTCCTCGACATCGCGCCCGACGATCAGCCGGAAGCCGCCTTCGAGCTCGGTGTAATAGGCCTTGGCGCGGTGGCGGGCCAGCGACCGGCCCTCCTGGTTGGCGTAGTCGAACTCGATCCAGCCATGCTCGCCCGTCGCCTCGACCGGCAGGCCCGGCAGATTGCCGGCGAGCCGCCGCCCGACCGGGTTGGTGAAGATGTAGACGCCCTGGTTCTCCTCGGCCGTCCTGAGCATCACCTGCTCGAGCACCCCCGGCAGCCCGTTCTGGCGATAGACCTCGGCGATCGCCTTGACCTCCGAGCCGATCGCATTGTCGGTCTGGTTCTCGAGCAGGCTCGCGGTCGACCAATAGACATAGGCCAGCACCGCCCCGACCGATGCTGCGAAGATCACGACATAGATGGCGGCAAGGCGAAAGGTCGAGGTGCGGACAAGGCTCGAGAGGCTCGATCTAACTCGCACGGATCGTGTATCCGGCGCCGCGCACCGTGTGCAGCAGGGGCTCGGCGAAGCCCTTGTCGATCTTCGAGCGCAGCCGCGAAATATGCACGTCGATGACATTGGTCTGGGGGTCGAAATGATAGTCCCAGACATTCTCCAGCAGCATGGTGCGGGTCACCACATTGCCGGCATTGCGCATCAGATCTTCGAGCAGCTTGAACTCGCGCGGCTGCAGCAGGATCGGCTTGCCGGCCCGCTGGGCGGTGCGCGCCAGGAGATCGATCTCGAGATCGCCGGTGCGCAGCCGCGTCGGCTGCGGCTCGGCGGCGCGCCGCCGCGCCAGCGTCTCGATGCGGGCGAGGAGCTCGGTGAAGGCATAGGGCTTGGCGAGATAGTCGTCGCCGCCGGCGCGCAGGCCCTTGACCTTCTCGTCGACATCGCTGAGCGCCGACAGGATCAGCACCGGGGTGTGGATGCCCTCGGCCCGCATCATCCGGATGGCGTTGAGGCCGTCGAGCTGCGGCAGCATGCGGTCCATCACCACCACGTCATGCACCCGCTCGCGGGCGAGCGTCACGCCCTCCGGCCCGTCCCGTGCATGATCGGCGACATGACCGGCCTCGGTCAGCCCCTTGATCAGCCAGGATGCCGATTCGCGATCATCCTCGACAACCAGAATGCGCATGGGGGGAGCCTAAAAAGGCAGTCGGCATTAGGCAATAGGCCGTGAGAGGCGTCCTTCCCTAATGCCTAATGCCTACTGCCTACTGCCCTCAAAAAGGGCCCGCGCGGGCCCCCTTGGCCCGAGTGGTCGGGGTTGGGGGGAACCGGGTGTCGGGCCGTTACGCATTAAAGGACCCGCGCGGGCGCCGGATGCGGATGAGCGGGGAGACCGCATCCGGGCAAAGGTAAACAAACGACGCTACTGACTCACCAACTCAGCCCTTGGCGGTCGGCAGCGCCACGAACCGCTGGCGCTCGCCGGAGCGCACCAGGAGCAGAATGCTCTTGTGCCCGTCCTTCGAGGCCTGCTCGATCGCCGCCACCAGCGCGGAGGGGTCGTTGACATCGACATTGCCGACCTTGAGCACCACATCGCCGGCCCGGAAGCCCTTGGTCGATGCCGGGCTGTCGGGCTCGACCGCCGACACCAGCACGCCCTTGCCGTCGCTCGACTTCTCGAGGGTGAGGCCGAGCTTCGGCTTGGCCGGCGCCGTCTGCTCCGTGTCGGGCTGGGCATTAGCCTCCTTCTGCTCGGCGGGCATGGTGCCGATGGTGAGCTCCACCTGCTCCTCCTTGCCATTGCGCAGCACCGTCACCTTGGCCGGCTTGCCGGGCGAGATGCGGGCGACGCGGCGCGCCAGGTCGGAAGGATCCTTCACCTGCTCGCCGTCGAGCCGGACGATCGCATCGCCGATCTTGATGCCGGCCTTGAGCGCCGGCGAGTTCTCCGTCACGTCGGCGACCAGCGCTCCCTGCGACTCCTTGAGGCCGGCGCTTTCAGCGATCTCGTCGGTGACCGGCTGGATCTGCACGCCGAGCCAGCCGCGGGTGACCGAGCCCTTGTCCTTCAGGTCCTCGATGACATGCACCGCCTCCTGCGCCGGAATGGCGAAGCCGATGCCGATCGAGCCGCCCGACGGCGAGAAGATCGCGGTGTTGATGCCGATCACTTCGCCATCGAGATTGAACGCCGGACCGCCGGAATTGCCGCGATTGATCGGCGCATCGATCTGCAGGAAGTCGTCATAGGGGCCATTGCCGATATTGCGGCCGCGGGCCGAGACGATGCCGGTGGTGACGGTGCCGCCAAGCCCGAACGGGTTGCCGACGGCGATCACCCAGTCGCCGACGCGCGGCTCCTTCGCCGAGAAATTCACGTAGTTGAAGCGCTTGTCGCTGTCGACCTTGAGCAGCGCCAGGTCGGTCTTGGGATCGGTGCCGATGATCCGCGCCTTGAACTCGCCGTCATTGGAGAGCTTGACGGTGACCTCGCTCGCGCCCTTCACCACATGGTTGTTGGTCACGACATAGCCGTCGTCGGAGATGAAGAAGCCCGAGCCCTGAGCCGTGCCGCCGCTGCGCGGGCGCTTGAACTCGAAGGGCTGGCCACCGAAGCCGCGCCGCGGGAACTGCTCGAAGAACTGGCGGAACGGGCTGTCGGGCGGCAGGTCCGGCATGGAGAATTGCGGGCCGCTGTCGTTGCCCTCGTCATCCTCGTCGCCCTGGATGTTGGACGAGGTCTGGACCCCGAGCTTCGCCTCGACGCTCACCACCGCCGGCATCACCTTCTCGACCAGATCGCCGAACCCTTCGGCCGGCGCGCGCGTAAAGGCGGTCTGGGCAATGGCTGGCGTCGGATGGTCGAAGGCAGTGATGGTGGCCAGCGACGTTGCGCCGAGGAGCCCGGCAATCGCCAGGGCGGAAACGGTCCGCCGGCGCGAGGTGGGAAGGAGTTTGCTCATTCTTGCGTTCCCTGGTGGGGTTGATCTGACATGAGCAAAGATAGGTACGATCGGCTTACCGCGATCTTTCGGCCGGATGAAATGTTGTTAATGGAAGGCAGTAGGCCGTTAGGCAGTAGGCAGTAGTGAAGACCTCGGTGACGACCTAATGCCTAATGCCTATTGCCTTTCTCTCTTGCGCCTCCCGCCCTAGCTCCTCCAATTTCCGCCTCTCCTCCTCCGTCAACGGCGCCTCGGCGGCGGCCGCGGGCGTTCTTCGCCGTCCCGCCCTGATGGCGAAAATGAGGCCGGCGAGCAGCAGCGCGAAGGGCGTAACCCAGAGCAGCAGGGTCTCCGGCGCGAAGCGCGGCCGGAGCAGGACGAAATCGCCGTAGCGCTCCACCATGAAGTCGCGCACCTGCGAATCGCTCGCCCCGGCCTTGAGCCGCTCGCGGATCAGCAGCCGGAGGTCCTTGGCGAGCGGCGCATCCGATTCGTCGATCGACTGGTTCTGGCAGACCAGGCACCTGAGCTCGCCCGACAGCGCCCGCGCCCGCGCTTCGAGCCTTGGATCGGACAGCATCTCGTCGGGCTCGACCGCTCGCGCCGCCATCGTCGTGAGCAGCAGGAAAAGCACGATCGCACAAAGTCGCCGCATCAGCCCTGCTCGACCGGCTGAACTGCGGGACGGGATCTGAGCCTGGGTGCGCCGATGCGGTAGCGCCGGTCGGTGAGCGACACCGCGCCGCCGATGAACATGATGAGCGCGCCGATCCAGATCAGGCTCGCCAGCGGGTTGAAATAGATCCTGACCGAGCGCCCGCCATCGCTCCTCCCCTCGCCCATCACGATATAGAGATCACCGCTCGGGAACTGCTGCAGCCCGACCTCGCTCGTCACCTGCCGGCCAGGCTGGAACTGGCGCTTCTCCGGCGCCAGCGTGGAGATCTCGCGTCCGCTCTCCATCACCACGAAGCGGCCGCGCTCGGCCGTGTAATTGGGGCCGGTGAACGGCGTCGCACCCTGAAAGACGATTGCGAGGCCGGCGAGGTTCACCTGATCGCCCGGCTTCATCACCGCGATCCGCTCCTCGCGCCAGGCGGTCACCCCGACGATCCCGATGATGAGAACGCCAAGGCCGGCATGGGCGAGCACCGTGCCGAAGCTCGCGCCCGGCAGGCCGGCCAACCGCCTGAGCGCCGCCGCCACTTCGATGCGGCCGAGCCCTGAGCGCTCGACCAGCTCGGTGAGACTGCCGGCGATCAGCCAGGCGCCGAGCGCCATGCCGAAGGGCGCAAGCCACGGGCCGCGGTTATGGATCGCAAAGGTCGCGATCCCGATCAGGAGCGCGATCGCCGCCGCCGCGCCGAGCCGCTGCATGACCCCTTTGAGATCGGAGCGCTTCCACGGCATCAGCGGCCCGAGCGGCACGATGAGCAGCAGCGGCAGGATCAGCGGCACGAAGGTCAGGTTGAAATAGGGCGGCCCGACCGAGATCTTGTCGCCGCTCAGCGCCTCGAGCGCCAGCGGATAGAGCGTGCCGATGAACACCGCCGCCGCCGCCGCGCCGAGCACGACATTGTTGAGGACGAGCGCCCCCTCGCGGCTGATCGGCTGGAACAGCCCGCCGGGCTTGAGGCTCGAGGCCCTGACGGCATAGAGCATCAGCGCCCCGCCGATGAAGAAGCCGAGAATGCCGAGGATGAACACCCCGCGCGCCGGATCGACGGCGAAGGCATGGACCGAGGTGAGCACGCCCGAGCGCACCAGGAAGGTGCCGACCAGCGACAGCGAGAAGGCGAGGATGGCGAGCAGCACCGTCCACACTTTCAGCGCATTGCGCTTCTCGACGACGATCGCCGAATGGAGCAGCGCCGTCGCGATGAGCCACGGCATGAAGGAGGCGTTCTCCACCGGGTCCCAGAACCAGAAGCCGCCCCAGCCGAGCTCGTAATAGGCCCACCACGATCCCATGGCGATGCCGATGGTGAGGAACATCCAGGCGGCAAGCGTCCACGGCCGGACCCACCGCGCCCAGGCGGCATCGACCTTGCCTTCGAGAAGTGCTGCCACCGCGAAGGAGAAGGCAATCGACAGCCCGACATAGCCGGCATAGAGGAACGGCGGATGAAAGGCGAGCGCCGGGTCCTGCAGCAGCGGGTTGAGCCCGCGCCCTTCGATCGGCGCCGGGTCGAGCCGCTCGAACGGGTTCGAGGCGACGATGATGAACAGCAGGAACGCCACCGCGATCGAGCCCTGCACCGCCAGCACCCGCGCCCGCAAGGCCGGCGGCAGGTTGTCGCCGGCGAGCGCCACCGCCGCGCCGTTGAGCGCCAGGATCAGCACCCACAGCACCATCGAGCCTTCATGATTTCCCCACACGCCCGAGATCTTGTAGATCAGCGGCTTGGCGGTGTGGGAATTGGCATAGACATTGGCGATCGAGAAATCGGAATTGACGTAGGCCAAGGTCAGCGCCGCGAAGGCGACGGCGATCAGCACGAGCTGGGTGAGCGCCGCCGGCACCGCCGCCTGCATCAGCCGGAGATCGCCCACCGCCGCGCCATAGAGCGGCACGCTCGTCTGGTAGAGCGCCGCCGCCAGCGCCAGCACCAGCGCCACATGTCCGAGCTCGCCCGTCATGGCCTCTCACCCTCCTTCCACACGCCCTTGGCCTTAAGCGCATCGGCGACTTCCTTGGGCATGTAGGTCTCGTCATGCTTGGCGAGCACCGTGTCGGCCTTGAACACGCCGCCCGGGCCGAGCCTGCCTTCGGCGACCACCCCCTGCCCTTCGCGGAAGAGATCGGGAAGCTGGCCGTGATAGGTGACCGCCATCGCCTTGTCGGTATCGGTGACGGTGAAGCTCACCTCCTGGTCGCCGCCATGCTTGAGCGAGCCCTTCTCGACGAGCCCGCCGAGCCGGAAGCGCTGGCCTTCGGCAATGTTCCTCGTCAGCGCCTCGGACGGCGTGTAGAAGAACACGATCGAATCGTTGAGCGCATAGAGCACCAGCCCCGCCGCGACGCCGATCAGCGCCAGACCCGCCGCCAGCAATGTGGCGCGCTGCTGCTTGCGGGTCATCGCCGCTCCACCGTTGGCACCCCCTGGAGACTGGGCGGAGACTCATAGGCAGTAGGCAGTAGGCAATGGGCAGTCGGGAAGAGCTCCCCCTCACTGCCTACCTGCCTAATGCCTACTGCCTTCTCTTTCACAGCCCCAGCTCCTTCCTCAGCCCCGAAATCGCATCCATCGCCTTGGCATCGCCGCGGAACCGCTCCGCCGCCGCATCGAGCGCCTTCACCGCCTTGTCGCGCTCGCCCAGCACCATGCGCGAGCGGGCGAGCCGCATCCAGCCCTCGACATCGCCGCCCTCCTGCTTGAGCCGCCGGTCGAGGCTCTCGACCATGCCGCGGATCATCGCCTCGCGCTCAGCCGGCGTCTGCTCGAGCTCGGCGATCTGAGCCTCGACCGCCTGCCGCCATGGCGCATCCTGCGGCGCGCTCGCCAGCATGTCGCGGAAACCTTTGAGCGCCTGCTCGCGCTTGCCTTCCTGGCCGTCCGCCAGATTGAGATAGAACAGCGCCTTGGCGGAGGTCGCATCCTGCTTCAGCGCCTCGGCAAAGGCCTGCCGCGCCTCCGCCGAGATGAGCCCGCCATTGGCCAGCATCAGCGCCTCGCCATAATCGGCGATCAGCCCCGGCGAGCTTTTGCCCAGCCGGATCGCCTGGGCATAGGCATCCGCCGCATCGTCGGGACGGCCGAGCCGGCGATAGGCCGGCGCGATGACGAGCCAGCCCTCGGCATCGTCGGGGTGCTTCGCCAGATGCTGCTCGACCTTGGCCACCATGGCGGGAAAGTCGCCCGTCTCCACCGCATGCGCAAGCCGGCTTGCCGCCGGGCTCCCCGGCAGGTCCGGGCGGCCCGTCGCCGCATAGGCGAGGAGCGCTGCGAGCGGCAGCACCACCGCGGCTGCCGCCGCGACCCGCCGGCGGCTTTCCGACCCGGCCACCGCCGGGGCTGCCGCCTGCTGCTGGCGCGCTTGCGCCTCGAGCATGCGCCGCATGATCTCGTTGCGCGCCGCCTCGGCCTCGCCGGCCGCGATCCGCCCGAGCGTTTCGTCGCGCGACAATTCGGCCAGCTGGTCGCGATAGACCGCAAGGTCATGGGCCGATTCCGGCGCGGCCGCATCGCTGGCGGTGCGCCGCACCAGCGGCAGCAGCAGCGCAGCGAGAACCGCGGCGGTCATCAGCAATGCGGGAAGCCAGACGAGCATCGGCAGAACTTCAGGCGGTGCGAGGTAAATTGCAAGGGTGTCGCAGTTTCCCGAAGCGAGGTCGCAATCTCGATGCGCCGTGCTCGGCGCAATGCTAAGTAGCGGCGATGAGCCGCTATTCGGTGTTCTCGCTCGTCCGCAACGCGCTCTCCGGTCATCGCGACTGGGGCAAGGCCTGGCGCAGCCCGGAGCCCAAGCCCGCCTATGACGTGGTGATCGTCGGCGCCGGCGGCCACGGCCTCGCCACCGCCTACTACCTCGCCAGGAATCATGGCCTCGCCAACATCGCCGTTCTCGAGAAGGGCTGGCTCGGGGGCGGCAACACCGGCCGCAACACCACCATCATCCGCTCCAACTATCTGCAGGACCCCTCGATCAGGATCTACGAGCTGGCGCGCTCGCTCTATGAGGACCTCTCGCAGGAGCTCGACTTCAACATGATGTTCTCGCCGCGCGGCGTCATGATGCTGTGCCAGACCGAGCACGAGCTGCGCGCCTTCCGCCGCACCGCCCATGCCAACCGCATCGCCGGGCTCGACTGCCGGATGATCTCGGCCCCCGAGGTCAAGCGCCTCGTGCCGATCATCAATGACGACAAGGACGCCCGCTATCCGATCCTCGGCGCCTATTGGCAGCCGCGCGGCGGCACCGGCCGCCATGACGCCGTTGCCTGGGGCTACGCCAGGGCCGCCGATGCGCGGGGCGTCGACATCATCCAGAATTGCGAGGTCACCGGCATCTCGCGCGACGGCAATCGGGTCACCGGCCTCGACACCACGAGGGGCCATATCCGCACCCGCAAGATCGCCATCGTCGTCGCCGGCAACAGCTCGCTCCTGATGGCGATGGCGGGCCTGCGCATGCCGATCGAGAGCCTCTGCCTGCAGGCGCTGGTCTCCGAGCCGATCAAGCCTGTGCTCGACTGCGTCATCATGGCCAACACCGTCCATGGCTATATCAGCCAGTCCGACAAGGGCGAGCTCGTCATCGGCGGCGGCACCGACCCCTACAACAGCTATTCCCAGCGCGGCTCCTTCCCCTCGATCCAGCACACTGTGACGGCGCTCGTCGAGACCTTCCCGATCATCTCGCGGCTGCGCATGCTCAGAATGTGGGGCGGCGTCGTCGACATGACCGGCGACCGCTCGCCGATCATCGGCAAGACCGATGTCGAGGGCCTCTATGTCAATTGCGGCTGGGGCACCGGCGGCTTCAAGTCGATCCCGGGCTCGGGCTTCGTCTTCGCCGACACCATCGCCAACGACCGTCCGCATCCGATCGCCGAACCCTTTGGACTGAACCGCTTCCTCGAAGGCCGCTTCATCGATGAAAGCGTCGCCGCCGCGGTGGCACATTGAAAGGGAGCGAGCATGCTCCAGATCAAATGCCCCATCTGCGGTGTCGAAGGCGACGAGACCGACTTCCACTATGGCGGCGAGGCTCATGTCAAGCGCCCCGCCTCCGACCATCCCGACCGCATCGAGGACGCCGAGCAGCGCGACTATCTCTTCATGCGCAAGAACGAGCGTGGCCCCCATCATGAGCGCTGGCGCTGCGACCGCGGTTGCGGCAAGTGGTTCAACGCCATCCGCGACACCGTGACCATGGATTTCCTCGCCACCTACGGCATCCGCGAGGAGCCGCCCGCGACATGACCCGGACAGTCCCCCACCGCCTGCCCGAGGCTCCGGGCATCGGCCGGCTGATCGATCGCAACGCGCCCGTCGCCTTCACCTTCGACCGCCGTCGTCTTTCAGGCTTCGCCGGCGACACTCTCGCCTCGGCCTTGCTCGCCAACGGCCAGCGGCTGATCGGCCGCAGCTTCAAATATCACCGGCCGCGCGGCATCGTCGGCTTGGGATCCGAGGAGATGAACGCGCTGGTCGGCGTCGGCCTCGGGTCGGCGCATGAGCCCAATCTGCAGGCGACCCAGGTCGAGCTTCAGGACGGTCTTCAGACAGTGAGCCAGAATCGCTGGCCGAGCCTTGCCTTCGACATCGGCCAGGTCAACGACCTGTACTCCCGCTTCATCCCCGGCGGCTTCTATTACAAGACCTTCAAATGGCCGCGGAGCTTCTGGCACCATCTCTATGAGCCGCTGATCCGCCGCGCCGCCGGCCTCGGCCGCGCTCCGACCGGCCGCGATCCCTCCGTATACGAACAGATTCGCGTCGACTGCGACGTGCTGGTGGTCGGCGGCGGGGCAAGCGGGCTTGCCGCCGCTGAAGCGGCAGCCGCGGCCGGCGCCCGGGTAATCCTCGCCGAGGCGGCGCCGCGTCTCGGCGGCGTCGGCGACCTTTACGACGGCGATATCGACATCAAGGCCCCTGCCGATGTCATGGTGCTCACCCGCACCACCGCGATGGCGCATTTCCATCACAACTATCTCCTGCTCGCCGAGCGCCTGACCGGCGAGGGGCCGCGCCAGCGCCTGTGGAAGCTGCGCGCCAGGGAAGTGATCCTGGCGACCGGCGCCATCGAGCGCCCGATCGCCTTCGCCAACAACGACCGGCCGGGGATCATGCTGGCCGAGGCCGTGCGCGGCTATCTCGCCCGCCATGCGGTGGCGCCGGGCGGCCGCGGCGTCGTCTTCACCAACAATGACGAAGCCTACCGCACCGCCCTCCTGATCAAGCGCGCTGGCGCCGGCGAGGTCACGATCATCGACAGCCGCGCCGATCCTGAAAGCGAGCTCATCGACGAGGCGCGCCGCGCGGGCATCCCCGTCATGCTCGGTCATGCCGTGTCCGGCGTCGAGACCACCTTGGGCGGCCAGTCCATCGAGGCGGTGCGCATCACCGCCTACCGGCCGGGCATGAGCCGACCGTTGCGCGAGGAGAAGCTCCCCTGCGACCATGTCGCCGTCTCCGGCGGCTTCAACCCGGCGGTCCATCTGTGGTGCCACAATGGCGGCAAGCTTCGCTACGACACCCGGATCCACGCCTTCCGGCCCGACCGCCATCATGACCGACTGTGGGCGGTCGGCGCCGCCAACGGCACCTTCGATCGCGAGCAGGCGGTCGCCGAGGGCGCGATCGCCGGCGCCGAGGCAGCGGCACGGGCGCTCGGCCGGCCCGCCACATCCGGCAGCGCCGCACCGAAAGCGAGGCCCCGCCGCCAGGGTGCGATCGAGCCGCTCTGGCTCTCGCCGGCCAGCGGCCATTATCATGACGGGCACAAGCACTTCGTCGACTTCCAGAACGACGTCACCGTCGCCGATCTCGAGCTGGCGCAGCGCGAGGGCTATTCCTCCGTCGAGCACACCAAGCGCTACACCACCTGGGGCATGGCGAGCGACCAGGGCAAGACCTCGAGCATCGTCGGCTTGGGAGTGCTGTCGGAGGCGACCGGCCGACCGATCCCCGAGATCGGCACCACCACCTTCCGCCCGCCCTTCACGCCGCTCACCTTCGGCACCATCGCCGGTGCCTCGAAGGGCCCGCTGTTTCTTGGCATTCGCCGCACCCCGGCCCATGACTGGCACGTCGCGCAAGGAGCGGCATGGGAGCCGGTCGGCCAATGGCGGCGCGCCTATTGCTATCCCAGATCCGGCGAGTCCAAAGCCGAGGCGATCACCCGCGAGATCCTCGCCGTGCGCCGCAACGTCGGCCTGCTCGATGCCTCGACGCTCGGCAAGATCGAGATCAAGGGCAAGGACGCGGCGAGTTTTCTCGACCGCGTCTACACCAATAGCTTCTCGACGCTGAAGGTCGGGCGCTGTCGCTACGGGCTGATGCTCAACGAGCTCGGCTTCATCATCGACGACGGCGTCACCGCCCGCCTCGCCGATGATCACTTCCTGATGCACAGCACCTCGGGCGGCGCCGACCGCATCGCCGCCTGGCTCGAGGAATGGCTGCAGACCGAATGGCCGGAGCTTAAGGTGCTGGTCACCCCGGTGAGCGAGCAATGGGCCCAGTTCGCCGTCGCCGGACCTCAGGCCCGCGCCGTGCTCGAAGCGCTGAAGGCCACCGGCCCGAGCGATATTGACCTCGATCCCGCAGGCTTCCCCTTCATGTCCTGGCGGCAAGGCCGCCTCGGCGGTTTCCGTGTACGGATCTTCCGCATCAGCTTCTCCGGCGAGCTCAGCTTCGAGATCGCCGTCAATGCCCGCGACGGCATGAGGCTGTGGCAGGCGCTGCTCGATGCCGGGGCGCCTCACGGCATCACCGCCTATGGCACCGAGGCGCTGCATGTGCTGCGTGCCGAGAAGGGCTATATCGTGGTCGGCGACGAGACCGACGGCACCGTGACGCCGCGCGATGTCGGGCTCGACGGGCTGGTGTCGAAGACGAAGCGCGACTTCATCGGCAAGCGCTCGCTCGACCAGGCCTATCTGCGCGCCTCGGGCCGCAAGGAGCTGGTCGGCCTCCTGACCGAGGACCCGAAGCTGGTGCTGCCCGACGGCGCCCATGCGGTTCGCGATACCGACGCCAAGCCGATGACGACGATCGGCCATGTCACATCGAGCTATCTGAGCCCGACCCTCGAGCGCTCGATCGCCATGGCGCTGATCGAGAACGGTCGCAGCCGCATGGGCGAGACGCTGACCTTCCCGCTCGAAGGCGGCAGGCTCGTCAAGGCCTCGATCGTCAGTCCCGTCTTCTACGACCCGCAAGGCGAGCGCCAGAATGTCTGAGATCGTCATCGAGGAATTGCACGACCGCGGCATGATCGACCTCAAGGGCGATCCTTCCGTGCCCGAATTCCGCGATGTCGTCCGCTCCGTGCTCGGCCTCGATCTGCCGCTCGCGCCGCGCAGCTCCGCCACCAAAGGCTCGACCACGGTCCTGTGGCTGTCGCTCGATCAATGGTTGATCACCCTCCCCTATGATGAGGCCGCGCCGCTGACCGAGCGGCTTGAGGCGGCGCTCGCCGATCACCATGCGCTGGTGGTCGATCTCTCCGATGCCCGCGCCATCTTCCGCATCACCGGCCTCGGCGCCCGCGAGGTGGTGATGAAGGGCGCCTCCGCCGATCTGACGCATACGGACTATCGCGCCGGAACGGTGCGCCGCCTGAGCTTCGCCGAGCTCGCCGCGATGGTGCATGTGGTGAGCGACAGGCCCGAGATCCTCGACCTCTACGTCTTCCGCAGCGTCGGCCCCCATGTGCGGCAGTTCCTCGAGACGGCGGCGAGGCCGGAGTCGCGAGTGGTGCTGTGGGGGAGAGACGTTAGGCAGTAGGCATTAGGCAAATAGGCAGTGATCGGCGACCTTCCCTGCTGCCTGCTGCCTGCTGCCTACTGCCTCCCCACCCAATCGAACAGCTTGTCGAACCCGCCGAACGGATAGAAATGCGGCCGCGCGATGTGGAGCTCCGGCCGCTCCCCGGCGAGGCGGGCGAGATCGGCGACGAAGGCATCGGGCGCGTTGACCGTCAGGAGCTTGCTCACATTCAGCGCCTGCTTGCGGATGAACCGCGCCGACTGGCCGACGCCGCACATCTGGGCATAGCGCACCAGCGTCTTGATGGTGGCCGGTCCCGGCACGCCGACCGCGATCGGCAGCGCGATGCCATGGGCTTTCAGTGTCTCGGCCCACGCCGCCACCGGCTCGGCGGCGAACAGGAACTGCGTCGCGATGAAGGCCTTGAGCCCGTGGTCGCTCGCATAGGCCTGCTTGACCTTGAGCGCCTCGATCAGCGTCGCCTCGCCCAGCGTCGAGGTGATGTCGGCATTGCCTTCCGGATGGCCGGCCATGCCGAAGCCGGCGATGCCGTTGGCCTGCAGCAGCCCGGTCTCGAGCAGCTCGATCGCCGCCTTGTAGCTGCCGAGCGGATGCTTGGCGCCGCCCCCCAGCACCAAAATTCGCTCCACCCTGCCCTTCGCGGCAAAGGCCGCGAGCCGCCGCGCAAGATCGTCGCGGTCGCGCACGAAGCGCGCCGGCACATGCGGAACGGGGCGCAACCCATGGGCGTGGATCGCCCCGACCGCTGCAATCTGGCCTTCGAGATCGCCCGGATCGATCAGCGCCACGAATACTTCCGCGCCGGGCCGCATCCGCGAGGCGATGAGCGGCAGCTTGTCCGCCTGCTTCGCCGTGATCTCGACCGACATCCTGCTCAGGAAATCCGGGACTTGATCGATGGCGGCATAGGCGAGCGGCTTGGTCAGCATCGGTTTGTTCCTGATGGGAGAGCGTTGCCGCCCCTCTTCGCCTCAAACCGAGGAATCCCGCGCAGGCGGAACCGGCATCGATCCCCGAAATTGCGACTTCACTTGTCGGACCATGCCGCTTTTGGCATATGTAATGTCGCGAATTCGCTTACTCCTTTTGGTGAGTTTCGACCGTCATGTTCGGCGACAAGCCCCGCTCGCTCCCCCAGCGCATCGCGCTCGTTCTCATCCCCGACTTCACCATGATGCCGGTGACCTCGGCGATCGAGCCTTTGCGCCTCGCCAACCGCCAGGCCGAGAAGGAGCTCTATGTCTGGACCATGCATTCGCCCGATGGCGGACCGGTCAGGGCGTCGAACGGCCTGCAGATCATGGCCGATGGCGATCTCGAGGCGATCCCCGAGCATGCGCCGGTGCTGGTCTGCGGCGGCATCAACGT
Organism: Aestuariivirgaceae bacterium; assembly: GCA_044870245.1. GTDB lineage: Bacteria > Pseudomonadota > Alphaproteobacteria > Rhizobiales > Aestuariivirgaceae > DATAFF01. The sequence continues at coordinate 25,039 of JBIOYR010000013.1, read as the reverse complement.
CCAGCACCATATGGATCGTCGACTGATCAACTGGCTGCGCCGGGCGGCGCGCCGCGGCACCGACATCGGGGCGCTGTGCACCGGCGCCCATCTCCTGGCCGAGGCCGGGGTGCTCGACGGCTATCGCTGCACCATCCATTGGGAGAACCTGCCGGGCTTCGGCGAGGCCTTCCCCGAGCTCGACATCACCGGCAGCCTGTTCGAGATCGATCGCGACCGCTTCACCAGCGCCGGCGGCACCTCGGCGCTCGACATGATGCTGGCGCTGATCGCCAGCCAGCACGGCTCCGAGCTTGCCGCCGCCGTCGCCGAGCTGGTGCTGCACTCGCCGATCCGGCACCACAGCGAGCACCAGCGCATGTCGCTCCCCGCCCGCATCGGCGCCCGCCATCCCAAGCTCGTCGGCATCATCGACCAGATGGAGCAGAATCTCGAGGAGCCGCTGTCGCCGAGCCTGCTGGCCAAGCGCGCCGGCCTGTCGACCCGCCAGCTCGAGCGGCTGTTCCGCCGTTATCTCGACCGCTCGCCCAAGCGCTATTATCTCGAGCTCCGGCTGAAGAAGGCGCGCTCGCTGCTGCTGCAGACCGAGATGTCGGTGATCAATGTGGCGCTTGCCTGCGGCTTCTCCTCGCCGTCGCATTTCTCCAAATGCTACCGCGCCTTTTATGGCCGCACCCCCTATCGCGAGCGCGGCATCCCGATGCTGGAGAGCGGGGCGGCGGCTTAGGGGTCATCCAACGGCCCGGCTCGCCTCCGAGACCTTTTCCTCTGTGTACTGATCGTCTCTGCCGGCTGCCGGTCCGCCGCGCAGCGCATGGACCTCGACCCGCCCCATGCGGCCCTTGAGCGCGGAGCGGCCCTTCGCCACCACGACGAGCCGGCCGCGCACCCGCTGGGCCACCTCGCCGCTCACCAGGATCTGCGTGTCGAGCTCCTTGTTCAGCGCCTCGAGCCGCGCCGCGATGTTCACCGCATCGCCGATCGCCGTATATTCCAGCCGGTCGGCCGAGCCGACATTGCCGATCACCGCCGGTCCCGAATGAATGCCGATGCGCGCCTTGAGCGGCGGCAGGTTGCTCGCGCGTCTGACCGCATTGGCCTGGCCGAGGCGGGTCTGGATGTTGAGCGCGCATTGGCAGGCGCGCATCGCATGGTCGGGGGTCAGCACCGGCGCATTCCAGATCGCCATGATGCCGTCGCCGATGAATTTGTCGACGCAGCCGCCGCCCTTGGCGATCTCCTGCGAGGCGAGCGAGAAGAAGTCGGAGAGGAGCTGGGTGATCTCGTCGGGCGTGCTGTTCTCGGCAAAGCTGGTGAAGCCGTCGAGGTCGAGGAACATGATCGTCAGGTCGCGTTCCTCTCCCCCGAGACTCGGCTCGACGCCGGAGGCGAGCACCTGGCGCACCAGCTCCTTCGGCACATAGAGACCGAAGGTCTGCAGGCCCGCCTTGGCCGCCCGCATGGCGTCGGCGAGGCGCTGCACCTCGCGGATCCGCGAGCGGGTGGTCAGCGGCTCGGCGAGATTGAAGCTCTTGAGCTTCTTGGCCTCGAGCGACAGCTCGTTGAGCGGCCGGGCGATCAGCTGCGCCACGAAATAGATGACGGGGAGGCTCATCAGCGCGATCAGCGCCGACACCAGCCAGGCCTTGCGGCTGTGGCGCGTCACCTCGCTCATCAGCTCCTCGACCGGCGCTCCCATCACCGCATGAAGCTGCTGGGTCGACGCATTGACCGGCTTCGCGGCGATCACATAGCGTTCGTTGTTATTGGCGATCGCCGGCCCGAAGCTCGCCCCCGACCCGTCGCGCTCGACCGCGTTGAACACCGCGGCGAGGATCTTGTCGCCATCCTGCCGGATGGTCGGGCCGATGCGCTTTCCGTCCGAGGACGGAGCATCGTCGAAGGCATCTGCCGCCATGCCCGAGAAGGCGATGAGCCGGCCGCGGCCATCGAACAGCACCACCCTGGTGGTGGGCGAGATCTTCTGCCGGTCGAGCATCTCGCCGAGCCTGGTCAGGGTGACGTCGGCGCCGACCACCACGCCTTCGGCGCGGACCGCCGCCAGCGACATGGTGAGGCCGACCTCGCGCGTGGTGGCGAACACGTAGGACGGCGTCCAGGCGATGCCGCTCGCCTCCATCGCCTTGCGGTACCATGGCCGAAGCCGCGGATCGTAATTGGCGGTGGTCGCCGCGCTTTGGCCGATCGCCTTGCCGTCGGCATCGTAGAACGACCAGATCGACTGTCGCGACCCGTCCGGGTCGGCGCCGATCAGCCGGATCGCGTAAGCCGCATCGGCAGGCGCGCCGAGGGTGCGCGCCCAGGCGTCGCTGCGTGCCGGCGACACCACATGGAAGAACGCGCCGCTCGGATAGCCGACATAGACGCCGTCGAGATCCGGAAGATCGTTGAAATAGCCGAGCAGCAGCCGATGGTCGGCGATCAGCGTCGCCGGATCGCCGATGCGCCGGTCGCCGGCGATCGCCTGCACCGCGAGCTCGATCCGCTCGAATTTCGCCTGGGTCTCGCCGGCCAGGAGATCGAGCCGCGCATCGGCGAGCTTGCGCGCCGCGTCGAGCACCAGCGCCCGGCTCGACAGCGTGGAGAAGCCGATCAGCGCCGCGGCCAGCACCGCGAACAGCACGGCGAACGCCAGCGCGACATGGACCGTCAGAGATCTCGGCTTTCCGAGGATCGTCATCCGCTCTTTCCCCGGGCGGGAATGATGGCGGACATTGTGGCAAGTCAGTGGTGAGGTCGCGACCTATTGGAGCGCGAAGAAAGGCAGTAGGCATTAGGCAAATAGGCAGTGCTCGGAGACCTTCCCTACTGCCTACTGCCTACTGCCTACTGCCTACTGCCTACTGCCTACTGCCTACTGCCTATGTTCCTAAACCGCCGGCAGCTGCAGCGTCGCCAAGAGCCCGCCCAGCGGCGAGCGGTCGAGGCTCACCGATCCGCCATACATCGTCGCCGTCTCGTTGACGATGTTGAGCCCGAGCCCCGAGCCCGGCTTCGTCTCGTCGAGCCGCTGGCCGCGCTTCAGCGCGTCGGCCCGCTTTTCCACCGGCAGCCCCGGCCCGTCGTCGCCGACCTTCACCCTGAGCCAGTGCCGCCCCTGATCGTCGCCGCGCACCGCCGTCACCTCGACATCGATCCGCTTCCTTGCCCATTTGAACGCATTGTCGAGCAGATTGCCGAGCATCTCCTCGAGATCCTGCCGCTCGCCGCGGAACTTGAGCCCCACCGGACATGCCACCGCGCAATCCATGCCGCGCTCGAAATGGATCCGCTTCAGCGTCCGCGCCAGCGCCTCGACGACATCGCAGACCTCGGTGGCGGCACCGAGCGACGATGCCCGCGCCGCCCGCCGCGCCCGATCGAGATACATGCTCACCTGCTCGCTCATGATCGCCGCCTGCTCGCCCACCTTGTGGCCGAGCTCGCCGCCATGGATGCGCGCCTCGTTGCTCAGCACGCTGAGCGGCGTCTTCAGCGCATGCGCCAGATTGCCGACCTGGGTGCGCGCCCGATCGACGATCTCGGTGTTCGACTGGAGCAACAGGTTGAGCTCGTTCGACACCGGCTCGATCTCGACCGGATAGCGCCCGGCGAGCCGCTCCTGCGCTCCGCTGCGGATCGCCGACAGCTCGTCCTGGAGGCGCCTGAGCGGCCTGAGGCCGAAGCGCACCTGCACCAGGATCGCCACCAGGAGCCCCATGCCAAGCACCGCCAGCACCGCCCACAGCGTCTGGGTGAAGGCGGCGATCTCGCGCTTCAGCTCGTCGAAATTGCCGGCCACCAGAAAGGAGAATTGCTGCTTGCCGCCGAACAGCGTGAAGCGCTGCTCGATGCCGCGCAGCTGCGTCCCGCTCTGATCGATCAGGTAGAAGCGGGCGAGCCCCGCATCGTCGCGCACCCGGATGGCCGGATCGGGCGCCCGGAGCCGGTTGTCGAGCAGCGACTCCGAGACAAGCTCGTGTTCCGGCCGCCCGTCGAGCGCCGACACCTGCCAGTACCAGCCCGACAGCGGCAGCTTGAAGCGCGTATCGGCGATCGCCCCGAGCACCACCGGCGCGCCATCCTCGTTGACCTCGACATTGGCCAAGAGCCCGTCGAGCACCGCCTGCAGCCGCGCGTCGAAATTGCGCTCGATCGTGACCTGGAAGAGATAGGAGAGGAGAAGTCCCGCCGATACCAGAAGCACGAGGCTGACGATCGCTGCCGAGACCGTCAGCCGGAACGCCAGCGAGCTAGGATGCATCATCCGGCTCGGTGATGCAGTAACCAAGCCCTCGGATGGTCCGCAGCACGTCGACGCCGAGCTTCTTGCGCAGGCGCCCGATGAACACCTCGATGGTGTTGGAGTCGCGATCGAAATCCTGGTCGTAGAGATGCTCGACGAGCTCGGTGCGCGACACCACCCGGCCCTTGTGATGCATCAGATAGGCGAGCAATCGGAACTCGAGCGAGGTGAGCTTGACCGCCTGGCCGTCGACCGACACCCGCGCCGCCTTGGTGTCGAGCCGCAAGGGCCCGCAGCCGATCTCGCTCGACGCATGGCCGGCGCTGCGCCTGAGCAGCGCCCGAACCCGCGCCAGCACCTCCTCCATATGGAACGGCTTCGACACATAATCGTCCGCACCCGCATCGAATCCCGCCACCTTGTCGCTCCAGCGGTCGCGGGCGGTGAGGATCAGCACCGGCATCTTGCGGCCCTCGCGGCGCCACGACTCGAGGATTGACACCCCGTCCATCACCGGCAGGCCGAGATCGAGGATCACCGCATCATAGGGCTCGGTCTCGCCGAGATAGTGGCCCTCCTCGCCGTCGCTGGCGGTGTCGACGGCATAGCCGGCATCGGTCAGCGCCGTGACGAGCTGACGGTTGAGATCAGGATCATCCTCTACAACGAGCAGTCGCATGGTTCCGGTCACTTGCGTTATGCGAGCGGCGGCCCTGGGCCCCGTCTCATTCCCCGACGATGCGACCGCTCTTGCCATCGATGAGCAGCCGCCGCACCGTGTTGCCGCTTCTGAGCCGGACCGCATAGATCTGCGTCTCCGGCTGCAGCGTCACGCGCAGCACGGTTGCACCGGGAGCATACTCCTTCACGATCCGGTAGACCACAGACGGCGGAATGATCTTGGCATCGCCGGATTCCTGGGCCGCCGCCGGGGTGGCAGCCGGGCCGAAGGCAAGCATCGACGCGACGGCCAGGGCCGCTATCGTCCTCACTCGTCGCATCGGTCTCACTTTTGCATCCGCAAGTGGTGAGTGTACTGCCACCGTGATTGTGAACGATCGATGAATGGAGGGCTCAGCTCTTCCCGAACACCTTCTCAACCGACCGCCCGCCAATATAGCCGGTGACGCCGAGCGTGAGCGCCGCCACCATCTCGCCCGGCGGCGCCGACCCGTCGGGCGTCGAGCGGTCGATGACGTCGATCTGGTCGGAGACGAGCTGACGGGTGCGCCGGATCGCATTGAGCCGGCTGCGGAAGGTGATGCGCTTCTTCGGTGTCACTGCCATGGGATTAGAGCACCATCTAGCCTTTCGTCGTCGCCCGACCGCGGTGAAGAGGCCATGAGGCCCTGCCCCTGGCGGTGACGATGTCGGTGAAGTGTGTTGCGGAGGAATGCGCGCTTCAGAACCGCGCCAGGCCCCGGACCCCATTCCGGGAGTGTTGAGGAACATACCGTGAACAGCGCCCGGTGTCAAGCGCAAAAGAGGCAGTGGGCAATAGGCAATAGGCAGTGACCGGAGTTCTCCCCTACTGCCTACTGCCTACTGCCTACTGCCTACTGCCTACTTCCGCCCGAACAACCGCTCCAGATCGCCAAGCTTCAGCTCGACGAAGGTCGGCCGCCCGTGATTGCACTGGCCGCTGTTCGGCGTGCGCTCCATCTCGCGCAACAGCGCGTCCATCTCGGCGAGATTGAGCCGCCGCCCGGCGCGCACCGAGCCGTGGCAGGCGACGGTGGCAAGCACCCGGTCGAGCCGCTCGGCCAGCGAGCGTCCCTGCTCGCCCGCCATGCTGTCGCTGGCGAGGTCCTTGACGAGATCGGCAATGCCGCGGCCGGCAAGCATGGCCGGAACCTCGCGCACGATCACCGCACCCGTCCCGAAGCGCTCGAGCGTGAGCCCGGCCTCGGCCAGCAGCGCGGCATCGCCTGCCAGGCACTCGGCGGCGAACGGCTCGAGATCAATGACCTCGGGCACCAGCAAGGGCTGGCGGACGATGCCGCGGGCGGCGCGCTCCGCCTTCAGCCTCTCGAGCGTCAGCCGCTCATGCGCCGCATGGGCATCGACGATCACCATGCCGCCGCGGGTCTGGGCGAGGATGTAGGTCTCGTGCAGCTGCGCCCGCGCCGCGCCGAGCGGCCGGTCAACCAAGCCCTCCTCGGGCGGCGCGACACGCGGCGCGTGATCCGCTTCCGGCTCGCCGAAGCCGATGAACGGCTCCGGTTCCTCGGCGAAGCCGGCGAGCGGCGCCGATGCCAGCAGCGCCGCGCCAAACCGTGCCTCGCCTGCCGCGAAGGCCATCGGCCGCATCGCGCCGAGCGTCCCCACGGTAAGCCGCGCCGTGCTGCGCGGTCCGCCGGCGGCGATCGCCTGCCGGATCGACCCGATGATCAGTGAACGGACGAGTCCGCCATCGCGGAAGCGGACCTCGGCCTTGGCGGGGTGCACATTGACGTCGACCATCTCCGGCGGGCAGCCGATGAACAGGCAGGCTGCCGGGTAGCGGCCGCGCATCATGAGATCGGCATAGGCCCCCCGCACCGCCCCCGCCATCAGCCGGTCGCGCACCGGCCGGCCATTGACGAACAGATAGAGATGCGACGCCTGCGGCCGATGATAGGTCGGCAGGCCAGCATGGCCGGTGAGCCGCAGGCCTTCGCGTTCCTCATCCAGGGCGACCGCGCTCGCCATGAACTCGCGGCCCATGATCGCGCCGATCCGCTGCTCCATCGACTGCTGCGCCAGATCGACGAGCTGGCCGCCGGCGGCGGTGAAGGTGAAGGCCACCTCCGGATGCGCCATGGCAAGCCGCCGCACCATATCGGCGGCCTCCGCCGTTTCGCTGCGCTCCGCCTTGAGGAATTTCAGCCGGGCCGGCACCGCATGGAACAGGTCGCGCACCTCGACCTCGCTGCCGCGCCCGCGCGCCGCCGGCCGCACCTTGTCCTTGGCCCCGGCCTCGATGCGGATCTCATGGGCATCGGGCCCACCCTCAGGCCGCGATACGATCCTGAGCCGGGCCACCGCGCCGATCGACGGCAGCGCCTCGCCGCGGAAGCCGAGCGTGGTGATGCGGATCAACGCCTCGTCGGCAAGCTTCGAGGTGGCATGGCGCTCGACCGCGAGATCGAGCTCCTCGGCATCCATCCCCGAGCCATCGTCGCTGACCCGGATCAGCGTCCTGCCGCCGCCATGGAACACGACATCGATGTGCCGCGCCCCGGCGTCGAGCGCATTCTCGACCAGCTCCTTGACGACGCTCGCCGGCCGCTCCACCACCTCGCCGGCGGCGATGCGGTTGACGAGCCCTTCCGGCAGCCGGCGGATGCGCAATCAGGCCTCCGACATGGCAGCGAGATATTCGCGCGTCAGGACCTTGCCCTGCTCCACCGCCGGCTGATCGAACGGGTCGACACCGGCAATCAGCCCCATGACGATCGTCTCGATCATGAAATGCATGAGAAGCGCGCCCATGACCTTCTCGTCAAGCCTCTCGGCATGAATTGTCCGCACCGGGCGGCCGTTACGCACAAAAGTTTCGCGCGTCGCCCTGGCCTGGGCCGCGGTGAGATCGCCGACGGCATGGCCGGCAAGATAGGAAAGGAGCGGCGACTTGCCGTAGCGGCGCGGGATTTTCGGACCCCTGCCGGCCGTGGCGATGCTGACGATGGTCAGCAGCTTGTCGTTCGGGCCATCGAGGAAAAGTTGCATCTGGCTGTGCTGGTCGACCGGCCCGGCGGCGGCCACCGGCTGGCTCCCCTGGCCCCCCTTGCCGAGGCTCTCGGCCCATAATTGCGCAAACCAAGCCGAAAACAGACGGAGACGGTCGCTGTAAGGCATTAAAATGACACCGTTGAGCCGGCTCGCCCGGTCGGCTGCGAAGATGGCGGCGGCGCCGAGGGCGGGCGCGACCTCCGATGCCTTGGCCCCCTCGATGATGGGATCGATCACCTGCGCCGCCCCCTGTCGCAGCGCCACCGGATCGAGCCCCATCAGCATGGCCGGCACGATCCCGACATTGGACAGGACCGAATAGCGTCCGCCGATCCGCGGATCATGGTCGAGCACCTCGAGCCCATGGCGTTCCGCCAGCATGCGGAAGGCGTTCTTCTCCGGCGATCCCGGTTCGGTCAACGCCACCAGCCGCCGGGCCGGATCGATCCCCGCCTTGGTGAAAGCCTCGAGCACGAGCAGCAGCTGCACCAGCGTTTCCGGCGTGCCGCCCGACTTCGACACGGCGAACGCCGAGGTCCGCCCGAGATCGAGCGTCTTGAAGGCCTCGGCCATCGTGGTCTGATCGAGATTGTCGAAGAAATGATAGCGCACCTCGTTCGCGCCGGTGCCGAACGGCCTCAGTCCCGGCACCCGATAGCCGGCGAGCTGCGCCAGCGCCTGCGCTCCGAGGCTCGACCCGCCGGTGCCGAGGATCAGGATGTCGCGCGCTCCCTTGGCAAGCGTCGCGGCAGCCTTGCCGCATTGCTCGAGATCATCGCGCCGCTTCGGCAGTCTGAGCAGCGGCAGGCTGTCCTCGCGATGCCACTGCCGCAGCGTGTCGAGAGCGGCGTCGGCCCGGGCGAGAGTCTCATCGAGTTGGCGCGGCTTGACCCCGCGATCGCCGATGGTCTCGGCCAGCACGCCGGAGATGTCCTGGCGATAGAGCATCGGGGAACTGCCTACTGCCTGCTGCCTCAGCTCTTCGGGACCGCAGCGACGTCCTTGGGGCGGCCGACGATGGTGATGATCAGGTCATCGACCCGCAGCAGGCGCTTGGCGACCCGCCGCACATCGTCGATGCTCACCGCCTCGACCAGGGAATTGCGCTTGTTGACATAGTCGATCCCGAGCTCCTGCTCCTGGATCGACAGCAGCTGCGCGGCGATCTTGCGGCTCGAATCGAAGCGCAGCGGATAGGAGCCGGTGATATAGGTCTTGGCCTCGGCAAGCTCCTGCTCGTTCGGCCCTTCTGCCGCCATGCGCGCGATCTCGCGCTTGGTCACCTCGATCGTTTCGCCGGCCCGCTCATTGACGGTCGAGACATTGCCGACAAAGGCCGCCGACCGCTCCATCGGATAGAGACCGGTCGAGATGCCATAGGTCAGCCCGCGCTTCTCGCGGACCTCTTCCATCAGCCGCGAGCCGAAGCCGCCCTCGCCAAGGATGAAGTTCATGACATAGGCCGCCATGAAATCCGGGTCCTTGCGCTTGATGCCCGGCAGGCCGAACTGGATGACGCTTTGCGGAATATCGCGATCGACGATCTTCACCAGCGGCCCGTGCTGGACGGCGGTTTCGGCGATCTTCGGCATGCTCGACCGCTCCGGCAGGTCGCCGAAAACCTGGTCGAGCATCACCGCCAGCTCATCGGCACCGATATCGCCGACAACCGCGATCTTCAGGCCTTCGCGCGTGAACAGGCGCTTGCTCAAATGCCTGAGGTCCTCCCCCGTCACCGTATTGACCGCCTCGACGGTGCCCTTGTCGTCGCGGGCGTAGGGGTGGGCGCCAAAGGCCGCATGCATCCAGACGTCGCCGGCGATCGCTTCCGGATCCTCGGCATCGCCCTTCACCGACAGAAGGATCTGCCGTCGCACCTTCTCGAGCGGCGCCGCGTCGAAGCGCGGCGAGGTGAGCGCGAGCCGCAGGAGATCGAACGCGCCGGCCCGATTGGCGGTCAGCGTCTGCAGCGAGCCGCTGAAATTGTCGAGACCCGTATCGAAGGAAAGCTTCATCGCGAGGTCGTCCTCGCGGGTCTGGAAGGCATTGGAATCAAGCTCGCCCGCACCTTCGTCGAGCATGCCGGAGAGGAAGTGGGCGAGACCCGGCTTGTCGACCGGATCGGCCGCCGAGCCGCCCTCGAAGGAGAAGCTCATGGCGATCAGCGGGATCGCATGCTCCTCGACCAGCCAGGCGGTGATGCCGCCCTTCGACTTGACCTCTTGAATGGTGATCGCATGGGCCGAGGAGGCGCCGACCGTGGCCGCGCCGACGAGGGTTGCCGCACAGAGCATGAGCACTCGCAGGATGCTGGAGGTTGTCAGGTGAATGGACAGCATGGATTCACTCCGAGGGAGGCTCAATTGGCGACCTTGGCGTCCGCCCCGCCGGGCGATTTGATCAGAACGCCGGTGACCGAGCGGTTGAGCTGCAGCACCGCGCGCGCCACCCGGTCGACGTCTTCCTTGGTCACCTTGCGAACCCGCTCGTCCCAGGCGAGGACATCCTCGACGGTCCGGCCGGAGGTCAGCGCTGCCCCGAACAGGTAGGCGAGGCGGAACTGGCTGTCGAGCGAATAGACCGTATCGGCGAGCAGCCGGTTCCTGGCGCGGGCGACCTCCTCCTCGCTGCTGCCCTCGCGAGCCAGCCGGTCAAGCTCGCTGTCGAGCGCCGCCTCAGCCGCCTCGTTGGTCCCGCCCGGCACCGGCGTCGCATAGATCACGAAATTTCCCGAATCGAGGTTCTCGCCCGAATAGCTCGCGCCCGCCTGTGCCGCGACCTGCTGGTTGACGACCAGGCTGCGATAGAGCCGGCTCGTGGAGTTTCCACCCAGCACTTCCGCGAGCACCTCGAGAGCTTCCGCCTCACCCGGCTTGGCAGTGCGGTAGCTCGGCGCGAGATAGCTGCGCTGGATCAGCGGCGTGGCGACCCGCGGATCGGCAAGCGTGACGCGCCGCGATGCCACCGGCTCGGGCTCGCTGGTGCGGATCCTGGGCTGCGGCTGCGCGCTGTTGGGCAGCACGCCGAAGTGCTTGTCGGCAAGCGCCTTCACCTCGCCGGGATCGACATCGCCGGCAACGACCAGCACGGCATTGGACGGCGTATAGTGCAGACGATAGAAGGCGATCGCATCGTCGCGATTGAGCTGCGACATCTCCGACATCCAGCCGATCACCGGCTTGCCATAGGGATGCGCCAGATAGAGCGCGGCGTCGAGTTGCTCGCCGAGCCGGTTGGCGGGGTCGTTGTCGGTCCTCTGCCGCCGCTCCTCCTTGATGACCTCGCGCTCCGGCAGCACGGCCTGGTCGGTGAGCTGCAGATTGCGCATCCGGTCGGCCTCGAGCCCCATGACGAGATCGAGCCGGTCCTTGGCGATTCGCTGGTAGTAGGCGGTGAAGTCCTGGCTGGTGAAGGCATTGTCCTCGCCACCATGCCGACGCACGATTCGCGAGAACTCTCCCGCCGGAACCTGCGGCGTGCCCTTGAACATCAGATGCTCGAGAAAATGCGCGATGCCGGCCTTGCCCTGAGGCTCGTCGGCTGCCCCGACCTTGTACCATACCATCTGGGTGACGACCGGCGCCCGCCGGTCCGGAATCACCACCACCTGCATGCCATTGCCCAGAGTATAGCGGGCGACCTCGATATTGAGCGCTCGTGCCTCTGGAGCCGCGGACATGGCAACGGCCGCAAGCGCGGCAAGGGCAACCGTGAGCTGCTTCAGCCGTGGCGGCGGGCAGGCGGCATTGCGCATGGCATTCTCCAGGATGGGTTAAACTTTGTTCAGGGCCAGGGAACCTGCCCCGCGCCGTCATCCGGCGCTACTGAACTTTTCGTAACCCACCGCTTGTTCCTCCCCTCCAAGGGGGAGGAGGCCGTCATGATTCACTGATCGGACCACACGCCTCCCATATTGAGGACGGTGCCGTAATTGGGATTTTTGGCCCGCTGCATCTCGATATATTTCTGACGCAGCTCTTCTCGCAGCTCCGCCGGCTTCTTGGGCGTGCCATCCGGCTTGTTGCGGGAAATGCCGTAACGCTCATAGACGTCCTGGCTGGCCACCGGCTTTGCCGGGGCGGCACCGGGTGTCGCTGCAGTGGCGGGCGCGGCGCCTGGAGCAGCCGGCGCAGTCGCCGTCGCTGGAGCTGCCGGAGCCAGGCTGGCAGTGGTGGTGCCGGGCGCCGGCGCACCGTAATTGGGCGGCTGCACCGTCGCTGTCGAAGCCACCTGAACTGGCGGCGGTGGTGGGGGCGGGGGCGTTCCGGTGCCGGGCGCCTTGAGGGCGAGATCGGGCGGCAGGACCAGCGCCTGGTTGGTCCGCACCTGGGTCTCGTCGGGCGCATCCTTGCCAGCGCCGAAGACATCCTGGAAGGACGTCTCGCTGCAGCCGCCGACAAACACCAATAGGCAGAGCGCAGCCGCCACACGCAGTAAAGCAGACATCGCGATATACTCCCCTCGCGCTCCGCCCCGAATCCGCCCGGCAGCCCCCCGGTCGTGCCAGCCCAATGGGGCGAAAGCGTGACCCCGATCACGCGCGCCGTCGCGCATCCTCGCTCCACGACTCATACAGCAGCAGCCCCACTCCCGCAACGATTGCCAGATCGGCGATGTTGAAGACGTACCAGTCGAACCCTCGCCAGTGCAGGAGGAAAAAGTCGGCGACCGCACCATAGACCAGCCGGTCCAGCGCATTTCCCAATGCCCCGCCAATGACCAGGCCGAGCGCCGCCGCCGTCAACGGCCGCTCGGTGCGGGCGAGCCATATCCACAGCGCAAATGACGCAGCAAGCGACAATGCCACCAGGCCGAATCGCCCAAACGCCGTATGTTGCGCCAACCAGCCATAGGACACCCCGCGATTCCACACCAGGACGAGGTCGAAGAATGGCATCACCTCGACCGGCTGCCGCTCGGCGATTCGCAAGCTGTGCAGCATGAAGGCCTTGTGCGACTGGTCGAAGGCGAAGGTGAGCACCGCAAAGGCAAGCCCGATTGGCGAGAGCCTGCCCCAGAGCCGCAGCCGCATCGTCATGCCTGAGTGATTCGCCGCGCCGCCGTCCACTCGCGCAGCGCCGCGGCATCGCGCGGCGTGACATCCGGGAACTCGGCATCGCTGCCGACCTCTTCCGAGATCTTCCATGACCGGGCGCATTTGCGGCCGAGCGCCAGACGCGGCATCACGGCAACACCGGCAATTTCGGGCAATCGGAAGGCATCGGCAGGACCATCGCCGGACACGACCTCGGCGGCCGAGGTGATGGCAATCTCCGCGAGATCGACACCGTCCAAGGCGGCAAGGAGCGCGTCATCGGAGACATGGACCACTGGTGCCGCCTCGAGCGAGGAGCCGATCCGCTTGCTGGCTCGTTCGCGCTCGAGAGCCCCGGTGATCACCGAACGCACCCGCCACACCTCTTCCCATTTGCGCTCCAGCGCCGCGTCGCGCCAGCTTCGCGGCGTCGGCGGAAATTGAGTCAGATGCACCGAGGCGGCGTCCTCGCCGTGGCGATGACCCCAGGCCTCCTCCATGGTGAAGGGGAGAAGCGGCGCCAGCCATATGACCAACCGGTCGAACAGCCGGTCGATCACCGTCAGTGCCGCCCGGCGCTTGACGCTCGAGATCGGATCGCAATAGAGCGCGTCCTTGCGGATGTCGAAATAATAGGCCGAGAGCTCCACCGTCATGAAATTGCTCAAGGCTGCGGTGATGCGCTTGAAGTCGAAGGCGTCATAGGCGGCATGGACCTCCTCATCGAGGCCGCCGAGCCGCGACAGGATGAACCGTTCGAGCTCCGGCATCGCGGCATCGTCCACCACATCAAACCGCGTGAAATGCGCGAGCGTCCCGAGCATCCAGCGCAGCGTGTTGCGGATCTTGCGATAGGACTCGACAGTGTTCTTGAGGATCTCGGGGCCGATCCTGAGGTCCTCGGCATAGTCGGACGAGACCACCCAGAGGCGCAGAATGTCGGCACCCGACTGGGCGATGACCTCCTGGGGCGTCACCGCGTTGCCGAGGGACTTCGACATCTTCCGGCCCTCTTCGTCCACGACGAAGCCATGGGTCAGCACCGTGTCATAGGGGGCCCGCCCGCGGGTGCCGCAGGATTCGAGCAGCGAAGATTGGAACCAGCCGCGATGCTGGTCGGAGCCCTCGAGATAGAGCTCGGCCGGCCATCGCAGATCATCGCGGTCCTCCAGCACGAATGCATGGGTCGAGCCGGAGTCGAACCACACATCGAGAATATCCATGACCTGCTCATAATCCGCTCGGTTGGCGACAAGGCCGCCAAGAAAGCGCTCGGCCGCACCCTCGGCGAACCAGGCATCCGCTCCCTCCGCCTCGAAGGCGGCAATGATCCGCTCGTTCACTGCCTGATCGCGCAGCACCTCGCCGGTCTCGCGATGAACGAACACGGTGATCGGCACGCCCCAGGCGCGCTGGCGCGACAGCACCCAGTCGGGACGGCCTTCGACCATGGAGCGCAGCCGGTTCTGCCCCGCCTGCGGCACGAAGCGAGTCTCGTCGACCGCCCTGAGCGCGCGCTGCCTCAGCGTCGTGCCATCGCCGAGATCGCGATCCATATGAACGAACCATTGCGGTGTGTTGCGGAAGATCACCGGCTTCTTCGACCGCCAGGAATGAGGATATTGGTGCTTGAGGCGGCCACGCGCGATCAGCATGCCGGCAGCGACCAACCGCTCGATCACCGCCTGGTTGGCATCGCCCTTCTCGCCCTTGGCGGTGATCACCCGCCGTCCCTCGAACCCAGGCGCTGCGGCCGTGAACACGCCATCGGCATCGACGGTGAAGGGGATTGCAGTATCGATCCCCTGTTCCTTGAGCCAGCGGGCATTGTCCATCCACAGATCGAAGTCCTCCCGCCCATGACCCGGCGCGGTGTGAACGAACCCGGTGCCGGCATCGGCTGTGACATGCTCGCCGGCGAACACCGGCACCGTGAAATCGTAACCCAGGCCGGACAGCGGATGGCGCAGCCGCAAGATGCGGATGTCGTCTGGTGCGACGGTGCGCAGCCGCTCGAAACCCTCCACTCGCGCCGCCTTGAACACCTCCTCGGCCAGCGCATCGGCAATGACAAGCCGCTCGCCGACCTTGGCCCAATTGCCCTCGGGCGAAGCGGTCACTTCGTAGAGCCCATAGGCGATGGTTGGCGAAAAGGCGACGGCACGATTGCCCGGGATCGTCCAGGGCGTGGTGGTCCAGATCACCACCGAAGCGCCGGTCAGCGGTTCGTCGACGCCATCGATCGGAAACTTCACCCAGACCGTATCGGACTGATAGTCCTGATACTCGATCTCCGCCTCTGCCAGCGCCGTCTTCTCGACCACCGACCACATGACCGGCTTCGAGCCGCGATAGAGCTGGCCCGACATCGCGAACTTCATGAGCTCGCCGGCAATCCGCGCCTCGGCGTGGAAACTCATCGTCGTATAGGGGTCGTCGAAATCGCCGACGACGCCCAACCGCTTGAACTCCGCGGCTTGAACCTTGATCCAGCGCGCCGCAAACTCGCGACACTGCCGGCGGAACTCGTTGACCGGCACCGCATCCTTGTCCTTGCCTTTGGCGCGATACTCCTCCTCGATCTTCCATTCGATCGGCAGGCCGTGGCAGTCCCAGCCCGGCACGTAATTCGCGTCATGGCCGCGCATCTGGAAGGAGCGAACCACCACATCCTTCAGGATCTTGTTGAGACCGGTCCCGATATGGATATTGGCATTGGCATAGGGCGGCCCGTCATGAAGCACATATTTCGGCCGGCCTGCCGCGTCCCGCCTGAGGGCCCGATAGAGATCGATGGCTTCCCAGCGCGCCAGGATCGCCGGTTCCCGCTGGGGCAATCCCGCCCGCATCGGGAAATCGGTCTTAGGCAGAAACAGGGTCGCCGAATAGTCGCCAAGCGCTGGGGTGTCGTTCATCACAAGCTCTCGTTTCGGGCGGGTTATAGAGCGAGTGGCGCATGGAGAGTAGCGCTATTAGCGATTTCGCGATCGCTACTCCCGGTTGGCGAGCTCCACCACGGTCGCGGCCAGCACCCTGGCTCCCGCAGCGCATTGTCCCGGCGTCGAATATTCGTCCGGACTGTGGCTTACGCCGTCGCGGCACGGAATGAACAGCATGCCCGCCGGGCAAACGCTTGCTGCATAGAGTGCATCGTGGAACGCCCCGGAAGGGAGTCGTGTCGCCTTGAGGCCAAGCGCCGCTGCAGCATCCTCGATCAATGACGGGACGGGCCCGTCGAACGGGGTGGGGCTCATCTCCGATGTCGTCACGATGGTGGCGGTGCAGGGCTTGACGGCCTCGGTCACCGCCCGCTCGATGGCGCTGCCGCGCCTTTTGAGCTCGGCGGAATCGGGATGGCGGAAGTCGATGGTGAAGGTCACCTTCTGCGGGATGGTGTTGGGCGAGTTCGGCTCGACGACCACCCGGCCGACAGTGAACCGTGTCAGGTCCTTCGGGTCCTCCATCAGGCCGTTGAGCCAGGTGATGGCGCGCACCGCCGCCTGCAGCGCATCCCGCCGATGGGCAGCCGGCGTGGTGCCGGCATGGCCGGCGATGCCCTCGACCTCGATGCGCATCCAGCGGACACCTTGGATGCCTGTCACCGCTGCAATGTCGATGCCCTGGCGTTCCAGCACCGGGCCTTGCTCGATATGCGGCTCCACATACGCGTAAGCCGGCCAGTGCAGCGGCCGTCGCGGCAGATCGGGGGTCGCCGCCAAAGTCTCTGCCAATGCATCGGCGAATCGGACCCCGTCGCTGCCGATATCATCGAGAAATGCCGCGAGTGGGATCTTTCCGGCCCACACCGATGAGCCGGTGCAGCTCCGCTCGAACCGCCCGCCCTCTTCATTGGTCCAGGCAACGACATCGACCGGGCGGCGCGTCACGACGCCGGCATCATTGAGTGCCTGCATCACCTCGAAGGCGGCAAGCACTCCATAGATGCCGTCGAACCGTCCGCCGGCCGGTTGGCTGTCCATATGACTGCCGGCCAGAACCGGCAGGGCTTGCGGCACCTGCCCTGGCCGCCGCAGGAACAGATTTGCTGCGTCATCGACGCTGACCTCGAGCCCGAGCTTGCGTGCCCAGCCGATCAGCAGCGCCCGCGCGGCGATGTCCTCGGCCGTAAGCGCCTGCCGCGTGACGCCGCCATTGTCGAGGCCGCCGATCGCCGCCATTGCCTCGAGTGACTGCCACAGCCGATCCTGCGAAACGGCTGCCGCCGTGCGCAGGGCCTGAGCACCAACTGTTTGTTGCGTCTTCGTTGACATTTCACTACCTATGAGGGTATTCAAGATTCTCGATGACCGAGGACCGCGACAATGAACGCCACGGAGGAGACTCACCAGCTTTTCGATGCACGACTCGAAACCCTCGAGGCGAAGATCGATGGCAAGCTCGCCTTGATCTTTCAGCGCCTCGACGCGATGCCCGACCGAGCGGAGCTGACCAGAACCGTGCACGAAGCAATCGATCCGCTGCGCAAGCTCATCATCTGGAGCGCCTTTGCTGCCACGGCCGCCGTCTTGTCCCTCCTTCTCGCCGTGCGCGCTCTCAATATCGACGCCCTCGGCGTGGGCTTTGACGTCGCCCAAATCATCGCAGAACGCGACACGAAGCATGATGAAGAGATGAGAGCATTGCGCAAGATGATCGTCGACAACGCGAACTTTCTCCGCGAGCTGCGCGAGCAACTGCTCCAGAAACCTGCACCGAACCGCCCTTGACGAAACTCTTGCCTGCCCTCTGTTACCCATGCCTACTGGCGAGGCCCAAGAGGAGGACAGCAAGACAATGACAGAGTTGCAGGTGATACCCGCCAGGCGCGGCAAGGCAACCCGGTTGGCCAAGGGTCAGGCTATCAAGATCATCAATACACACGGCACCCAGGTGGTCGACTTCTGGGCATTCGTTGCCGGCCAGACGAATGAATATCTCGGCATGGAGCATTGCCGCGCCACCTGGACCAGGCTCTATCCGGTTGTCGGCGACAAGATGTACACCAACCATCGACGGCCCATCCTCACCCTTGAGCATGACACCTCGCCAGGACGCCACGACACGGTGATGGCGCCCTGCGACAATGAGCGCTACGGACTCCTCGGCTGCAACGATTATCACGACAATTGCCGTGACAATCTCCATGCCGGCCTGTACGAGCTTGGGATCTACATCCCCTATACGCCGGCCTCGCTAAACCTGTTCATGAACATCCCGTGGGAGCAGAACGGCAGCCTGGCCTTCGAGCCCGCCTTGTCCAAGCCTGGTGATTATGTGGTGTTCCGCGCCGAGCTGGACAGCATCTGCGCCATGTCGGCTTGTCCGCAGGACATCCTGGCGATCAACAGCCGCCAGCCGACCGAGGCACATTTTCAGGTTCTCGATTAGCGAGATGACCTAAGTCCGGTCGAGCGCCTCATAGACCGCATGGGCGATCGGCTCCATCTCGGCCCGCGACATCTCGCCGGCGAGCGCATAGCCCAGCGGCCCGTCCAGCCAGTAGCAGGTCATGATACCGTCCGCCTCTTCAATCCGGAACGCCGTGTCGCGGTGCTCCGGATTGGCCATGATATAGAGCGACATCCGCTGCTTCCTGGCATTTTCATACATGAAATAGGCCGCCGGCTTGTCCCCGAGCGACAGCAGCCTGCCGCCGACGAGCTGATAGCCTTGCTGGACGAGGTCGGGGGCGTTGACCGGCTGGCCCAGACGCTTCGACAACCAGGTCATCAAATGGTCACGCTGATCGGCCGCCACTTCGACCGGGTGCCTGATCTCGCTACCATAGACGGCATGTGCCGAGCGCACCGCGATCGCCATATCGGCCCCCTGATATCTCGTCAGCTCGCGTAGATCGACTGCATGAACGACCAGCGCCACGGCTGCCGCAAGCGCTCCAATCAGCATCAACCGCCGCGCCGCCTGCCGCCACTGGCCTAACCGCGATCGTGCCACCATGCTCTTGATGGCCGGTGGAATCGTCTCGGCCAGCACAGGATCATAGGCCTGCTTGAGCGCTGCCTTCTGGCGCTTGAGCTCGGCGAGCATGAGCTGTGATTCCGGATCCTCGCGCAGCAACGCTTCGATCTCGGCGGCCGCATCGCCGGAAAGCTCGCCATCGGCATAGGCGCTCAGCGCCCAATCATCGATTTTCCTGAGCTTTGTCATTTTACTCGTCTCAATCGCGGCTCCTTATCCCCGTCGAATTCCTGTCGCAGGAACGACCGCGCGCGCGACAGGCGTGACATGACGGTTCCGATTGGAACACCGGTGATCTCAGCAACATCGCGATAGCTCATCTCCTCCAGGACCACGAGTAGCAGCACCTCGCGTTGCACCAGCGGCAACCGCCGAACCGCCTCCTCAATATCACTGAGTGCCAACCGATCCTCCTGACGCGGCGGCACCGCGTCGGCCCCGCTCGGAATCTCGTCGAGTCCGATATTCGCGCCGCGCCGGAGCTCGCTCCGACGCCCGCTGACATGCAAATTGCGCAGAATGGTGTAGAGCCAGGCGCGCATCGGCCGCTCTGGATCGTACAGCTCATGCTTGCGCAGAGCCCGTTCGATGCAATCCTGCACCAGATCGTCAGCAAGGACCTGATCGCCGGTCAGCGCCCGAGCGAACCGCCTCAAGAACGGAATATGGGTGACCAATTCGGTCTTGAAGCTCATCGCGCAACCGCCCTGCTCGAGGACTATACGACTGAATTTCCTTCCTTATTCCGCCAGGCTAATCGCCCTCCCAGGGCTCAGCCAAGGTGACGAGCTCCTCGGCGGCGGTCGGATGGATTGCCACGGTGGCGTCGAAATCGGCCTTGGTCGCGCCCGCCTTCATGGCAATTGCCAGGATCTGAGCCAATTCCGAAGCGTCGGGACCGAGAATGTGACAGCCGACGACGCGCCCGCTTTCGCCATCAACCACCAGCTTCATCATAGTGCGCTCGTCACGGCCGGCCAGCGTGTTCTGCATGCCGCGGAAGCTCGTCTTGTAGACCGCGACCTTTGCACAAAGCTCGCGCGCCCGCGCCTCGCTCAGTCCGACGGTCCCGATCTCCGGCTGCGAGAATACGGCGGTCGGAACGTTGAGATGGTCGACCGCCATCGGCTTTCCCCCGAACACCGTATCGGCGAAAGCATGACCTTCGCGGATGGCCACCGGAGTGAGATTGAGCCGGTTCGTCACGTCGCCGACTGCAAACACGTTCTCGATGCTCGATTGCGAGAAGCGATCGACCACCACAGCGCCTAGAGCGTCGAGGACCACCCCTGCGGTCTCGAGTCCCATGCCATGCGTGTTGGGCCGGCGCCCCATCGCCAGCATCACCTGGTCCGTCTCGATTGTCTCGCCGGTCGTCAGCCTGCTGCTCAGTTTCCCAGGCGTCCCTTCGATCGACGTCAGCGCTGCCCCGCAGATCACTTCAATGCCGCGCCGCGTCATCGCCTCGCGCACACCGCGCCTGAGGTCGTCATCGAACCCCCTCAGGATTTCCGGTCCACGATAGACGAGCGTTGTCGCCGAGCCCAAACCGTTGAAGATCCCGGCGAACTCCACCGCGATATAGCCGCCGCCGAAGATCACGATCCGCTCCGGCAGCGCGCTCAGATTGAACGCTTCATTGGACGTGATGGCGTGCTCGCTGCCGACGATCGCCCCGCTGCGGACCGGCATCGCGCCGGTTGCGATCAGCATGTAGCGGGCGGTGACTTCCCGCCTCTCGGCCTCGAGCACGACCGTGTGACGGTCGCGCAGCACGGCACGCGAAGCAAAAATGTGGACCCCAGCCGCTTCCAGCGTGCGTTTGTAGACGGCCTCGAGCCGCGCGATCTCCTGGTCCTTGTTGGCGACCAGCGTCGCCCAGTCGAAGCTGACTCCCGAGGTCGTCCAGCCGAAGCCGATCGAGTCCTCGAACGCATCGGCGAAGCGGCTCGCATAGACCAGCAGCTTCTTCGGCACGCAGCCGCGGATCACGCATGTGCCGCCGAGCCGATACTCCTCCGCCACCGCCACCTTGGCGCCATGACGCGCCGCAATGCGTGCCGCCCTGACGCCGCCCGATCCGGCGCCGATGATGATGAGGTCATAGTCAAAGGCGGCCATGGCATTGTCCGATGACTATTGCGGCAGCTCGATCCCGCGCTGCTTCAAGGTTTCCGATGTCTCCTTGATCGCGCCGGGCACTTCCCGCTGCAACATGGGCCCGACCTGGCTCATCACGGCCCCGAAATAGCTTGGAAACTTCTCGAGTGCGCTCTTTCCGACCGGCGTCCCCGACATCTCCACGAGTGCTGCGAGCTCCTCCTCGGTGAACACCCGGGCAACTGCCGGGGTGGCTGCGCCCAGCGCCGTATCGAGACGTCCCTTCATGACCTTGCCGAACTCCGCGAGGAAATCGCTGACCACCTTCTCTTCCGCCGGCTTGCCGACTTTCTTGTAGCGCTCCGTCAGATCGAGCGAGAGCTGCGGCCCGATCGCCCGCATGATCTGGCCAGGGAAGTCACTATTGTTCAGGAGTTGCTTGGCGAGGTCGAGCCGCTTGTCCGACAGCGCCTCCTGCGCCGTCGCGATCGATCCTGTCAGGGCACCGAAGGCGAGTAAAAGCGCGAACTTTTTCAAGAACATCTGGACTCCACGTGGTTATGGGACCTCAACGGTGAAGGGTGAGGATCCCTTGCGAGGTTCCGAGATAGGCGCAATCGGCCATGCCGAGAAACAGGCCATGGTCGACCACGCCGGGCATGTCGGCCAGGGCCTGCCCGACCGCGACCGGATCCGTGATCGTTCCGAAACTGCAGTCGGCGAGGAGGTTGCCATTGTCGCTGACCACGGCCTCGCCCTGCTGCCGACGCAACCTGACCCGGCCATCGCGGCTCATCTGCGACACCAATTGGGCAAGCTTGCGCAGCGTGGCGCCGGCCCCGAACGGCACGATCTCGACGGCAAGGGGAAACGCCCCCAGCGTCGCAACCTGCTTCGACCGATCGGCGATGATCACCAACCGCCGCGAGCTTGCCGCGACGATTTTCTCACGCACCAGAGCTCCGCCACCGCCCTTGATCAGATTGAGCTTGGGATCGATCTCGTCGGCACCATCGATGGTGAGGTCGAGTGTCTCGACCTCATCGAGGCTGGTGAGCCGGATTCCGAGAGAGGTGGCAAGCCGCCGCGTCGCTTCCGACGTCGGCACCGCCATGATGTCGAGCCCGCCCCTGACCTGCTCGGCGAGCAACGGAAGCAAGGCGGCGACCGTCGAGCCGGTGCCGAGTCCGAGGAGCGTTCCCTGCTTCACCTCGGCAAGCGCTGCCCGCGCCGCCGCCGCTTTCTCAAGCTCGCCGCTCACCGAAAAGTCCACGGACGCTTTGCGGGTTTCAAGGCTTCGCCAATCCGCCCATCAGCATGTATTTGAATTCGGTGAACTCGTCCATGCCGTGATGCGATCCTTCGCGTCCGATGCCCGATTCCTTCACGCCGCCAAACGGCGCCACCTCGGTCGAGATGATTCCTTCGTTGATCCCGACGATGCCGTACTCCAACGCCTCACCGACCCGCCAGATGCGGCCGACATCACGGCTGTAGAAATAGCAGGCAAGACCGAACTCGGTGTCGTTGGCCATGGCGATCGCCTCCTCCTCGGTGGCGAAGCGGAAAAGCGGCGCCACCGGGCCGAAGGTCTCCTCGCGCGCCACCGCCATGTCGCTCGTCACGTCGCGCAGGATGGTCGGCTGGTAGAAATTGCCGCCGAGCGACTTGCCGCCGACGACCAGCTTGGCACCCTTGGCGAGTGCATCCTGGACATGCTCCTCGACCTTCTCGATCGCCGCATGATTGATCAACGGGCCGGTGGTCACGCCCTCCTCGGTCCCCGGTCCGACCTTCATCTTGGCGACGGCGGCGGAGAGCTTCTCGGCAAATTTGTCGTAGACCTTGTCCTGCACCAGGATGCGGTTGGCGCACACGCAGGTCTGTCCGGCATTGCGGTATTTCGAGGCCATCGCCCCGGTGACCGCTGCGTCGATATCGGCATCGTCGAACACGATGAACGGCGCATTGCCCCCGAGTTCCATTCCGACCTTTTTGACAGTCCCGGCACATTGCTCGAGCAGTACCTTGCCGACTGCCGTCGAGCCGGTGAAAGTCAGCATGCGCACAATCGGGGAGGCCGTCATCTCGCCGCCGATCTCGCGCGCGCTGCCGGTCACCACGTTGAGCACGCCCGCGGGGATGCCGGCACGCTCGGCGAGCTCCGCCAGCGCCAGCGCCGACAGCGGTGTCTCCGAAGCCGGCTTCAGCACCATCGTGCACCCGGCGGCGAGCGCCGGCCCAGCCTTGCGGGTGATCATGGCGATCGGGAAATTCCACGGGGTGATCGCCGCCACCACGCCGACCGGCTGGCGGATCACCAGGATCCGCGCCTGGGGGAATGGCGAGGGAATGGTCTCGCCATAAAGGCGCTTGCCCTCCTCGGCGAAGAACTCAATGAACGACGCGCCATAGACCACCTCGCCACGTGCCTCGGCCAGCGGCTTGCCCTGCTCGGCTGTCATGATCTGGGCCAGGTCCTCCTGGTTTTCCAGGATCAGGTTGAACCACTTTCGCAAGCTTACCGCGCGATCCTTGGCGGATTTCGCTGCCCACCCCGGCCCGGCCCGCTCGGCGGCTTCGATGGCTTGCCGGGTCTCTTCCCGACCGAAGCGAGGGACCACCGCGATGACCTCGCCATCGGCCGGGTTGGTGACCTCGATCGCATTACCTCCGGCCGGCACCCATTTTCCGCCAATGTAGCAGGCCTCCTTGATCAGCGATCGGTCCTTGATTCGGTCACGCAACGCTTGGCCTCTGCGCACGTCCATGGCAGCCTCCTTGACTTGAACCGCGGGAGCGGTTTCTTCGCTCCTCGCCAATGCCCTAAAGATGGGGGCTTGTAACACGCCCGGCAAAAGGACGACAGATGGCCCCCTTTGCAGCAATTTTCGACCTCGACGGCACGCTGATCGACACCGCTCCCGATCTCACCCGCGCTACCAACCACGTGCTGTCTTCACAAGGTCGGCGGGCCATTTCGGTTGCAGAGCTCCGTCCTTTTGTCGGCAGAGGTGCGCGCCGGATGATCGAACGCGGTTTCGCGGCGACCGGGACGCCGGTTCCCGCCAATCTGGTGGATTCGCTCTATGACGCCTTCATCGCCTACTACACCGAGAATATCGCGGTCGACAGCGAACCGTTCCCCGGCACCCTGGCGCTGCTCGACCGGCTCGAAGCTGCCGGGGTCAAGCTCGGCATCTGCACCAACAAGCAGGAAAGACTCTCCCTCAGGCTCATGGACCGACTAGGCTTGACTCACCGTTTCGGCGCGATCATCGGCGCCGACACCATCGGCATCTCCAAGCCAAACCCCGCACCCTACCACGAAGCAGTGGAGCGCCTCGGCGCGACCGGCGGCGGCTCGGTGATGATCGGCGACAGCGAGACCGATATTCTCACCGCCCGGGCCGCCGGGGTCCCGGTTATCGCCGTCACCTTCGGCTACACCGATCGGCATGTCTCGGAATTCAATCCCGACCACACGGTCGATCACATGGACCATGTCTGGCCGGCGATCGCCGGCTATCTCCGGAGTGTCCGGCAAACGCTCCCCGAGCCTTGACTTGCACGACGATCGGCTTCTATATCCCCCTCCCCTCGGGCGATTAGCTCAGCTGGTAGAGCACTGTGTTCACATCGCAGGGGTCGCTGGTTCGAGTCCAGCATCGCCCACCATTAAGTCTCCAATCTGTCCACTTGCTTTGGGCCGTCCGGTAGAGAGGCTGGTTTGTGCGGCTTGGCGCGGGTGGTTTTCAGGAAAGTCAGGACGCGAGACTGCCTTCGTTCGCCCGAAGGCGTGCCAATTCTCGGTTCGTCTCTGCTGGCCGATATTGCCGTCCTAGACTTTGGCCCAGTGATGATCGGTGATGTGGGATAATGCCAGTAAATTCACGGCGGCGAAGCCCAGAATCCTGCGCTGATCGGCCCATGAAAGCGGTAGCGGCTTGAGGCGCTTGAGCTGC